>NZ_CP114910.1:2187876-2500430 GCF_027497395.1 Solwaraspora sp. WMMA2080 | reverse complement strand
CGACGTGCTGCGCGGGCGCAAGGTCGCCGACGGGGTACGGATGCTCGTGGTGCCCGGGTCGGCCAAGGTACGGGAGGCGGCCGAGAACGAAGGGCTGGACAAGGTCTTCGCCGACGCCGGTGCCGAGTGGCGGTTCGCCGGCTGCTCGATGTGCCTGGGCATGAACCCGGACACGCTCAGGCCGGGGGAGCGCTCCGCCTCCACCTCCAACCGCAACTTCGAGGGCCGGCAGGGCCGGGGCGGGCGTACCCATCTGGTGTCGCCGCCGGTGGCCGCCGCCACCGCCGTGGTGGGCCGGCTGGCCGCGCCGGCGGACCTCAACTGACCGCCGCCGGACACGCACCACGAGACGGGACCACGAACATGGACAAGTTCACCGTGCACACCGGGACCGCCGTCCCGCTGCGCCGATCTAATGTAGATACCGATCAGATCATCCCGGCGGTGTACCTCAAGCGGGTCACCCGGACCGGCTTCGCCGACGGTCTGTTCAATGCCTGGCGCGAGGATCCGGGATTCGTTCTGAACAATCCTTCGTATTCCGGAGCATCTATTCTCGTCGCTGGCCCAGAGTTCGGCACCGGGTCATCGCGTGAACACGCGGTGTGGGCGCTGCGGGACTGGGGCTTCCGAGCCGTGCTGTCCCCCCGCTTCGGCGACATCTTCCGCGGCAACGCGCTCAAGGAAGGTCTGCTGCCGGTCGAGTTGGAAATGCCCGCCATTGAGGAATTGTGGTCGCTGGTCGAGGCCGACCCGGCCGCAGGGGTGACCGTCGACCTGGCCGCCCGGGAGGTCAGGGCAGGTGCCTCCGGCTGGTCGTTCCCGATCGACGACTTCAGCCGGTGGCGGCTGATGGAGGGATTGGATGACATTGGACTGACCCTGCGTCACGAGTCGGTCATCACCGAGTATGAGCGTGGGCGGTTGTCGTTCAAGCCCGTCGTGGCATAGCGCACAACCGTCGAGCCGGCCCCTTCTCAACGGGTTCCCGACGCCGATTCCGCCCCCATCCGGTGGCCCACCAACCGTCCGGCTATACCAACCGGTCGGCCCGGGCCACCGGTTGGGGGCGAATCCGTTACGACACAAGGACTTTTTTCCGGCAGATGTTTGTGTCCTGCCGGTACAGGGCATACCGTGCGCGCAGAATGGCTCGTTGAGTCCAGTTGCACATACGGGAGGGAACTCGTGAACAAGGCAGAGCTCATCGATGCGCTCGCTGCTCGCCTGGGAGACCGCAAGACGGCGACGACGGCGCTCGACGCCGTCTTGGCCGAGGTTCAGTCGGCAGTCACCAAGGGCGACCGGGTGGGTATCACCGGTTTCGGGGTGTTCGAGAAGCGCGTCCGCGCGGCTCGAACAGCGCGCAACCCGCGTACCGGCGAGTCGGTGAAGGTCAAGAAGACCTCGGTGCCGGTCTTCCGGCCCGGCGCGGGCTTCAAGGACATGGTGGCCAGCGGCAAGGCGCCGAAGGCCACCGCGGCCAAGTCGACCGCGGCGAGGTCCACGGCGACGAAGGCCACCGCGGCCAAGTCCACGGCGGCCAAGAGCACCGCCCGTGGCGCGGCGAAGTCCACCGGTACGGCCGCCAAGGCGACCGCCACCAAGGCGCCGGCGAAGCGGGCGGCCGGCGGTACGGCGAAGAAGACCGCCGCCGCCAGGACCACCCGGTCCGCTGCGGCCGCGCCGGCCAAGAAGTCCACGGCCAAGAAGACCACCGCGACCCGGTCCACCGCGGCCAAGTCGACGGCGGCGAAGTCGACCGGGGCCAAGTCGACGGCGGCGAAGAAGTCGCCGGCGCGCAAGTCCACCGCCCGTAAAACCACCCGCTGAGCCGTCCGGCCACACCGGCCGGACACCACCAGCGCGAAGGCGCCCACCGCGTACCGGCGGTGGGCGCCTTCGTACATGCGACAGAGCCGCTAGAGCCGGTCCGCGCCGACCAGCCGCTCCCCGGCGAACGACAACAACCAGCCGCCGCCCTTCGCGGTACGGTGATCCGCCGCCGCCCGCCGGGTCAGCACCGTCAACGCGGCCGGGATCACCTTGCCCTGACTGCACACCGCGGCCGGCGTACCGGCCGCCGCCAGCTCGGTCAGCCGGCCCGCCGCCGCCAACGCGTTCTCGTCCGGCTGCTGGCCGGCGGCCGGCTCGTCGAACACCGACTCCACTTCGACCGGCAGATCCAGCGCCTGCGCCAGCGGGACGACCGTCTGCACACACCGCCGGGGCGACGCCGACAGCACCCGACGCGGCCCGGTCAGCACCAGCATCGCCGCCAACGCCCGCGCCTGCCGCAGCCCGGCGGTGTCCAACGGGCGGGCGCTGTCCGGACCCGGCCAGGTGTCCCGGCTGCCGGCGTGCGCGTGCCGCACCAGGGTGAGCGTCGCGGTCACCGGCGGCAGCTGCGCGAACCCGTGCAGCACCCCGACGTCGTGCCGGTACGTCAACCGCTGCCGCGCCTGCGCCAACGGCAGCCAGCACAACTCGTCAACCTCGTCGGCGGCGTCGACCGGCACCGGCCCGGCCGACGCCTCCACCGCCCGCATCGACCAGTAGTCGACCACCTTCAGGTTGCCGTCCGGCATGGTGTAACGGATCGACGGCAGCCGCACCTGCGGCACCGCCCGAATCCCGGTCTCCTCACCGACCTCCCGGACCGCCGCCGCCAACGGATGCTCCGCCGGCTCCAGTTTGCCCTTCGGCAGCGACCAGTCGTCGTGCCGGGGCCGGTGCACCAGACACACCTGCACCGCCCCGGTGTCGTCGGTGCGCCACACCACCCCGCCGGCGGCCCGGACCTCGGTCACGGCAGCCACTTCGTCCGCTGCCCCGCCGACGCCCGCTCCCAGGCGGCGGCGAACTCGGCCCGCGCCGCCCGGATCGCGGCCCGCTCCCGCTCGACCAACCGGCCGACGGTCATCGCCAACTCGTGGTCGTCCGGATGCTCGGCCAGCACCCCCTGCCAGGTCTCGGCGGCCACCGCCGCGTCCTGGTGCTCGCCGAGCAGGTTCTGCACCTTCGACAACGCCTTGGCCAGCTTCGCCGCCCCACCGCCGATCACCGGCGCCACCGCGTCCACCGCGTACCGGGCCTTCTTGCCGTTGATCCGCACCGCGTGCCAGCGTTCGTCGGAGGCGTCCAGGGTCAGATCGGCGGCACCGTCCACGCCGCTGCCGCCGTACGCCAGCCGACGCCACGGCTTGGCCACCAGCCGGGGCAGCACCTCGGTCGCCGGGCCGGACGCAGCCCCGGTCAGTCGCGGCTCCCGGGCCGCCTGCACCAGCATCTCCACCAGGGCAACGTACCGGTCCGAGCGCAGCGCCGCGTCCACCTCGGCCAGTGCCGCGGCCTGCCGGTCGGCGAGCGTCGCGTCGATCAGCTCGACCGCCGCCGACGGCAGCGGCGCCAACGGGTCCGCCCCGGCGGTACGCCGCAACCGGTCCCGCAGCACCTCGGCGTCGCGGGCACCGCCGAGCACCCCGGCGACCCACTTCAGTTCGTCGCGCAGCGCACCCGCCCACTCGCGGTCCACCAACGCCCGGAAGGTCCGCAGGTCGCTGCGCAGCCGTCGACAGCCCACCCGCATCTGGTGCACGGCGGTGTCGTCGTCGCCGACCGGGGCGTGCAGCCGTACCAGCGGGTCGTGCGCCAGGATCCGGGCGACGCCGTCGCGGACCGCCCGGGTGACCACGTCGGCGGCGGTCGGCTTGGCCGGCAGGTCCTCGACCGCCGGCAGCTCCGCCGGACCGGCGGCGGCCGCACCCAACGCCCGTACGTGCTTCGGGGTGAACCCGCCGGCGGTCGCCCCCGCCGCGACCAGGTCGGCCTCGACCCGGTCCAGCAGCGACCGCTTGGCGGCCTTCAGCTCGACCTCCACCTCGCGGAACCGCGACCGGACCGTCTTGCCGTCCAACACCGACACCGCGTCGTCGGCCAGCTCCACCAGCAGCGCTTCGTCGGCGTCGCGCAACTCCAGCACCGTGCGTACCGTGCGCACCGTCGCGGCCGGCGTCAGCTCCACCCCCCGCGAGTACGCGGTGACCAGCCACACCAGCTCCGTCGGCGGTTTGCCGCGCTTACCGGACCGGCTGATCTCATGCCGTACGCCCGGGGCGTCGGCGGGCAGCTTCACCGTCCACGGCTTCGAGTCGCCCACCCGGTGGCGCAGCGACACCCCGGCGCGGGCCAGCCGCAGATCCGGGGTGTCGTAGTAGGTGGCGGTCAGCTTCACCGCCGGCTGCTGCACCAGCCGGCCACCGTCCGGCAGACAGCCGGACAGGTCCGGCACGGTGAAACCCGGCTCGACCTCGTACTTGCGTTCCTCCTCCACCATCGGGCCAGCCTAGCGCCGCCGGCCCGAGGTCGCCGCTGTCGACAGGGTGCTGCCGGCCCGCCGACCGCCGGTGACAGCAGGAGCTATTTGCCGGTGCCGATGAATCGCCGGAGCAGCCGCTCCTGCAGATGCACCAGCGGCCGTTCGTCGGTCGACCGGTGCCGGCTCCAGGTGCCGTCGGGGTGCAGCTCGAACGACTCGCAGTCCGGGCTGAACGCGTCGCTCATCAGCTGGTCCAGCTCGGCGCGGGCCACCGGGTCGGTCACCTGCACCAGCGCCTCCACCCGGCGGTCCAGGTTGCGGTGCATCAGGTCGGAGGAGCCGATCCAGAACTCGACGTCGCCGTCGTTGCCGAACCGGAACACCCGGGAATGCTCCAGGAACCGGCCGAGGATCGACCGGACCCGGATGTTGTCCGACAGCCCCGGCACCCCGGGCCGCAGCGTGCACATCCCCCGGATCAGCAGATCCACCTGTACGCCGGCCTGCGACGCCCGGTACAGCGCGTCCACCAGCTCCTCGTCGACCAGCGAGTTCACCTTGATCTGGACCAGCCCGCCCCGGCCCTCGCGGACGTGGGCGACCTCCCGCCCGATCCGCTCGATCAGCCCGCTGCGCACCCCGTGCGGGGCGACCAGCAGCCGCCGGTACGCGGTCTGCCGGCTGTAGCCGGTCAACACGTTGAACAGGTCGGTCAGGTCGGCGCCGACCTCCGGGTCGGCGGTCAGCATGCCGAAGTCCTCGTACAGCCTGGCTGTCTTCGGGTGGTAGTTGCCGGTGCCGATGTGGCAGTAGCGGCGGATCTGGTTGCCTTCCTGGCGTACCACCAGGGCGGTCTTGCAGTGGGTCTTCAGCCCGACCAGGCCGTACACGACGTGACAGCCGGCCCGTTCCAGCATCCGCGCCCAGCCAATGTTGGCCTGCTCGTCGAACCGGGCCTTCACCTCGACCAGCACCACCACCTGCTTGCCGGCGGCGGCCGCCTCGATCAGCGCGTCGACGATCGGCGAGTCACCGCTGGTGCGGTACAGCGTCTGCTTGATCGCCAGGACGAGCGGGTCGGCCGCCGCCTGCTCGATGAACCGCTGCACGCTGGTGGAGAACGAGTGGTACGGGTGGTGCACCAGGATGTCGCCGTCGCGCAGGGTGGCGAAGACGCTGCGCGGCACCTCGCCCTCGACCAGCCGCGGGTGGGTGGCCGGCACGAACGGGCGGTCCTTGAGGTCCGGCCGGTCGGAGCTCTCGTACACCTGCCACAACGCGGACAGGTCCAGCAGCCCCGGCACCCGCAGCACGTCGTGGCTGTCCATGTCCAGCTCGCGGACCAGCAGGTCGAGCATGTGGTCGGAGATGGAGGCGGCCACCTCCAGCCGCACCGGCGGGCCGAACCGTCGCTGGGCGAGCTCCCGCTCCAGCGACTGCAGCAGATCCTCGTCGCGGTCCTCGTCGACTTCGAAGTCGGCGTTGCGGGTCACCCGGAACAGGTGGCACTCCACCACCTGCATCCCGGAGAACAGCTGGCCGAGCTGGGCGGCGATCAGATCCTCGACCGGCAGGAACCGGGCGCCCAGCCCTTCCTGGCTGACCACCACGAACCGGGGCACGTTGTTCGGCACCTTGATCCGGGCGAACAGCTCCGGACCGCCGTCCGGGTCACGGACCGCGACGGCCAGGTTCAACGACCGGCTGGAGATGTACGGGAACGGGTGCGCCGGGTCGACGGCCAGCGGGGTCAGCACCGGGAAGATGTGCTCGCGGAAGTAGGTGCGCAGCCCTTCCCGCTCACCGGTGCTCAGATCGCTCCACCGGATCAGGTGGATGCCCTCGGCGGCCAGCCGGGGCCGGACCTCCTCGGTGAAGCAGCGGGCGTGCCGGGCGACCAGGCCGGCGGTCTTCGCCGCGATCAGCTCCAACTGGGTACGCAGCGGCAGCCGGTCGCCGCCGCGTACCGGCAGCCCGGCCTGCAGCCGGCGCTTCAGTCCGGCGATGCGGACCATGAAGAACTCGTCGAGGTTGCTGGCGAAGATGGCCAGGAACTTGGCCCGCTCCAGCAGCGGCGTCTGCGGGTCCTCGGCCAGCTCGATCACCCGGGCGTTGAAGTCGAGCCAGGACAGCTCCCGGTTGAGGAACCGGTCGTCGGGCAGCGGCTGGCGGGCCAGGGTGGCCGGCTCGTCCGGCTCGGCTGGTTCGGCGGTGTCCGACACCGGGTTGGCCGGGTCGGGGGCCTGCAGCGGCAGCGGCGTGGCCGGTGCGTCGGTCGCGGACTCGGCCACCGCCTGCGGCGCCGGCTCGGTGGTCTCCGGCGCGGCTACCGCCTCCGGCCCAGCGGTCTCCGGTGCCGCCTGTGGCGCCGCGTCCGGCGCCGCCTTGGTGCGTCGGCGGGCGGTGCCGCCGGCTGACTTGCGGGCGCTGCCGGCCGTGGATCTCCGGGCGGTGCCGGGCGTCGACTTGCGGGCCGTGCCGGCCGATGCCTGGCGGGCGGTGCCGTTCGACGACTGACGGCGGGCCGGCCGTGGCGTCGCGGTCGCGCCGCCGTCGGCTGCGGGCTGGTCGGCGGCAGACTGGCCGGTGCCGGCGGGCTGGTCAGCGGTGGGCTGGTCGGCTGCGCGGCGCGGACGGGCGGCGGCGCGCCTGGAGGGGGCGGGCGTCACCCGGTAATCATGACCTGATCACGGTGAACTTGGCATGAATTCGCCCGGCTCCAGCTAGCCGAATGTGGGCAACGTAACGCGGTTGACGTGCCCGGACTCGTCACGCTCGATGCGTACCCGCTGACCCAGCCGCAGCAGCCGCAACCCGGAAGCGTCGAACGCGGCCGCCGGGAACGCCAGCTCCGCCCCGTCGTCGAGCAGCACCGTGCCGCTGCGGGTCGCCGGATCGAAGGTCGCCACCGTGCCCTGCATCTCAGCTCACCGACCTCTGCCGCATGTCAGCACGGTACCCGCTGGCGTACAGCGCGGCGGTGTGCCGACCCAGGCCGAGCCGGGCCGCGTCGGCGAGATCGGCGGCGGTGTCCACGTCGCGGCGCAGCGTCGGCCAGTCCCCGCCGCGCCGGACGGCACCCGACCGTTGATGCCGTACCGCCGATCCGGCGCCGAAACCCGGCCGCAGCGCGGTGCCGACGGCGGCCGCCAGCAGCACCGTGCCGGTGCCGGCGGCGTCCGGCACGAACCAGCGGCGGGCCCTGGTGCCTGCGGTGTCGACGGCGCTGGCGGTGTCGGTGTCGAGGGCGGCGGCCAGCTCCGCCGGCCGCAACGCCGGCAGGTCCGCGGTCAACGCGGCGACCGGCCGGCTGCCGCCGACAGTCGCGGCCCCGTGCGCCACCGCCGCGTTCAGCCCGCTCACCTCCGGTGCCCCGAGGTCTGGGGCGGCTAGGTCTGGGGCGGCGAGCTCCGGGTCGGCGACGGTACGGGCCCCGAGCGCGCCCAACGCGGCGGTGGCCGCCGGATCCGAGGTGACCACCACCACCTCGGCGACCAGCGGGCAGGCCAGCGCGGCGGCGACGGTGTCGCGGGCCAGGGCCAGCGCCAGCTCCTCATGCGGTACGCCGTCGAGCGCGCCCCGCAGCCGGCTCTTCGCCACCGCGAGCCGCTTGACCGGCAGCACCACCGACCAGGTCGCGTTCCGCACCGCTCCATCCTGCCGGCTGGGCTCGCATTGGCTCTGGCCGGGTCGGACAGGGCATGATTCGCTGCGTCGGTCGGCAAGACGGCGGTCGGGTGCGGTGACCCGGTGGTGGCCAGGGTGGTGGCCAGGGTGCGGTGACGAGGAGGATCGGGTGGCGCGGCGGAAACTGGGCTTCTGGCGACGCTTCATCGTGATGGTGGTCAAACCGACCCTGCTCGTATGGACGAAGCGGAACTGGTCCGGGATGCAGCACATTCCCGGCACCGGTGGGGTGATCGTCGTCGCCAACCACATGTCGCACGCCGACCCGATGGTCATCGGTCACTTCCTCTACGAGACGGGCCGCTGGCCCCGGTTCCTCGGCAAGGCCAGCCTGTTCACCATCCCGGTCATCGGGCGCTGGCTGCTCAAGGTGAAGCAGATCCCGGTGCACCGGGGCAGCGTCGACGCGATCAAGTCGCTGGAGGCGGCAATCGTCGGCGTCGACGAAGGCGGCGCGGTGGTGATCTACCCGGAGGGGACCACCACCCGCGAGCCGGACCTGTGGCCGATGCGCGGCAAGACCGGCGCGGCCCGCCTGGCGTTGACCACCGGTGCCCCGGTCGTGCCGGTGGCGATGTGGGGTCCGCAGCAGATGTACGACCCGCGGACCGGGAAACTGAACCTGCTGCCCGGCCGGAAGGTGACCGTCGTCGCCGGTGAACCTCTCGACCTGAGCAGATGGGCCGGGGTCGAGCCGACCCGGGCGGTGCTGGAGGAGATCACCGAGACCATCATGCTGCGACTGCGGGACATGGTCGCCGAGATTCGGGGCGGCGAGGCCCCGCCGCTGTACACCCCGAGTGCCCGCCGCAACAACCGGACCACCGGCGCCCCGGAGCCGGGACAGTGACCGGGACCGGCCGGGCCGTCGTCCTGGGCGCCGGCTCGTGGGGGACCGCGTACGCCAAGGTGCTCGCCGACGCCGGGGCCGACGTGGTCCTCTGGGCCCGGCGCGAGCAGGTCGCCGCCGCGATCCGCGAGTACGGCACCAACCCCGACTACCTGCCCGCGGTGCGGCTGCCCGACCGGGTCACCGCCACCAGCGACGCCGCCGAGGCGATCAAGGGCGCGGGGCTGGTCGTGCTCGCCGTACCGTCGCAGACGCTGCGCGGCAACCTGGGCGACTGGGTCGCGCACGTCGGCCCCGACGCGACCCTGGTCAGCCTGATGAAAGGGATCGAACTCGGCACCACCAAGCGGATGAGCGAGGTGATCGTCGAGACCACCGGGGTCGGCCCGGACCGGGTCGTGGTGGTCTCCGGCCCCAACCTGGCCGCCGAGATCGCCGCCGAGCAGCCGGCCGCCAGCGTCGTCGCCGGCACCGACACCGCGCGCACGGCCGCCGTACAGCAGGCGATGCTCACCGGCTACCTGCGGCCGTACACCAACGACGACGTGATCGGCTGCGAGCTGGGCGGGGCGGTGAAGAACGTGATCGCCCTGGCGTACGGCATCGCCACCGCGATGCGCCTCGGCGACAACACCAAGGCCACCCTGATCACCCGGGGGCTGGCCGAGACGGCCCGGCTGGGCGTGGCGCTCGGCGCCGACCCGCTGACCTTCTCCGGGCTGGCCGGCCTCGGTGACCTGGTCGCCACCTGCTCGTCGCCGCTGTCACGCAACCGGACGTTCGGCGAGCACCTGGGCCGGGGGGAGACCCTGGAACAGGCGCAGGCCGCCACCCGGCAGACCGCCGAAGGGGTAAAGAGCTGCCTGTCGATCCGGGACCTGGCCCGCGCGCACGGGGTGGAGATGCCGATCACCGAGCAGGTCGAGCGGATCTGCCACGAGGGCCTGGACCCGCGCACCGCGTTGACGCTGCTGATGACGCGGGCCACGAAACCGGAATAGGCTCTGCCGCCGGCCGGCGACCTTGGTCAGGATGAAGGCCATGACCGCTACTTCCCGCCACCCGGGGTACGGCGACGGCACCCGGTGCGTCGCCGCCGGGCTGCCCGAGCCGATCCCCGGCCAGCCGTTCCTGCCCGGCCCGGTGTTCGCCGCCCCGTACCACCTGGACCCGGTGACCGGGCCGTCGCCGGACCGCGACGGCTACGCTCGGGAGGACAACCCGACCCGGCGGGCGCTCGAATCGGCCATCGGTGACCTGGAAGGCGGCGACACGCTCGTCTTCGCCAGCGGTCAGGCGGCGATCACCGCGCTGCTGCTGACCACGCTGCGCCCCGGCGACACGGTGCTGCTGCCCGCCGACGGCTACTTCACGGTGCGGGCGCTGGCCGCCACGGTGCTGGAGCCGATCGGCGTGACCGTGCGGCTGATGCCGACCGCCGGGCCGTACCCGGATTTCGCCGGGGTGCGACTGGTGCTGCTGGAGACCCCGGCCAACCCGGGCCTGGACGTCTGCGACGTCGCCGCGCTCGCGGCGGCGGCGCACCAAGCCGGCGCGCTGGTCGCGGTCGACAACACCGCCGCCACCCCGCTCGGGCAGCGTCCGCTGGACCTGGGTGCGGACATCGTGGTCGCCTCCGGCACCAAGGCGCTGACCGGTCACTCGGATCTGCTGCTCGGCTACCTGGCCACCCGTTCGGCGGCGGCGCTGGCCGATGCGAAGCGGTGGCGCAAACTTACCGGGTCGGTGCCGGGCCCGTTCGACTGCTGGCTCGCCCACCGGTCCCTGGCCACACTGGACCTGCGGCTGGCCCGCCAGTCAGCCAACGCGGAAGCGGTCGCCGCCGCGCTGGTCGGGCGTCGTGACGTCACCGGCGTACGCTGGCCCGGCCTGCCGACCGATCCGTCGTACGCGGTCGCGGTCGCCCAGATGCGGCGCATCCCGGGGATCGTGTCGTTCGACCTGGGCGACGCCGACCGGGTCGGCCGGTTCCTGACCGCGTCGACGCTGGTCTCGGCGGCCACGTCGTTCGGTGGGCTGCACACGGCCGCCGACCGGCGGGCCCAGTGGGGTGACGACACGCCACCGGGCTTCGTCCGGCTCTCCTGCGGCATCGAGGACACCATGGACCTGGTACGCGACATCACCGCCACCCTGGACGCTACCTGACAGACTCGGTCCCGTGGGAGCCAGCGCGTGGGAAGCGGGATCCGGGTGATGGAGCAGGAGCCGCGTGGCGGTCCGCCGTCCGGCTACCGGCGACTGGCGGTCTACCGGCTGAGCGTCTGGTTTCTGCGGTCGATGGCCGTGGCGTTGCCCTGCATCTTCATCTGGCCGCAGGTCTGGTTCGTGTTGCCAATCGTCATCGTGTTCGGGCTGATCGTGACGTTGCCGCTGCGCTACCTGGCCCACTTCGAATGGAGGATGCCGATGCTCGACCTCGATGCGTCGATGCTCAAGGACGCGTTGGACGCACGGTACTGGTGAAATCTGGGATAGAGGTGCGGTCATGTCGAGCCTGTTAGTGGTAGCTACACTGCTCCTGGGGACCAGCCTCATCGGGGCGGGCTTCGTTATCCTCCTTATCGGAGGTGTGCCAGTGCTAGCTGGCTTTCAGCGCCGAGATCTCGGATTGATGTACCTCTTTCCGGGGATAGGAATTATTCTGCTGCAAGCCGCGAGGTTCGCAGACGGCACTGTGGCGCTCCTCTTCTTCCTCGCTGGGCTTGGGGTAGTCATCTGCGGCGGCACGTTGGCGATTTACTGCTCATGGCTGGCCTGGGGCAGGGGCCGGCGAGAAGATTCCCGTACTCCCGCGTCGGATGGACCGCGACCTCTGAAGGCGTCGTGACTCGCCGCCGTGACTATTACCGCGACCCGGCCGCGCCGAGGGCGAACAGGATCGTCCCGGGAGGTTCGGCGATCGTCACCGATGATCGCGGTCGGGTGCTGATGCACCGACGCGCCGACTCCGGCAACTGGTCGCTGCCTGGCGGCACGATGGAGGTCGGCGAGACACTGCAACAGTGCGTCCTCCGAGAAGTGAAGGAGGAGACCGGCCTCGACATCGAGATCACCGCGCTGCTCGGCGTCTACACCGACCCGGCGCACGTGAACGCGTACGCGGACGGCGAGGTGCGTCAGGAGTTCACCGTCACCTACCTCGGTCGGATCGTTGGTGGGACGATTCTGGTCAGCGACGAGTCCACCGAGGTGCGGTTCGTCGATCCTGCCGAGTTCGCGGACATTCCCATCCACGACACGGTACGGCTGCGGCTGCGGCACCACGCTGAGCAGCGCGACACTCCGTACCTCGGATAGAAGGGGGCGAGGGCAGGCGACGCTGAGTCAGCGGGCTGGTCCAGCTGCCGGCTGGTGACCGGATTGTGTTAGCGGCTAGTGATACCGCCTTTACAGGTATGGGGTGGATCTCTAGTGTCGGACGGACATGCACAATAGCCACGCGGGTCCCAAGTGGATGCTGTCCATGTGTGCTGCCGTCCCGTCCGAGCCGTCCACTCGAGTTGGGAGGTGGGTTGAGCGGTGAGTTCCTCGGATGATCCTGCTTGGCGTGTGCGCGGAGCTTGGGCCTACTGGCGTGCGTTGATCATCATGCGGCTCTTTCTGCTTGCATTCTTGGTCATCTTTGCCGTGATTCTGGCGTTGTTACTGGAAGGGCCGGTGGAGGTGCTGATGTCAGTTTTCTTCGCACTGATCTTGACGGTCGGTCTCGGAATCTTTTTGGGGATGTTTTCTATCCGTCCGATGTGCCGTCGCGTTGAAGAAACATCGTACTTTGCGGACATGGACATATTTGAACGTGGGCCAAATCTGTTCGGCATGGTCGTGCGCGACCTCTTTGCCTTCAACAGGTGGCGACCCAGGCCTTGAGTGAGTGTTTGCGATAGGTGTCGGACGGCGTGTCCTTCGGTAAGGGTGGTGTAGCTAAAACCTGGATTATCAAGCGCTGGAAATGGTGGTGAAACTCGATGTCAGATCTCCATGGTAGCGAATATCGTAGCACGACTATGTATAGGATGATGATTTGGGGGATCAGGGGCTTCTTGGTGTGCTTCCTGGCTGGTCTATTCCTGATTGCAATATTGGAGCTGGTAGTCGCGTCTGAGGTCATTGGCATCATGGTGGCGGGTTGTGTCTTTGGGGGTGTAATTGCGTTCGCGACGGCGTTTATTCCGCTGACAAGATTCTCTGCATTGATACGGAAAAACGGTGGAATGCAGATCGATGGGCAGCTGCCATTTTTGCGCCATCTGATATCCGACCTGTGGCGGATGGGGTGGCGCCGCTGAAGCATTGTGGGAAAGGTGGTCGGGTTGGTGACCGATCTGGCGCAGGTGTTGGCCGACTCCCGTGGGGAGCAGTAACCCGACTTGGCTCAGACCTGCACTCCGTACCGCATCGTGAGGTGTCGTGACTCGCCAGCGTGACTATTACCGTGACCCGGCCGCGCCGAGGGCGACCGGGATCGTCCCTGGCGGTGCGGCGATCGTCACCGGCGGTCGCGGTCGGGGGCTGATGCACCGACGCGCCGACTCCGGCAACTGGTCGCTACCCGGCGAGACTGTTCTGGTCAGCGACGAGTCCACCGAGGTGCGGTTTGGACCCCGGCGGGGTGCAGGCGGTGTGCAGTCAGGCGGTGAGGGTGCCGGTCTTGGTGGCGGTGAGGAAGGCCGACCAGTTGGCGGGGGAGATGGTCAGGACCGGGCCGGTGGGGTCCTTGGAATCGCGTACGCCGATCACGCCGGCCAGCCCGTCGGCGACCTCGACACAATCGCCCTGGCTGTTGGATCGGCTGCTCTTGCGCCAAGTGACGCCGGTCAGGTCGGTCATGGCTCGTACTCCTTCGCCGTGTCCAGCAGCAGCGCCCGCGACTCGGCCTCGCTCAAGGCGGCCGACCGGATGTCGTGGTAGACCCAAGCGTACCGGTCGCTCTCGGCCTGCTTGTCGAGGAAGAGCGCGCCGGTGATCGACTCCTGGTAGACGGTGGTGGGTTCGTACTGCTCGGGAAAGTCCAGGATGGTGAACAGTCCGCCGGTCAGCACCCCGGCGTGCAGGTCGGACGAGAACGGCAGGACCCGGACGGAGACGTTCGGCAGCCGGCCGGCGTCGGCGAGCCGACGCACCTGTGTCGCCATGACCTGGCGCGACCCGACCACGCGACGCAGCACCGCCTCGTCGACGACGATGTCGAACTCCGGCGCCTGCGGCTCCAGCCGGGTCAGCAGCCGGGCTCGGCCCAGCCGCACCGCGACCCGGTCGGCGATCTGGTGACGGGGCACGCCGTCGACGTCCTTGGTGAATACTGCGGTGGCGTACTCCCGGGTCTGCAGCACGCCCGGGATGAGCTGGCTCTGGTAGACGCGGATCCGGCTGGCGGCCTCCTCCAGGCCCACGTACAGCTCGAACCAGGACGGCAGGCTGGCGTAGTCGTGCCACCAGCCCTTCTCCCGGGTCTTGGTCGCCAACGCGGCAAGGATCTCGGTGGTCTCCTCGTCGACGCCGTACAACTCGCAGAGCAGCACGACGTCGCCGGAGCGGACCGGGACCTCGCCGCGCTCCATCCGCCACAGCTTCGTCGCCGACCACTCCAACTCGCTGGCCACCGACGTCTGCGGCAGCTGGGTCAGCCGCTCGCGCAGTTGACGCAGCTCCCGGCCCAGTCGTCGGCGCGGTACGGACGAGTTCAGCACGGACGGGGACATGGCTACCACCTCCTGGGATGCTCGACCCGACCCATCCTGCCGTCACTAGTGGACTTATGAACTCCGTCGATCGGTGGACGGGTGGCTCGGCTCAACGTCGACGGGTTTTCGTCAGAGTTGTACGCGTGGCCGGTCGTACCCGACTGATGACTCTGTGTCGCTCGATGTCCGGTGAGGGAGGTTTGTGGTAGCGGATTGTGATGCCCCCTTTACAGGTACGGCCATGGATCTCTACGGTCGGACGTACATGACGCATAGCCACGGGGGTCCCTAGTGGATGCTGCCCAGACGCCGCCGATCCGTCCGAGCCGCCCACGACATCGCTGGCCACAGAGCCTGGCCATCACGACCGCAGCAGCAGCCACAGCCGCCGCACTGACGCTGAGCCGAATCGAAGCCGACTCAGGGCCCCGTCCCGGCCTGGTTGACACCGAACCGCATCCACTGACGTAGCCCGCTTCGGCGCATCAGCGGTAGCGATGCTGCCTCGATCAGAACTTGCCCAAGACCGCGATCAAGTCACTGGAGTCTTAGTGGATGTCAGCGTGACACCGCCTGTCCTGACCCGTTCGAGTACCCCGCACCGACGTTGGGTGCGGACCCTGGCGGCTATCGTGCTGATGCTGGCTGGTGTGGTTGTGCTCTCGTCTACGCCTGCGGAAGCCGAACCGCCTCAGCCCCAGTGCGTGGACCAGGTCGCCACGTCGGCTGAGGCCGAGCGGATCGCGCGTGCTTGTGCCGCCCGTGTCGAGGCCCTCGATGAGCGTGACGAGTATTCCCAGGTCTACGTGGAACCTGACGGCACCCGCACGCTGGAGTCGGCCGTCGTGCCTCAGCGGATCCGGACCGGGACCGACTCGTGGGTGCCGGTATCGACCGATTTGGCGGCGCAGCCGGATGGCCGGCTCGCCCCGGCGGCGACGACTGCCGACGTGACATTCAGCGGTGGCGGAACGGCCCCGCTGGTAACCCTGCAGGTCGACGGAGAAGACCTCACCCTGTCGTGGCCTGATCCGCTTCCTACGCCGACCGTGCAAGCTGACACGGCTGTGTACGCCTCGGTTCTACCGGACGTCGACCTGCATGTGATGGCCACGGCGACAGGCTTCAAGCACGTCCTGGAGGTCAAGACCGCTCAAGCGGCAGCCCACCCGGACTTGGCCCAATACCGTCAACTTAACGTGTCTGGCCTGGTCAGGACCCACAACCTGATCTTGGTGCGGGGTGGTAGGGGTTTCTTGTAGTCGTCTGTCTGGCGGGGGTAGCGGCGTCCGGGTTGGCGTTGTTGGCGGGCGAAGCTGCGGATGCGGGGCGTGGCCGGTAGGAGGTTGCGTTCGTCGGTGATCTCGTAGATGACGTCGGCGACCAGATCGGCCAGGTCGTCAGGGGGAAAAGGCCGCGTCGTCACTGACGTGACGCGCGGCTGCCTGCACGGTGCGGGTGAACGATATGCGGTCGGGGTCCAGGTCGGCGTGTTCGGCACCGGCGACGATCAGCGCGCGGATGGCCTGGTAGACGCAGAGCAATGCGTAGACCTCCTGGTAGACCAGGTCCGGGCGCCCGGACCGCGGGACGACCTCGGCGCCGCCGCGCAGCCGGGTCTCCACGTCACCGATCGCGGTCTCCAGGGTCCACCGCTCGTGGTAGAGCTCGGGGAAATCCCGCAGGGGGTAGGCGTCCGGGTCGAGCAGGGTGGTCACCAGGCAGAACAGTTCGCTGACCTCACGGTTGCCGTGCTCGTCCGGCTCGGATTCCACCGTGTACTCGATCACCCGGACGCTGATGCCGGGGATCTGCTCAGGGGGTACCTTCGTCTTGCGGCGGCGCAGCCGTCGTGCCTGTTGCGGGTCGGCGATCCTCGACACATACGAGCCGTCGGCCAGGACCTGCAGCACCGGCAGGTCCACCCCCGCCTTGACTCGCAGTACCGCGTGCGCGCTGGTGGCCACGATCGCGGTCAGGTCCTCGTACGACAGGAAGTTACGGTCGGCCACGACCACGTCCCCGGTTCCCAACCGTGGCCACAACGTGCGGGCCAGGTTCTGCTCCCCGGTGGCCAGCACGCCCACGGCGACGCCTTGCAGGCAGCGGGTACCGACCTCGGCCAACGCCACCACCCGGACCTGCGGATACCCCACCGGTCCGGCCGAGTTCGAGGGCATCCCGAAACGCGCCGCGTTCTCCGGCGTCCGAGCCACATTCATGGTGAACCCGTCGGCGGCCAGCTTCCGCAACCCATGGAAGTACGCCCACGGCGCCGCGGCCGCGTCGGTCACCATCGGCCGCATCGAGGTCGCCAACACCCCCTGCATCGCCTCCGGCCCCAACCGCACCCTGGCCTTGGCCAGCGCCGCCGCCGACGGCTGCATCCCCACCTGCCGCCGCATCCGGTACCGCCGGGCCCACGACAGCCCACCCAGCAGCTTGTTCCACACCTCCACGTACGCGCTGTCGAGAAACAACACGCACGCCATCACGTAGTACGCCATCAACCGAGCCGGCAGCAGCCGATGCCGCTGCTCCCGCGCATCCCACTCCTCGATCGCCAGATCCACCGACTCCGGCGGGAACGCCGCCGTCAACACCCCGACCCCCACCAGATCCGGCAACCGAACCCGCGACCCCGCCTTGACCTGACCAGCCCTCGCCACGAGCAGAGATCATAGACCGCCCCACACTAAGTTAACGGCATTGGGCTATGGGCATAGCTATGATATCTCTGAGGGTGCGCCTGGGGTGCACAAGAACGTGAAAAGCGTTCGGGTAATGGATCCTTCGTCCAGAAACCCCGACGGCTATGTTGTGTATCGGAACGCGGCAGGGCAAACGGTCAATCCGGTGACCGGTAAGACGGCAGCCGGAAAGGCGGATCCGTTTGCGCGCATCTCTGCAAAAACGTTAGGAATATCTCCGTGTTGATACAAGAACTTCTGCTTGAGCCGCTATCGAGTGTACCGGACATCGACCCAGATGTTGATCCTTTGCAATCTCCTTTGCTTATGCAGGAGTGTCAGGTGCTGGATATCAGGATTGATGTCCTGCGATCGACGGCAGCCGTTCTTCTTGAACAGCGGGCAGCTTTTGATGTGTTGAGGGGCAACACCGGAATAATGGTAATGCGCGGAGTTCGTAGTGTTCATTGGCATGCGGTAGCGTCTGTTTTGGGTCCGTTGACTGCATGGGTCGTTGTTGGGGCAACCGTGGCGCTTGGCTCGGGGGGAGTGAAGGTGGTAATGGGTCTCTCGCCTGATGCAAGGCTGGCCGGGATAGCTGAAGTCATTGAATACTACGCGGTGGATGCGAATATCGGCTCGAGAATTCCAGACTACCTGGAGGCAAGCGGCAGCGAAATTGGTTTGACGGTCGCCACCTGGGAGTCTCATGCGGTTCCTATTGAACGCTCGTCGTTGCACTCGGTTCAACACTGAAACAGGCGTCGAGGCGGGATATCGCGGGATACCAGGGACGCGGTGAAGGAGGTGGACAAGTGAACGCTTGCGAGATTCCTGCCGCTCGGTGGTTCGAGTCGAGCCGGAGCAACGGGCAGAACAACTGTGTGGACTCTGCGGCCGGAGCGGTGGTCGCGGAGGGCGCTTGCGCGATCGTATAGTCGGCCTGTGATCACGACCTGTCCTGGCCGGTGGTCGCGGCGGCGTTCACCGCCTACGAGGCGTGTCTCCGGATGCGGGGATCAACGATCTTGGAGCCTCAATTCGGGTGGCGCTTGACAGGGCGTCATGAGCACGTCAATAAGTTTGGGGGTGCCAGACCTGGTCTGCCGTGGTCAGTGCTGAAGTTGCGCAGGCAAGTCGAGCCGGAGCCACGGGCGGAGTCGACGGGGCAAAGACAGGCGGGCTCGCCGACGCGTGACCCCGGTAGCCCGCCGCCCAACGAACGCGGGTCCCGGGTCCTCAGCTACCCGGCGGTTACTCCTTGCATCATCAGGAGGATCCGGGGCCGGTCAGGGCCCGGCGGGCGGGTACGCAGAGTAGGGTCAGCCGCGTGAGCGCGAAGACGTGAACCGCGTACCGCCGGGCTCCCCCGACCTCGCCCGGCGGGCGCGTGCAGGCCGCGAACGAAAGGCACCCCTGTGACCAGCCCAGCCAAGACCCGCGTCGCCATCGTCTTCGGCGGCCGCAGCACCGAGCACGCGATCTCCTGCGTCAGCGCCGGCAGCATCCTGGCCGCCCTGGACACCGACGAGTACGAGATCGTCCCGGTCGGCATCACCCGCGCCGGGCGGTGGGTGCTCACCACCGGCGACGGCAGCCAGCTGGCCATCACCGATCGTCAACTGCCGGAGATCACCGACCGGTCCGGCTCGGCCGTGGTGCTGCCCGCCGACCCGACCGGCAACGGGATCATGGTGCTGGACCCGGCCGACGGCCCGGCCGCCGCGCTGGCCGGCGTCGACGTCGTCTTCCCGGCGCTGCACGGCGCGTACGGCGAGGACGGCACCATCCAGGGGCTGCTGGAGATGGCCGGCATCCCGTACGTCGGGGCCGGGGTGTTCGCCTCGGCCGCCGCGATGGACAAGGAGTTCACCAAGAAGCTGGCCACCGTCGAGGGCATCCCGACCGGCCCGTACGCGGTGCTGCGCCCCGGGGTGAGCCTCAGCGACGCCGACAAGGAGCGCCTCGGCCTGCCGGTGTTCGTCAAGCCGTCGCGGGCCGGTTCGTCGTACGGCATCACCAAGGTCTCCGACTGGGCCGACCTGGACGCCGCCGTCGCCACCGCCCGGGAGATCGACCCGAAGGTGCTGGTCGAGGCGGCGATCGTCGGCCGTGAGGTCGAGTGCGGGGTGATCGAGGGCGAGGCCGGCGGCGGCCCCGAGGCGTCCCTGCTGGCCGAGGTACGGGTGGTCACCGACCACGAGTTCTACGACTTCGATGCCAAGTATCTCGACAGCTCCTGCGAGTACGACATCCCGGCCGGGTTGTCGGAGCAGGTCACCCGGCAGGTGCAGGACTACGCCTGCCGCACGTTCACCGCGCTGGACTGCGCCGGGCTGGCCCGGGTCGACTTCTTCGTCACCGACGACGACCAGATCTACCTCAACGAGATCAACACCATGCCGGGGTTCACCCCGACGTCGATGTTCCCTCGGATGTGGGCGGCCGCCGGCCTGGAGTACCCGAAGCTGGTGGACCGGCTGATCCGTACCGCGCTGAGCCGGGGCACCGGGCTGCGCTGACCGACCGCCGGGACCCCAGACCGGACCAGACCGGACCAGACCGGACCAGACCGGATCCGGACCGGACCCGAATCAGGCGCGGCAGCCGCGCGGGGCGGCGTCCGCGTCGCTGGGCACCGTCTCGATCAGCGGGTCGGCGAACGCGGTCACCCACTGGCCCGGCTCGTCGTAGGAGCCGGGCACGCTCACCCGCACCGGGATCTCCCGGTCGACGGTGGTCCAGACGGTGGCGTCGGCCTGCTCGGCGGCGTGCCAGCAGACCCCGTCCAGCGCGTACACCAGGTCGGTCGGTGGGAACTGCGCCGCCGGCACCCCGCAGGCGACGGTGATCGGCGGTTCGCCGTACGCGGCGTTCTGCTCGGCACCGTCGGTGACCCGCCGCTGCGGCAGGTCGCGCAGCGTACCCGGTAGTTGGGAGACCAGCGCCCGGCAGACGATCTCGGCGCGTTCGTCCAGCGTCGGGGCGGCGATCTGCACCGGCGTGGTCGGCACCGGCGCGCCACCGGCGGACGTCGCCGCCGACGGGTCCGCGGCGGCCCCGGGGTCGTCGTCGGACCCGGCCGGGGCGAGCCGGCTGAACGCGGCGAGCGCCACGATCACCGTCAACGGCAACGCCACCACGGTCGCCCAGATCGCCGCCTGCCGGGTCGTCCGGTCCGGCCCACCCGGAGCCGCCGGCCTGTCCGGAGACCGTCCGTCCGGAGCCGGATCGCCGGCCGGCGACTCGGCGGCAGAGACGTCCACCTGCTCAGTCGTCACAGTCGTACCACCGAACACGTCAGGGTCCGGGTGATGCCCGGCACCATCTGGACCCGGCTGACTATCATCGTCCCGAGTTCGTCCACGGTGTGCGCCTCGGTGAGCACGACCACGTCGTACGGCCCGGTCACCGCGTCCACCCGGACCACGCCGGAGATGTCCGCGATCGCGTCGGCGACGTCGCGTGCCTTTCCGACTTCGGTCTGGATGAGGATGTATGCCTGGACCACGACCCGACTCCTATCCGCCGCCCGGGAGCGGCTCGAACGTGAAACTACCGTACGGAGCAGGCCGGATTCATGACGGTGCCCGAGTGGAGACGACAATGATCGAGGTGGACCGGTGAATGTGGCACAGGCCGGTGAATTCGGGCTCATCTCCCGGGTCACCGCGCGGCTGCACCCGGGGGCCGCCACCCTGCTCGGCCCCGGCGACGACGCGGCCGTGGTGGCCGCCTCGGACGGCCGGGTGGTCGCCTCCACCGACGTGCTCGTCGAGGGCCGGCACTTTCGGCGGGACTGGTCCAGCGCCGTCGACGTCGGGCACCGCGCCGCCGCCGCGAACCTCGCCGACATCGTGGCGATGGGGGCGGTGCCGACCGCGTTGCTGGTGGCGCTCTGCGCCCCGCCGGAGACCGACGCCGGCTGGGCCGAGGACCTGGCGGTCGGCCTGTCCGACGAGGCGGCCAAGGTCGGCGCGAGCGTGGTCGGCGGCGACATGTCGGCCAGCCCGACCCTGACCATCGCGGTGACCGCCCTCGGCGACCTGCACGGCGCCACCCCGGTGCTGCGCAGCGGCGCGCACGCCGGTGACGTGCTGGCCATCGCGGGCCGGCTCGGCTACGCCGCCGCCGGCTACACGGTGCTGTCCCGCGGCTTCCGGTCACCGAAGCTGCTCGTGGAGGCGTACCGACGCCCCGAGGTGCCGTACGCCGCCGGCCCGGCCGCCGCGAACGTCGGCGCCAGCGCCATGATCGACATCTCGGACGGGCTGATCGCCGACCTGGGTCACGTCGCCACCGCCAGCCGGGTCGGTATCGACCTGCGCCGGGCCGCCTTCGAGGTGCCGCCGCAGATGCGCGACACCGCCAACGCGCTCGGCGTCGACCCGTACCAGTGGATCTTCGGCGGTGGTGACGACCACGCCCTGGCCGCGACGTTCCCCGAGGATCTGCCGCTGCCCAAGGGCTGGCGGCGGGTCGGGCACGTGGTCAAGGGCGCCGGGGTCACCGTCGACGGCCAGCCCTACCAGGGCGTCGCCGGCTGGGAACACTTCCAGTGAGGCCGCGCCGGTCACCGCTGAGCCACCGCCGGTGACCGCACTACGCTTTACCGCGTGACTGATCTGCTTCAGGCCGGCGTCGAGATCCGCCGGGTCCGCTACACCGACGCGGTGGCGCAACGCCTGGTGGCCGCCGCCATGGCCGATCTGGGTGCCCGCTACGGCGGCACCGGCGACGACACCCCGGTCGACCCGGCCCACTTCGACCCGCCCGGCGGTGCCTTCCTGATCGCCCACCTGGACGGGGCGCCGGCCGGCTGCGCCGGCTGGCGCAGCCACGGCACCTCCGGCGAGGACGCCGAGTTGAAGCGGATGTACGTCGCCGACGCCGCCCGCGGTCGCGGGGTGGCCCGCGCGCTGCTGGCCGCCGTCGAACGCTCCGCCGCCGGCCAGGGCCGCCGCCGGGTCATCCTGGAGTGCGGCGACAAGCAGCCCGAGGCGATCGCGCTCTACAGCAGCAGCGGGTACGCCCGGATCCCGAACTTCGGCTACTACCGGGACTCACCGGGCTGCCTGTCCTTCGGCCGGGTGCTCACCGCCGACTGGTGACGGGCGCTCACCGCCCGACTGGTGACCGTACACAGTCAGCCGCCGGACCCGACCGGGTCCGGCGGCTGCTGAAACGTCGAGGTCGTGGGCGGCGCGGTCAGGCGCCCCGGACCACCTTGCCGGCCTTGAGGCAGGAGGTGCAGGCGTTCACCTTGCGGGTGTTGCCGCCACCGGCCGGGGTGCGAACGGTCTGGATGTTCGGGTTCCAACGGCGGTTGGTCTTCTTCTTCGACCACGGCACGTTGTGACCGAAGCCCGGCCCTTTGCCACAGACGTCGCACACGCTAGCCACGGGATACTCCTGGGGATTTGTCGTTCATCAGGTCGCCGGTCGCCGGGACACACCACGCCCAGACAACCTGGCCAGGCTACCCGATCGACCACCCGGGCGGCCAATCGCCCTGCCCCGACCGGCCCGTTGCCGCCGGCCCGGCCGCCTGCGTCGTCTCCGCGCGCCGGCCGCCTGGCCGCACCCGGTCGTCTTCACGGCGGCTGTCGGCGTGCGCCAGTAGGCTCATCGCCGTGCTGGACACCCTTGACGCCGCCGCCGTGCGCCGGTGGTGTTCGGGTGCGCTGGCAGCGCTGCATCGCCACCAGGGCGAGATCGACGCGCTCAACGTCTACCCGGTGCCGGACGGTGACACCGGCACCAACCTGGTCCTCACCCTCACCTCGGCGCAGCATGCCCTGGCCCTCGACCTGGACAACTCCTCGGAGGGGGAGCAGACCTCGCACGGGCGGGTGCTGCGGCTGATGGCCCGGGGTGCGCTGCTCGGTGCCCGGGGCAACTCCGGGGTGATCGTCTCGCAGATCCTGCGCGCGTTGGCCGACGCGCTCACCGACACCGCCGTGGTGCGCGGCCGGGCCCTCGCGTCGGCGTTGACCGCCGCAACCGACGCGGCGTACGCGGCGGTCGCCCGCCCGGTCGAGGGGACGGTGCTGACCGTGGTCGCCGCCGCCGCGCGGGCCGCCGACCGGACCGGCTCCGACGACCTCGCCACCGTGGTACGGGCCGCCGCCTCGGCCGCCCGCGACGCCCTCGCCGCGACGCCCGGTCAGCTGCCGGTGCTGGCCCGCGCCGGAGTGGTCGACGCCGGCGGCCGCGGCCTGTGCCTGCTGCTCGACGCGCTGGCCGCCGTGGTCGGCACCCCGCTCACCGACAGCACCGGCGATCACCCGGCCGACCCCGGCGACACCGGCGATCCCGCCGACCGGGTCCCTGGTAACCCCGGCGGCGCCGGGCCCGCCGCCGACCCCCACAGTGGGGCCGGCTCCGAGGGGTACGCCTACGAGGTGCAGTTCCTGCTCGAAGCGCCGGCCGGGGCGGTCGACCGGATGCGGGCCGCACTCGCCGAGATCGGCGACTCGCTGGTCGTCGTCGGCTCCGACGCCGGGGGCGAAGACGACGGGGGCGAAGACGCAGGGGGCGAAGACGACGGGGACGGTCCGGTGTGGAACGTGCACGTGCACGTCGACGACATCGGCGCCGCCGTCGAGGCCGGCATCGCCGCCGGTCGCCCGTACCAGATCTCGGTCACCCGGTTCGCCGACCAGCCGGCGCCGCCGCTCGCCGGCCGGGCCGCCGTGGTGGTCGCCGCCGGCACCGGCCTCGCCGCCCTGTTCACCGGCGAGGGCGCAGGCGTGGTCGGCGGCTCCCCGTCCACCGCCGAGCTGCTCGACGCCATCCGCCGCACCGGCGCCGCCGAAGTGGTGGTGCTGCCCAACGACCCGGACACCCAGGCCGTCGCCGGCCTCGCCGCCCGGGAGGCCGAGGCCGGCGGCGTCACCGTCGCCGTCGTGCCGACCCGATCACCGGTGCAGGCCCTCGCCGCCCTCGCCGTCCGCGACCCGCGACGCCGCTTCGACGACGACGTGATCGCGATGGCCGAGGCGGCCGGGGCCTGCCGGTACGCCGAGGTCTGCCACGCCGCCCGGGAAGCGCTCACCGTCGCCGGCCGCTGCCGCCCCGGCGACGTGCTCGCCCTGGTCGAGGGGGAGGTGCTGCTGATCGGCACCGACCTGGCCGGCACCTGCCGCAACCTGCTGGACCAGCTGCTCGGCGGCGGCGGTGAACTGGTCACCCTGATCGTCGGCGAGCAGGCACCGGACGGCCTGGGCGACGCGGTGGCGGCGCACGTCGCCCGCTGCTGGCCGTTCGTCGAGGTGCACACCTTCGTCGGCGGGCAGCCGCACTACCCGCTGCTGGTAGGGATCGAATGACGCAGCCGTTGTTGGAGGCCGGATGACGCAGCCGTGCACGATGGACACTCTGCTGAAGGTCAACCTGGGCGCGAAGACCGCCAAGGCGATGGCCGACCACCTCGACCTGCACACCGTCGGGGACCTGCTCTACCACTTCCCGCGCCGCTACGACCAGCGCGGCGAACACACCGACATCCGTTCGCTGGAGGTGGGGGAGCAGGTCACCGTCCTGGGCCAGGTACGGCGGACCACCGTACGGCCGATGCGCCAACGGCGCGGCAAGCTGCTCGAGGTGGTCGTCGAGGACGGCACCGGCGGCACTCTGACGTTGACCTTCTTCGGTAACCAGGCGTGGCGGGAACGGGACCTGAAACCGGGCCGCTGGGGGCTGTTCGCCGGCAAGGTGACCGAGTTCCGGGGCGTACGCCAGCTCAACGGCCCCGAGTACGTGCTGCTCGGTGACGGTGCCGCCGACGGCGAGGTGGCCGCCGAGGACCCGGTGGAGGAGTTCGCCGGTGCGCTGATCCCGGTCTACCCGGCCGCCGCCGCCGTACCGACCTGGGTGATCGCCCGCTGCGTACGGACCGTGCTGGACGTGCTCACCCCACCCGAGGATCCGATGCCGGCGGCGGTACGGGCCAGCCGCAACCTGCTCGGCCTGCACCCGGCGCTGCGGCAGATCCACCGCCCGGCCGACGAACCCGAGCTGTTCCAGGCCCGGCGGCGGCTCAAATGGGACGAGGCGTTCGCCGTACAGCTGACGTTGGTGCAGCGCAAGCTGCGCGCCGCCGACTGGCCCGCACGGCCCCGGCCCCGCGCGGACGCCGGCCTGCTGGCCGCGTTCGACGCCCGCCTGCCGTACGAGCTGACCGACGGTCAGCGGCGCATCGGCGAGGAGATCGCCGCCGACCTGTCCACCGCGCATCCGATGCACCGGCTGCTGCAGGGCGAGGTCGGCTCCGGCAAGACGGTGTGCGCGCTGCGGGCGATGCTGCAGGTTGTCGACGCCGGTGGGCAGGCGGCGCTGCTCGCCCCGACCGAGGTGCTGGCCGCCCAGCATCACCGGGGCATCCAGGAACTGCTCGGCCCGCTGGGGCGGGCCGGTGAACTGGACGGCGACCCGGCCGGCACCCGGGTGACGCTGGTCACCGGGTCGCTGGGTGCGGCGGCCCGCCGGGCCGCCCTCGACGAGGTCCGCGACGGCCGGGCCGGCATCGTGATCGGCACCCACGCCCTGCTGTACGAGGGCGTCGACTTCGCCGACCTGGGCCTGGTCGTCGTCGACGAGCAGCACCGGTTCGGGGTGGAGCAGCGCGACGCGTTGCGGGCCAAGGCCGAGCAGCCGCCGCACGTGCTGGTGATGACCGCCACCCCGATCCCGCGGACGGTCGCCATGACCGTGTACGGCGATCTGGAGGTCTCCGCGCTCACCCAGCTGCCCGGCGGCCGGTCGCCGATCGTCTCGCACGTGGTGCCGGCGGCGGAGAAGCCGGCCTTCCTGGAGCGGGCCTGGCGGCGGGTACGCGAGGAGGTGACCGCCGGCCATCAGGTGTATGTGGTCTGCCCGCGCATCGGAGACGCGACCGGAACCGGCGTCGATGAGGAGCCCTCCGGTGACGGCGACGATCCCGGGGCGCGGCGGCCGCCGCTGGCGGTGACCGAGGTGGCGCCGCTGCTCGCCGACGGGCCGCTGCACGGGCTGCGGATCGAGGTGCTGCACGGCCGGCTACCGGCCGACGCCAAGGACGCGGTGATGCGTTCCTTCGCCGCCGGTGACGTCGACGTGCTGGTCGCCACGACGGTGGTCGAGGTGGGGGTGAACGTGCCGAACGCCACCGTGATGATCGTGCTGGACGCCGACCGGTTCGGGGTGTCGCAGCTGCACCAGCTGCGTGGCCGGGTCGGTCGGGGCTCGGCGGCCGGGCTGTGCCTGCTGGTCACCGACGCCGCCGACGGTACGCCGGCCCGCGAACGGCTGGACGCGGTCGCGTCGACCACCGACGGGTTCCGGCTGGCCGAGCTGGATCTGGAGCAGCGCCGCGAAGGTGACGTGCTGGGCGCGACCCAGTCGGGTCGCCGGTCCCACCTGCGGCTGTTGTCGCTGCTGCGCGACGCCGACCTGATCGGGCAGGCCCGGGCCGAGGCGATCGACCTGCTCGGCGACGATCCGGAGCTGACCCGGCATCCGACGCTGGCGGCATCCGTCGGCACTTTGGTCGACGCCGAACGCGCCGAGTACCTGGAGAAGGGCTGAATCCACGGCCAGGGCTGCGGCGGACCGGGGAACGGCTGCGGCCGGACAGGCGGAAGGGCGCCGACCGGGGGGATGGTCGACGCCCTTCCTCGGGGTGGTGCGGGGGGATGACTTGTCAGTCAGTCACGACCCAGGGTGGCTGACTCAGGCAGTGAAGGTGACCCGCCGACGACGCGCCAGGTAAAACAGCACGCCACCGATGGCCAGCAGCGCGACGGCGCCAGCGGCGAGTCCGCCGGCGGCGGCACCGGTGACCGGCAGGGAACCGCCGCCCTCGCCACCGGTGTCACAGTCCTCCGGCAGCTCCCAGGCGATCGTCTCGTCGAGCGCTGCCTCGCTGCTGAGCACGTGGACCTGGAAGCCTTTGGCGGCGTCGAACTCGACGACCTCGGTGACGCCCGGCTCGACGGTTACCACGATGGCGTCGCCCTCGCTCGGGGTCAGGGTCACGGTGAAGGTTTCGCCGTCCTCCGGATTGGCGAAACCGACGACCAGCTGGTCGCAGGTGGACTCGTAGCCGCCCTCGGGCTCGCCCGGCTCGACGCAGTTCTCCGGCTCAACCCACTTGTAGGGCTCGCTGACCGGCTCTTCGCCGTGGGTCACGGTGACCGGGCCGGCATCGCCAGGAACCTGAATGTCGTCCTTTCTCCGGCCCGGCTCAACGGTGTAGGTCTCGGAGAAATCCCCGGCCGTGACAGTCAGCTCGGCCGACTCGGTTGCGTTCTCGCCGTTGCTTACCGTAACCCAGACGGTACCCGTACAGTCGGACAGGAAGCTGGCCGCCGGAATCACGACCGGGTCCTGGACATCTGGGGTCGGCGTGACATCGGGCGACGGGGTCGGCGACGGCGACTCCTCCGGAGACGGGGTCGGCGACGGCGACTCGGGGATGTCAACGGTGCAGTCGCCGCCGAGTTCGATCTTCCCCTTGCGGAACTTCTGCTCGGCATACCCGTCGTTCCACGCGCCCTTGACCGCCAGCGTGGCCTTGGTGGTGGTGCCCGGCACCCGCTGGGTACCGATGATGGCCGAGTTGACGCTGTACGGGTAGCCGTCCCGAATTCGGGTTCGGGCGATGCCGTCCAGCGTGGTGTCGGCCGGGGTGTGGTACACCGCGCTCAGCCGGAACTTGGTCGCCCTGAAATGCCACTCGCTGCGGACACTCCAGGTGATCTCCCATTCCCCGGTGGCGGTGTCACAGACGGCACTGCCGGTCGGCGCGGTGTAGTGCGCGCTGGCGGGGGTGGCGAGGGCCACCGCGCCGACCATGCCGATCGTCGCGCCGGCGGCGATGGCCACAGCGCGCCGAAGCGGAGACTTCAGACGGTTCACAGGTACTCCCGAGTGAGGGGGTTCAGGTGCCCGGCGCGGGCGTGCGCAACCGGACTGGTGAGGTGCAGTCCATGGTTCGGCGCGACAACGTCCCCGCGTCGTGCGTTGTGCCGGCGTATCCCGCGGCACAGCGCCAGACCTTAGCTGTTCCTGAACTGATGCGGTGACCCACAGGTCTGGCTAAGGATGATGTTGTCGATCCGAGACAATTGATATACGCAACGTGTTTGCTCTCCGCGTACCGGGTGGCCTTTCTTGCCCTCACCTTTCTGCGGCAACAAGGGATGTGCTCGGTCACCTGAGAAGGGACTCGGTCGTCCGGGTCGGCATTCGACCGGTTTGGCTGATCGCGTAGCGTGCCGGGGATGAGCGCACCGGCCGCCGTTGGGGTCCGCCGCCGATGACCCGGATCATCTCCGGCCGGCTCGGCGGCCGGCGGATCGCCACGCCGCCCGGCGCGAACACCCGGCCCACCTCCGACCGGGTCCGCGAGGCACTGTTCAGCACCCTCGGCACGATGACCGACCTGGCCGGGGCGCGGTTCGCCGACCTCTACGCCGGCAGCGGCGCGGTGGGTCTGGAGGCGCTGTCCCGGGGCGCCGAACACGTCCTGCTGGTCGAATCCGACGCGCGGGCAGCCCGTACCGTCCGGGCGAACATCGCCGCGCTGGGAGCCGGCACCGGTGCCCGACTGATCACTGCCAAGGTCGCGACCGCGCTGGCCACGCCGCCGGACGGCGGCGGCTACGACGTGGTCTTCGCCGACCCGCCGTACGCGGTGACCGACGCCGAACTCCGGACCGTCCTGGGCAGCCTCGTCGCCGGCGGCTGGCTCGCCCCGCACGCCGTCGTGGTAGTCGAGCGGTCAGCCCGGGGACCGGCGTTGACCTGGGTGGAAGGCGTCACTGCCGAACGCGGGCGGCGTTACGGCGAGACCATGCTTTGGTACGGTCGGCGATCATGAGACGAGCGGTGTGCCCCGGCTCTTTCGACCCGGTCACCAACGGACATCTCGACATCATCGGCCGGGCCAGCCGGCTGTTCGACGAGGTCATCGTGGGTGTCCTGATCAACCAGTCCAAGGCTGGCCTGTTCACCATCGACGAGCGGATATCGATGCTCCGCGAAGTGACCGGAACGTACCGCAACGTTCGGGTCGCGTCGTTCCGTGGCCTGCTGGTGGACTTCTGCCGTGCCCAGGAGGCGGCCGTCGTGGTCAAGGGCCTGCGGGCGGTCAGCGACTTCGACTACGAACTGCAGATGGCGCAGATGAACATCGGCCTGGCCGGGGTGGAGACGCTGTTCATGCCGACCAACCCGCTCTACTCGTTCCTCTCCTCCAGCCTGGTCAAGGAGGTCGCCAAGTGGGGCGGTGACGTCTCGGCGCACCTGCCCGAGGCGGTCCACGACCGGCTGCTCGCCCGGGTCACCGCGCCACCGACCCAGCAGGTGTGAATTGGGCCGGCCCGGCAGCTCCGGGCGGGCCGACCGAGCCGCGATGAACCGCCCGGCGCGTCGCGACGCGCCGGACCCGGGGTGGGATGGACCACATGTCGTCCGGGGTCGCATCATGATGGAGCGCCGACCGGTCCGGCAGTTGGGATGATGACGTTCTGGCCCGGCCTTGCCATCATGGTGGGTCGACCCTCCGACAACAGGGAGTGAGATGCCGGTGGATCCATTCGACCGCATCGACGAGATCATCGCGATGGTGGAGACCGCGCGGGCCGTGCCGATGTCCCGGAACAACTGCATGATCGACCGGGCCGAGATGATCGGTGTCCTGGACCAGTTCCGGGCCGAGCTCCCCGCCGACCTGCGCCGGGCGGCGGCGCTGCTGGAGGAACGCGACAAGATCATGGACGCCGGCAAGCGCGAGGCGGACCGGATCATCAGCGAGGGCGAGGCCGAGCACGCCCGGCTGGTGTCGGTGAACGAGATCACCGTCTCCGCCGAGCACGAGGGCGCGCGCATAGTAGCCGAGGCCCGCGCCGAGGCGCAGCGGCTGCGCGCCGAGGTCGACGACTACGTCGACACCGCGCTGGCCAACTTCGAGCAGTTCCTCACCCGGGCGCTGGCCTCAATAGAGCGTGGTCGGGACAAGATGCACGCGCTGCGGGAGATCGGTACCTTCTCAGGTGAAGAGAACGAACGCCCGCTGCCCTTCTGACTGACCGGTGCCCCGGTTCGACGCCGCCGCCGCTGCTCGGGTAACCTGTTTTGTCGGCCTCTACCAGGCCGGAGTCCAACTATGCGCAATCACTCGTCGAAGACACTCAACCCCAGGTCGCCGCTGGTTCTCGATACCCGGGAACTGCCGCGTCGCCCTGGCGCGTTGCGTACGGTGAGCCGGGTGGTGCCCGCGCCGGCGGACCTCGGGCTGGAGCTGAACGGCGTACCGGAAGGTGCCGACCTGAGCCTCGATCTGCGGCTCGAGTCGGTCTCCGAAGGGGTACTCGTCTCCGGGACGGTCTCCGGACCGGTCTCCGGCGAGTGCGGGCGTTGCCTGCGCCCGATCAGCGAGTCGCTGACCGTACCGATCCAGGAGCTGTACGCGTACGAGAACAGCACCACGGACGAGACGACCGACATCGACGAGGTGGGCCGGTTGCAGGGCGATCTGATCGACCTGGAGCCGGCACTGCGGGACGCGGTGGTGCTTGCACTGCCGACCACCCCGCTGTGCCGCAGCGACTGCCCTGGGCTGTGCCCCGACTGCGGGGTGCACTGGGACGAGCTGCCGGACGACCACAACCACCAACAGGTCGACCCGAGGTGGGCCGGCCTGTCGCAACTGACCCGCCAAGAGGAGTAAGAGCCGTGGCCGTTCCCAAGCGCCGGATGTCCCGCAGCAACACCCGTTCCCGCCGGTCCCAGTGGAAGACCACGCCGGTGGTGACCGTCGAGTGCCCGCAGTGCAAGTCCGCGAAGCTGCCGCACACGGCGTGCACCGTCTGCGGCACCTACAACGGCCGCCAGGTCATCGAGGTCTGATCCGGTCGTCGTGACGCCGCCGGTCTCCGACCGGGCGGCGCGGACCTCCCGGCGAACGCCGGGTGCCTCGTCTCAGGAGCGGGCCGGTCGGCCGGAACCGGCCGGCGCTGACTCCGGGACCGGCACCTCGCGGATCGCCGTCGACCTCCTCGGCGGGGATGGGGCACCCGCCGTCGTGGTTGACGGCGCTCTGCGCGCCTGCCGCGCCGATCCCGATCTCCAGCTCCTGCTCGTCGGCCCGCCGGACGCGGCGGACGACGTTCGCGCCGCGCTGCCCGACGACCAGCGCCGGCGGATCACCGTACGCCCGACAGGCGCGGCTGGCGGGTCGGCGGCCGGTACCGCCGCAGAGCCCGGCACCGGCCGGGCCGACGAATCGATCTGGGCCGGCATGGCCGCCGTCGCCGACGGCACGGCCGACGCGTTCATCTCCGCCGGGTCAAGCGGCGCGATCGTCACCGCCGCCGCTCTCGGCCTCGGCCGGTGGCCGACCGTACGCCGGCCCGCCCTGGTCGTCACCCTCCCGGCGGTCTCCGGCCCGGTGGTGCTGCTCGACGTCGGCGCGACGGTCGAGGCGCGCCCGGCGACCCTGACCCAGCACGCCCTGTTCGGGGCCGCCTACCGTGCCGTGCGGCTCGGCCTGGACCGGCCCCGGGTCGGACTGCTCTCGATCGGTGCCGAGCCGGGCAAGGGCGACCGGGTCCGGCGTACTGCCGACACCCTGCTGCGGAGCCTCACTCTGCCCGCCGACGGCCGGTACGTCGGGCTGGTCGAGGGACACGACGTCACACTCGGCGATGGCGTCGACGTGGTGGTCACCGACGGTTTCACCGGAAATGTGCTACTCAAAGGCATCGAAGGCGCGTACGCGATGGCCGGCGGCCCAGAGCCGGGCCGGATCGCGCCCCGGGCGGCAGCCCTGCTCGGCGTCAACGGGACGGTGGTCGTCTGCCACGGCGCCGCCAGCGGCGCCGACATCGCCGCCGGTATCACCCTCGCCGCCGGACTGCACCGTGGCCGGGTGACCTCGACTGTCGCCCGGATGCTCGATGACATCACCCGGCTGATCGCAGAACAGGACGAGGTATCGCCATGAGTAACAACCAGTTCCGTCGTCCGCCGGTTGCCCACCTGGAGGCCGCGTTCGGTGTGGCGTTCGAACCGGACCTGCTGGAACGGGCGTTGACCCACCGGTCGTACGCGTACGAGAACGGCGGTCTGCCCACCAACGAGCGGTTGGAGTTCCTCGGCGACTCGGTGCTCGGTGTGGTGATCACCTCGGCGTTGTTCCACAGCCACCCCGACCTGCCGGAAGGGCAACTGGCCAAGCTGCGGGCCAGCGTGGTCAACATGCGGGCGCTCGCCGAGGTGGCGCGTGCCCTCGGCCCCCAGGGGCTCGGCCCGTACCTACTGCTCGGCAAGGGGGAGGAGAGCACCGGCGGGCGGGACAAGGCGAGCATCCTGGCCGACACCCTGGAGGCGCTGCTCGGCGCGATATACCTGCAGTACGGGCTGGACACCGCGTCGATCGTGATCCGCCGGCTGTTCGACCCGTTGATGGCGGACTCCGCGAGCCGGGGTGCCGGGCTGGACTGGAAGACCAGCCTGCAGGAGCTGACCGCGACGCTTGGACTGGGCGTGCCCGAGTACCGCATCGACGACGCCGGTCCGGACCACGCCAAGACCTTCACCGCCTGGGTGGTGGTCGCCGGGCAGCGCTACGGCGGGGCCGAAGGCCGCAGCAAGAAGGAAGCCGAGCAGCGGGCCGCCGAAGCCGCGTGGCGTACCCTCTCCGCCCAGATGGCGGACTCCACTGCGGTCGCCGGCACCGCTGCGCCTGCCAACGAGAGCGGTCCGGCTGTCGACGAGCCCGGTCCGGCTGTCGACGAGAACAACGCTGATGATGATCCGCCTGCCCAGGTCTGAGCAGGCAAACACCACCGGCACCGGTCACGGAAAGGCCTGTCATGCCTGAGCTGCCCGAGGTCGAGACGGTCCGGCAAGGACTGGCCGGCTGGGTGATCGGCCGGCGGCTGGACTCCGTGCAGGTGCACCACCCCCGGGCGATCCGCCGGCACCTGCCCGGCCCGGTGCACTTCGCCGCCGTACTCTCCGGCCGGCAGATTCGTGACGTCCGCCGCCGTGGCAAGTACCTGTGGCTGCCGCTGGACAGCGGCGACGCGATCGTCGGCCATCTCGGCATGTCCGGTCAGCTGCTGCTGCAGCCGGCCCACGCCCCGGACGAGACGCATCTGCGGGTCCGCTTCCGGTTCGCCGAGGGCGACCCGGAGCTGCGCTTCGTCGACCAGCGGACGTTCGGCGGGCTCGCCGTGTCACCCGGCGGCGCCGAGTTACCGGCCGAGATCGCGCACATCGCCCGGGATCCGCTCGACCCGGACTTCTCCGACGCCGCGTTCGTCGCGGCGGTACGCCGACGTCGCACCGAGATCAAGCGGGCCCTGCTGGACCAGTCGCTGATCTCCGGGATCGGCAACATCTACGCCGACGAGGCGCTGTGGCGGGCCGGCCTGCACGGCACCCGGCCGACCGACCGGCTGCCGGCCGCGACGGTCACCAGGCTGCTCGCACACGTACGGGACGTGCTGCGGGCGGCGGTCACCGAGGGTGGCACCAGTTTCGACGCGCTCTACGTCAACGTCAACGGCCAGAGCGGCTACTTCGACCGGTCACTCAACGTGTACGGGCGGGAGGATCAGCCCTGCACCCGGTGCGGGGCGCTGATCCGCCGGGAGTCGTTCATGAACCGGTCGTCGTTCAGCTGCCCCCGCTGCCAACCTAGGCCGCGGGCCGTCCGCCGCTGACCGACGTCAGCTCAGCGCTCCGACCCGAACATCTGCGTCCAGTAGAGGGTCCCGTTCGACGAGGTGGCCGTGCCGACCCCCATGGCGACCGCGTCGCAGTTGAGGATGTTGGCCCGGTGGCCCGGGCTGTTCATCCAGCCCTCCATGACCGCCTCGGCGGTGGGGTAACCGGCCGCCACGTTCTCGCCGATCGCCTGCTCGTAGCCGGCCCGCCTGGCACGTTCCCACGGGTCGCTGCCGTCGCTGCCGTCGTGCGACATCTCGTTGTTGGCTGCCTGGTCCTCGCTGTGCAGCCGGGCAGCCTCGGCCAGCTGGTTGTTGATCGTCACCGCGCCGCACCCGTTGTCGTCGCGCGCCGCGTTGACCAGCACCAGGACCTGCTGCTGCCGGCTGGTGTCCCCGGTGGCGGTCTGCTGCGGCGCGGCGCTGGTCTTCGCCGGCGCGGCGGTGGTGCGCTGCGGCCGGGAGCTCTCCGGGGCGGCGGTGCTGCGGCGTGGGCTCGGGGCAGCCGAGGTCGGCGGTGGCGGTGCCGGGCTCGCAGCCGGGGTCGGGGCGGCGCCGAGCTCGGCGTCGAGCACCTCCGGCTCGCCGATCTGCGGATCCTCCGTACCAGCGGACTGTTCGGTGAGTGGGTCGGTGACCGAATCTACATCCGTTGCCACGACGGTGTCGTCGGTGCCTTCGGTTGAGTCGTCGCCGAACCCGGCGCGCAGCATCGCGCCGCCGCCACCGATCGCCACCAGCAGCACGACGACCAGCGTGGCCAGGGTGACCGGCCCGACGGCGAGTCGGCGCCGTCGGCCGTCGGCAACCTCCGGGTCGGAGTCGTCGCGCGCGTCAGACCGCCGCCGACGGGCCACGCGGGTCAGCGACCCGGTGTCGGTCGGGTCCTCACGCGGCCCCCGGTCGTCGTCGGTCCAGCGATCGTCGCCGCTGGCCCAGCCGTCGTCACCACCGGGCCAGCCGTTGGCGTCGCCGGGCCCGTCGGACAGGTCCCGCAGCACGCTGTACCGGTGCGTCTCGGTCTCGTCGTGCCAGGCGTCGCTGCCGGTCCTGTCGTACCCGTGCGGAGCGTCGGCGTACCCCGGCCCGTCGGCGTACCCCGGCCCGTTTGGGCGGGCGATGAGGTGGGTGTCGTACCCCTCATCGGCGGGGCGGCCGTACGGCTGCGGGTGGTACCCGGCCTCGTGGGGGAGCTGCTGGGTCGGGTCAACGGGGTAGCCGCCGTGGGGTACGCCGTCGTACCCCGGGTGCCCGTCGTACCCCGGGTGCCCGTCGTACCCCGGGTGCCCGTCGTACCCCGGGTGCCCGTCGTACCCCGGGTGCCGGTCGTATGACTCCTGTCCATGGCGGTCCGCTCCGTACGCCGGGTAACCGCCGTCGCCGTAACTGACGCCGTCGTAGCCGCCATCGCCGGGTGACCGGCCGGCGGTCGGGTAGCCGTCGGTCGCCGCCGGGCCGGGGTAGCCGTCGGCCGATGAGGGGTCGGGCCGCCAGCCGGCGTCGAGGTGGTCGCGCCAGGAACTCTGCCCGAACCGGTCGGTGTCCCAGCCGGCGTCACCGGGTGCGGTGTGGTCAGCGGGCGGCGTCGGATCGCCGGGGATGGATCCATCGGCCCGGTCGTTGCGCCGGTACAAGGTCGTTGCCTCCGCAGGTGGGTGGTCGGCCAGCGAGCCGCGTCCGGTGGGACCGGGGGCGCTGTGCCGGGTGCGACGCTAAGGCGTCCGGCGGCGCCCGGCAACGCTGCTAAGACAAACCGGCGATCCAGCTAAGGAAGAGATAAGGCGGACAGCTGTCCGGCTGAGGTTCTGCCGGTGACACTGTGATCTGTGCCGCTAAACCGCCGCTGTTCGCACCTTTTGGGCGATAGATTCGATGGAGGAGGTGGGGTCCTCGTCTGGTGGAACTTGACGAAGCGGCGACTTCGGCGGACCATGGGGGTGTCGCCAGTCGCGCCCAGTCGCGCCCCCGCATGCCCGGGGGTTGACCGACACGAGGGTTCACGGGCGCGCGTTGGCCGGCCTTTCCGGCAGCGCATTACAAGGAGACGAAATGGCGAAGGCCCTCTACGGCCACGTTGGTGCAGCACCCGACCGGCGCCTGCTCGACGAGGTCACCCGATTGCGTGCCACGGTACAGGCACTGGAGTTCGAGATCACCCGGCTGCGGGCGGAGAACGACCGGCTCGCCGCAGCGGTCGCCGAGAGCGACGACCTGCTGCGGATCCCCGAGCCTGCGCTCACCTGATCTCCACGGGCGCCGGTGCAGGCCGGCGCCCGCCGCCAGTGACCGTACGTACCGCTGATCGCACGCACCCCGCGCGCCGACACTCAAGTGCCGGCGCGCAGCTTTTTGTCCGGGCCCGTCTGTGGCCCCGTTCACGTCCCATCCGTCGGCGGCCGCTGTGGCCCCGTCCGGGCCCCGGTGACGGCGCCCCAGCCGCGTCGGATCCGGTGACCGTCCGACCGACGGGTTAGCCTGTGCGGTACTGACCAGCACTGACGGCCGCACGGCGACCCGTCGGACGAGGAATCGGACCGTGCATCTCAAGAGTCTGACGGTGAAGGGCTTCAAGTCCTTCGCCTCCGCCACCACCCTGAAGCTGGAGCCCGGGATCACCTGCGTGGTCGGCCCGAACGGCTCCGGCAAGTCCAACGTCGTCGACGCCATCGCCTGGGTCCTCGGCGAGCAGGGCGCGAAGGCGCTGCGGGGCGGCAAGATGGAGGACGTCATCTTCGCCGGCACCGCCGGCCGGGCCCCGCTGGGCCGGGCCGAGGTCACGTTGACCATCGACAACACCGACGGTGCGTTGCCGATCGAGTACACCGAGGTGTCGATCACCCGCCGGATGTTCCGCTCCGGCGAGAGTGAGTACGAGATCAACGGCAACCACTGCCGGCTGCTCGACATCCAGGAACTGCTCTCCGACTCCGGCATCGGCCGGGAGATGCACGTCATCGTCGGCCAGGGCCAGCTCGACGCCGTACTGCACGCCAAGCCGGAGGACCGGCGGGCCTTCATCGAAGAGGCCGCAGGTGTGCTGAAGCACCGCAAGCGCAAGGAAAAGGCGCTGCGCAAGCTGACCGCGATGCAGACCAACCTGGACCGGCTGACCGACCTGACCGGCGAACTGCGCCGCCAGCTCAAACCGCTGGGCCGGCAGGCCGAGGTGGCCCGCCGGGCCGCCGGCATCCAGGCCGATCTGCGCGACGCCCGGCTGCGGCTGCTCGCCGACGACCTGACCACCCTGCGGACCACCCTCGACAAGGAGATCGCCGACGAGACGGCACTGCGGCAGCGCCGTACCGAGGTGGAGTCCGAACACGCCGAGGTGCAGTCCCGGCTGGCCGAGCTGGAGTCGGCGCTGGCCGAGGACGCGCCGCTGCTCGCCGCCGCCCAGGACACCTGGTACAAGCTCGCCGCCCTGCAGGAACGCTTCCGGTCGACCGAGCAGCTGGCCGGTGAACGGCTGCGGCACCTGTCCGGCGTGCCCGACGACGAACGACCCGGGCGTGACCCGGACCAGCTCACCGACGAGGCGCACCGGGTCCGCGAGCAGGAGGAGGAGCTGCGGGCCGCACTGACCGAGGACCAGATCCGCCTCGCCGAGGCGGTGGAGGGCCGCCAGCAGCTGGAGGCGCAGCTGGCCCAGGCCGAGCGGGCGCTGGTCGCGGCCGCCAAGGCGATCGCCGACCGGCGGGAAGGGCTGGCCCGGCTGACCGGCCAGGTCAACTCGGCACGCGCCCGCACCTCCAGCGCCGCCGACGAGATCTCCCGGCTCACCGCCGCGCACGCCGACGCGCAGGCCCGCGCCGACCGGGCCCAGCAGGAGCTTGATGCGGCCGCCGAACTCTCCACCGAGGCCGACCGGGACAACGCCGACCTGGACGCCCGGCACGCCGAGGCGGTCACCGCGCATGACGCCGCCGCCGCGCAGGTACGGCAGCTGTCCGACGCCGAGCGCCGGGCCGAGAAGGAGGCCGCCACCTGGCAGGCGCGGGAGGACGCGCTGGCGATGGGGCTGCGCCGGGGCGACGGCGCCGGGGCGCTGCTGGCCCGGGCCGACCAGGTTCCCGGGCTACTGGGCAGCCTGGCCGGCCTGCTCACCGTCGCGCCTGGACACGAGGCGGCGCTGGCCGCCGCGCTGGGTGGTCTCGCCGACGCGGTGGCGGTCACCGGCATTGACGAGGCGGCCGAGGCGATGCGGCTGCTCAAGATCCAGGATTCCGGCCGGGCCAGCCTGCTGGTCGCCGGACCCGCCGGGCCGGGAATGATCGGCTCGCCGGACACCCTGCGGCCGGTCATGCCACCCGGGGCGACCTGGGCGCCGGACGCGGTCAGCTGCCCCGATGAGCTCCGCCCGGCGCTGCACCGGGCGCTGCGGGACGTGATCCTGGTCGGCGACCTCGCGGCGGCCACCGCGGCCGTCGCCGACCATCCGCAGCTGCGGGCGGTCACCCCGGACGGCGACATCGTCGGCGCCTACGCTGCCGCCGGCGGGTCCGCCAAGGCCCCCAGCTTCATCGAGGTGCAGGCGGCGGTCGAGGAGGCCCGCAGTAACCGGCTCACCGCCGAAGCCACCGTCGCCGAACTGCGCGGGCAGCTCGACACCGCTCGGGAGGCGGCGGCCGGCCTCAAGGAGCAGGTCGCGCAGGCCGCCGCCGAGCGTCGACAGGCGGAGGGGCAGCGTAACGCCGCCGCCCGCCGGCTCGCCGAGCTCGGCGCTGCGGCCAGGTCGGCACGGGCCGAGGCGGAGCGGCTCGGGGCCTCCCGGGACAAGGCCGCCGAGTCCCGGGACCGAGACCTGGCCACGCTGGAGGAGCTGGAGGAGCGGCTCCGGCTGGCCGAGGCGACCCCGATCGACGAGGAGCCGTCGACCGCCGAACGGGACGAACTCGCCGCGATGCTGCCCGGTGCCCGGCAGAACGAGATGGAGGTCCGACTCGCCGTCCGTACCGCAGAGGAGCGGGTGTCGTCGATCGCCGGCCGGGCGGACTCACTGTTGCGGCAGGCGGCGGCCGAGCGGGCCGCGCGGGAACGCGCCGCCGCCCGCCGGGCCGCCCGGGCCCGGGGCGCGCAGATCGCCCGCGCGGTCACCGCCGGCGCTCGCTTCGCGCTGACCCAGCTGGCCGACTCGATGGTCGACGCGGCCGCCGCCCGGGACGAGATCGCCAGCGCCCGCGCCGCGCGGGAGGCCGAGCTGCAGGAGGTACGCGGCGCGGCAAAGCGGCTCGGGGCCGAGCTGGAGCGGCTGACCAGCGCCGTGCACCGCGACGAGGTGGCCCGCGCCGAGCAGCGGCTGCGTATCGAGCAGCTGGAGGCGAAGGCGGCCGAGGACTTCTCGCTGGACGTGGAGACCCTGCTCGTCGAGTACGGCCCGCACCAGCCGGTGCCGCCCACCCAGGCCCAGCTGGCGGCGGCCGCCGCCGACGGCAAACCGGAGCCCACCCCGGTGCCGTTCGACCGGGCCACCCAGGAGAAGCGGTCGGCGAAGGCCGAACGGGAGCTGGCCCTGCTCGGCAAGGTCAACCCGCTGGCGTTGGAGGAGTTCGCCGCGCTGGAGGAGCGGTACAAGTTCCTCTCCGACCAGTTGGAGGACCTGAAGGCGACCCGCAAGGACCTGCTCACCGTCGTCGCGGACGTGGACGACCGGATCCTCGAGGTCTTCTCCAGCGCGTACGCCGACACGGCCCGCGAGTTCGAGCAGGTGTTCACCGTGCTGTTCCCGGGTGGCGAGGGGCGGCTGGTGCTCACCGACCCGGACGACCTGCTGACCACCGGGGTGGAGGTGGAGGCCCGGCCACCAGGCAAGAAGATCAAGCGGCTGTCGCTGCTGTCCGGCGGGGAGCGGTCGCTGACCGCCGTCGCCATGCTGGTGGCCATCTTCCGGGCCCGGCCCAGCCCGTTCTACATCATGGACGAGGTGGAGGCGGCGCTGGACGACGTCAACCTCGGCCGGTTGATCACCCTGATGGCCCAGCTGCGGGACCGCAGCCAGCTGATCATCATCACCCACCAGAAGCGGACCATGGAGGTCGCCGACGCGTTGTACGGGGTCACCATGCGCAACGGCGTCACCCAGGTGATCAGCCAACGGCTCAAGTCGGCTGACGAGTCAGCGGCGCTGACCGGGCCGGAGTCGCCGGAGCCGAGCGCGTCGGAGCCGAGCGCGCCTACTGCGCAAGCCCCGCAGCCTGCTGAGGAGGCTGCGGCGTCGGCTGCGCCGCCGCCGAATCGGTGAGCCGGCGGCGGGCCACCTCACGCAACGCGCCGTCGGTTGTCGTGCCCTCCAGCGTCACCTCGGCCGTCGCGCCGTCGTGCAGCAGCGTGCTGACCGCGTTGCCGAAGTACGGGCCGTCCAGCTTGCGCCAGCGCACCGATGGCCTTGGCAGTCCGGCGGTGCGGGCCAGCGCCCGCAGCGCCGCCGTCGGCCCCCGCCACCAGCCCAACCGCATCAACGGCCGCATCAGCGCCGGCACCTGGTTGTGGATCGGTGAGCAGGTGAGCTGGTGCACCGGGGTGCGAACCCGCCCAGGCAGCACGGCCCGCGCCACGTACGAGTGGTGCACGTCGCCGGAGAGCATGCTGATCGAGGCCGGTGGCGGATGGCCCGGCCCGGTGCCGATCCGGTCCGGTTGCGTCCTGTCGGCGGCAGACGGCCCCGCGCCGATCCGGGCGAACAGTTGCCCGAGGTCGTCGAAGGAGCGCCGGAACGCGGCCCAGTGCTCCAGGTCCAGGGCCTGGCGCAGCCACTCCGACGCAGCCGCGACCCACCGCCGGGGCGACTCGGCCAGCCGTTCGTTCCACGACTCGAGGTGGTGGATGCCGGGCGGCATCAGCCAGGGCAGCGACGCGCCGACCACCAGATGGTCGTAGCGGCCGTGGGCCCGGTCGGTGAACCAGGCCCACTCACCGGCCGGCAACATGCTGCGTGCCCCCGGCCGCAGTACCCGGCTGCACCGGTTGTCCAGCACGATCACCCGGGTCCGGCCGACGTCCAGCGAGAAGCTCCACTGGTACTGCACCTGCGACCAGCGCTGCGGGTCGTGCGCGACGTCCGCCTCGGCGTCCACCCGGGCACCGAATTCGCGCAGCACATCGGTGGCGTCGTCGGCGGCGGTGACCGCCCGGAACACCGGGTCGGCGGCGACCTCGTCCGGGGCCAGGTTGCCCAGGTGCTGGTAGACCCAGTAGGAGGCGAGTCCGCGGCTGATCCGCTCCGGCCACCAGGGCTCGCCGCGCATCCGTGCCCGCCAGGCGGCCGAGGTGTTCCAGTCGTCGATCACCTCGTGGTCGTCGAAGATCATCACGCTCGGGACGGTCGACAGCAACCAGCGGATCTCCGGGTCCCGCCACGACTCCAGGTACAGCCGGGTGTACTCGGGGAAGCTGACCACCTGATCGGCTGGGGCACCGGGCGGTAGCCCGCGATGTCGGCGCCGCCGCCGCAGGAACCGTCGGATCACCGGCGACGTCTCGTCGGCGTACACCTGATCGCCGAGCAGGAGCAGCAGGTCGGGCCAGTCGTCGCCGGCCGGGTCCAGGCCGGCCAGCCGCCGGGCGTACGCGTCGAGCGCGTCCGGCGGCAACCGTCGGGCGGTGGAGTGCTGGGTGGTCTCCCGGCAGGATCCGAAGATCAGCCGCACCGGCTGGGCGTCGTCGTCGGCCCGCCGGGTCCGGATCACACTGCCCGGGTACGGCGAGTCCGCCTCCGGCCAGACCCGCCGGTCGTCGAGGAAGACCTCGTAGCGGTGGCTGGAGCCGGGGGCCAGCCCGTTGACCACCACGAGCGCGTAGTGGTGCCCGAACGCGCTGAAGGTGCGGGCCGAGCCGCCCGCCGTGCCCGTCGTCGCGACCCGTACCGTGGCCGGGGCGTCGGTCTCCACCCAGACGGTGGCCTGCCCGCCGACCACCCGCCGCAGCAACGGCCCGATCAGTAGCCGGGGGCCGGCCGCCGGTCGGAGCTGCGGGTCCGGTCCACCGGCGGTTGTGCCGTCGGTCACCGGTGGTCCCTGCCGAACTGGTGTGCAGACATGGTCGACCTTTCGCGAGGGACGCGGGACGGCCTCTTTTCTACCCCGCATGCAGGCCCGTCACCCAGTTCCCTGACCGGTACCTGGGGTGTGGTCGCCGGCCGGCGACACTGTTCCCGGGGGGTGTGGTCGCCGGCCGGCGACACTGTTCCCGGGGGTGTGGTCGCCGGCCGGCGACACTGTACCGGGGGGTGGGTGTCACCGATGGGTGCGGTGGGCGGGACTCGGTCGCGGCCATCTGTCAGGATTTCCGCATGGATTACCTCGTCCTCGCCGCGATCCTGCTCGGTGTGCTGCTGCTCGCCGGTCTCGGGCTGGTGGTGCCCCGGATGCGCCGGCAGCCTCCGCTGCCGCCGGCACCGCCGACCCCGCTCGGCGGCGAGCAGCCGCAGGAGCGCCCACCAGCCGACGGCGAGCGTCCGGCCGGCGTCGCCGTCGAGGAACGTCCGGTCGCGCCACCGGCCGAACCGGAGCAGGCGCCTGCGGAGCCGGTGGCGCCGGCGCCACCGACCCTGGAACGTCCGGAGCCCACGGCCGGGCGGCTGGTCCGGCTGCGGACCCGGCTGTCCCGGTCGCAGGGCCTGCTCGGCAAGGGACTGCTGAACCTGCTCTCCCGGGACCGGCTGGACGAGGAGGTCTGGGAGGAGATCGAGGAGAGCCTGATCACCGCGGACGTCGGCATCGAGCCGACCCGGGAGATCGTCGACCGGCTGCGGGAGCGTACCCGGGTCCTCGGCACCCGCAGTGCCACCGAACTGCGTACGCTGCTCACCGAGGAGCTGGTCGCCGCGCTGGACCCGCAGCTCGACCGGGCGTTGAACACGGGCGGCGAGCCGAGCGTGATGCTGGTCGTCGGGGTCAACGGGGCAGGCAAGACCACCACCTGCGGCAAGATCGCCCGGGTGCTGGTCGCCGATGGCCGTACCGTGCTGCTGGGCGCCGCCGACACGTTCCGCGCCGCCGCCGCCGACCAGTTGACCACCTGGGCCTCTCGGGTCGGCGCCGAGGTGGTCCGCGGCCCGGAGGGTGCGGACCCGGCCAGCGTCGCCTTCGACGCGGTGAAGCGGGGCATCGACACCAAGGTCGACGCGGTGCTGATCGACACCGCCGGCCGGTTGCAGAACAAGATCGGCCTGATGGACGAGCTCGGCAAGGTCAAGCGGGTGGTGAGCAAGCATGGTCCGGTGCACGAGACACTGCTCGTGCTGGATGCCACCACCGGGCAGAATGGGTTGGAGCAGGCCCGGGTGTTCACTGAGGCGGTGGAGGTGACCGGGGTGGTGCTGACCAAACTCGACGGCACCGCCAAGGGCGGTATCGTCATCGCGGTGCAGCGCAAACTTGGCATTCCGGTCAAACTGGTCGGTCTCGGCGAAGGTCCGGACGACCTCGCCCCGTTCGATCCGGCGCAGTTCGTCGACGCCCTGATGGGCGCCGATCCACGTGGAATGGATGCGTAGCCTCGGGTGACGTACCGCAATCAGGAGCCACGTCTCGGGAGACCGTACGTGACCCAGCAGGAGATCCCACTGCGTGGCGGCAACGTCAGCACCGTGGTGCGGGTCGGAGACACCGTCCGGCGCAACGTCGGCCCGTGGACGCCCTCGGTGCACGCGCTGCTGCGGCATCTGGAGTACGTCGGGTTCACCGGCTCGCCCCGGGTCCTCGGCATGGACGAACGCAACCGTGAGGTCCTCTCCTACGTCGAGGGGGAGTGCGGCGAGTATCCGCTGGCGCCGCACTGGGTCAGCGACGAGGCGCTGGTCACCGTCGCGACGATGTTGCGGATGTTCCACGACGCCCAGTACGGGTTCAATCCGCCGCGTAGCGCGGTCTGGCGTTCGTTCGGCCCGCCGCCGCCGGACACCGAGGTGATCTGCCACCACGACGCGGCCCCGCACAACGTGATCTGGCGTCCGGACGGTACTCTCGCCCTGATCGACTTCGACCTGGCGTCGCCGGGGGCGCGGATCTACGACGTCGCGTACGCCGCGTGGACCTGGGTGCCGCTCTTCTCCGACCGGGACTCCTACACGCTGGGTTGGCGGCACCCGGACCGGCCGCGCAGGCTGCGGCTGTTCGCCGACGCGTACGGGCTGATCCCCCGCGACCGGCACCGGCTGGTCCGGACCATCCGCAAGCGGGTCGTCGACCACGTGGAGGGAATTCGTCGGATGGCCGCCGCCGGAGATCCGGCGTTTGTCCGGATCGTGCACAAAGGTCATCTTCGTCGGCCGATGCGGGATCTGCGGCTGCTTGACTACGAACGGCACATCTTGGAGTACGCGCTGCGCTGACGGGCGGCGAGTACCAGTTGCGCTGACCGGTCGCGGCCCGGGGCGGCAGCGGTCCGGGTACGGGTGACGAGTTCTGTCGCCTTCCGGACAGTAGGCGGTGGCTATTCGGTTGATATGACCCTGCCTGATCTGGCGATAGTGAAGTGTTCTTCACATGTTGGAAACAACCCGTCACGTGTTGGAAACGGCACGGGCACCCTGCGTGAAACAGCTGCCCAGCAAGCTTCGCGCAACCGGCGAGCGGGCGATGCTGCCTCTTGGAGCCGGTTATGTTTCCAACTGAGAGGAGGCAGCGTGCCGGAACTAGATTCTGGTGCCACCGCCTGGATTTTGACTTCAGCCGCCCTGGTGTTGCTCATGACGCCCGGATTGGCGCTGTTCTATGGTGGCATGACGCGGTCCAAGTCCGTGCTCAACATGATGATGATGAGCTTCGGCGCGATCGGCCTGGTCAGCCTGCTGTGGGTCTTCTACGGCTACAGCATCGCCTTCGGTGAGGACGTCGGCGGCGTCACCGGTGACCTCTCCATGGCCGGCCTGCGCGGCATGCTCGAGTCGGGCTCCGAGGGCGGCATCCCGGACCTGCTGTTCGCCGTCTTCCAGATGATGTTCGCGATCATCACCGTCGCACTGATCAGCGGTGCGATCGCGGACCGGGCGAAGTTCGGCGCCTGGCTGCTCTTCGCCGGCCTGTGGGCCACCCTGGTCTACTTCCCGGTCGCGCACTGGGTGTGGGGCGGTGGCTGGATCTTCGAGCTCGGCGTCCTCGACTTCGCCGGTGGTACCGCGGTGCACATCAACGCCGGTGCTGCGGCACTCGCGCTGGCCCTGGTGCTCGGCAAGCGGGTCGGCTGGCCGAAGGACAAGTTCAAGCCGCACAACCTGCCGATGGTCCTGCTCGGCGCCGGCCTGCTGTGGTTCGGCTGGTTCGGCTTCAACGCCGGCTCGGCGGTCGCCGCCGACGGTGCCGCCGCGGTCGCCTTCATCAACACCCAGGTGGCCACCGCGGCCGCCGTGCTGGGCTGGATCGTCGTCGAGTGGTTCCGCGACGGCAAGCCGACCACCCTCGGCGCCGCCTCCGGTGCCATCGCCGGTCTGGTCGCCATCACCCCGGCCTGTGCCTTCCTGGAGCCGCTCGGGGCGATCGCGCTCGGCATCATCGCCGGTGTGGTCTGCGCCCTGGCGGTCGGCCTCAAGTACAAGCTCGGGTACGACGACTCGCTTGACGTGGTCGCCGTGCACATGATCGGCGGCATCATCGGCTCGCTGCTGATCGGCTTCCTGGCCGTCGAGGTGCTGGCCGGAGAGGGCAACGCCGGACTCATCTACGGCGGTGGCATCGACCTGCTCGGTCTGCAGGCGCTCGGTGTGGTCGCGGTGCTGGTCTACTCATTCGTCGTCGCCTACATCATCGGCTTCGCGATCGACAAGACCATCGGCTTCCGGGCCAGCGCCGACGCCGAGGTCGAGGGCATCGACACCGCCGAGCACGCGGAGAGTGCCTACGAGTTCGGTAGCGCCTCGGGTGGCGGCTTCGCCGCCGCCGGCATCGGGAAGGCGCCCGCCGGTTCGGGCGAGTCCGCACCGGTCAGCGAGAAGGTCGCCGGTTAACGTTCCCTGATGGAGGGGTTAGACATGAAGCTGGTGACCGCGGTCATCAAGCCGTACCAGCTCGACGCGGTCAAGGAGGCCCTGCACGCCCTCGGCGTCGCCGGCCTGACCGTGAGCGAGGTCCAGGGGTACGGACGCCAGAAGGGCCACACCGAGGTGTACCGGGGTGCCGAGTACACCGTCGAGTTCCTGCCGAAGATCCGGATCGAGGTGCTGACCGACGAGATCGACGTCGAGAAGGTCGTCGACGCGGTCGTCACGGCGGCCCGCACCGGAAAGATCGGCGACGGGAAGGTCTGGGTGACGGCCGTTGAGGACGTCATCCGGGTCCGCACCGGCGAGCGTGGTCTCGACGCGCTCTGAGTCGGCGAGCCCACCCAACCGGTAGCGAGAACACATGACCGACGGAGTCGGGGTCCGGCAGCGTCCTGCGGCCGGCCCCGGCCCGTCGCTGTCCGACGGCATCGGTGCCGCCGCCCGCGTGGACCGGGCGGCGGCACTCGATGTCTGGCTGACCTCGCTGATGCCGGCCGGGCTGACCGGTATCGCCCTGGTGGCGGTCGGCGGACTCGGCCGGCTGCAGTGCTCGCCGTACAGCGATCTCGATCTCGTGCTGATGCACCGCGGCGTCGCCGGGATGGACGAGATCGCCGCCCGCCTCTGGTACCCGGTCTGGGACGCCCGCCTCGGGCTGGACCACTCGGTGCGTACCCTGCCGGAGGCGCTGTCCGTCGCCCACGACGATGTCAAGGTCGCGCTCGGCCTGCTCGACGCCCGGCACGTCGCCGGCGACCGGGAACTCACCGCCGAGCTGCAGGCCGCCGCGACCGACCAGTGGCGGCGCACCGCCGTCCGCCAACTGCCGGCGCTGCGTGAGGTCACCGAGGCCCGTTGGCGGACCCACGGCGAGTTGGCCTTCCTGCTGGAAGGCGATCTGAAGGAGGCCGCCGGCGGGCTGCGCGACGTCGGGATCCTGCGCGGGATCGCCCTGGCCGGCATCGCCGACAGCATGCGTCCGGCCGCCCGCGCGGCCCATCTGCGGCTGCTGGACACCCGCGACGCGCTGCACGTCGCTGTCGGCCGGCGGGTGGACCGGCTGGTGGCCCAGGAACGCGCCACCGTCGCCGGCCTGCTCGACCTGGACGACCCGGACACCCTGCTGCGCCGGGTCGCCTCGGACGCGCGCACCATCACCCACGCCCTCGACGACGCCTGGCGCAGCGCCGACCGGCTGCGCTCGGGCCGTCGGCGCGGCGGCGGTCCGCCGGTGCGCCGGCCGGTGGCCCGCGACGTGGTCGAGCACGACGGTGAGCTGGTCCTCGCCCGGACCGCGATCGGGGCCCGCCCGGACCCCAGCCTGTCGCTGCGGGTCGCCGCGGCCGCCGCCACCAGCCGGCTGCCGATCGCCCGGGCGACCTGCGAGTGGCTCGCCGCGTACTGTCCGCCGCTGCCCGCGCCGTGGCCGGATGCTGCCCGGGCCGCGCTGATCACCCTGCTCGGCGCCGGTCCCGGTCTGGTGCCCACCTGGGAGACCTGCGACCGGTACGGGCTGGTTGACGGCTGGCTGCCGGAGTGGCCCCGGATGCGCAGCCTGCCGCAGCACAACCCGGTGCACCGGTTCACCCTGGACCGGCACCTGGTCCAGGCGGCACAGGAGGCGACCGCGTTCACCCGCGAGGTGGACCGGCCCGACCTGCTGCTGCTCGGTGCGTTCCTGCACGACGTGGGCAAGGGGCTGCCCGGCGACCACAGTACGGTCGGCGCGCCGGTGGCGACGCGGATCGCCGCCCGGATCGGGCTGCCCCCGGCCGACGTCAACATGATCGACAAACTGGTCCGGCTCCATCTGCTGCTGCCAGAGGTGGCCACCCGGCGTGACCTCAGCGACCCGGTGACGATCTCCCAGGTCGCCGCTGCGGTGGGCGACACCACCACGCTCGGTCTGCTGCACGGTCTGGCCCGCGCCGACGCCCTGGCGACCGGCCCGGCGGCCTGGTCGGACTGGAAGGGGCGGCTGATCGCCGAACTGGTCCGCCGAGTGCACACCGCGCTGGACACCGGGGTGCTGCCCCAGCCGCCGCGACCCGATCCGGCGCTGGTGGCGGGTCCACTGCCGGCCGTACACATCGACGGTGACGACCGGGTCGCGGTGGCCGCTGCGGACCGGCACGGCCTGCTCGCCGCGGTCGCCGGCTGCCTGGCCCTGCACCGGCTGGACGTGCTGACCGCGGACGCCTCCACGGTCGACGGGCGGGCGCTGGTCGAGTTCCGGGTCCAGCCCCGGTACGGCACCCCGCCGGACACCATCGCGCTCGCCGCCGACCTGCGGCGGGCGGTCGCCGGTGACGTGTCGGTCACCCAGCGGCTGCGGGGTCGGGCACTCGCCGCCCGGCGGGCCGGAGCCGACCCTCGGGTGGTGTGGCACCGGGAGGCCGCCACCGACGCGGTGGTGCTGGAGCTACGGGCGGCCGACTCGGCCGGTCTGCTCTACCGGGTGACCAGCGCACTCGACGAGGCCGGCGCCCAGGTGCGGGCGGCCCGGATCTCCACCCTGGGCGGTGACGTGGTCGACGCCTTCTACCTGGTGGGTGCCGGCCCGGACGACGCCGAGCGGGCCCGCCTGGAAGCCGCGGTGCTGGCCGCCGCCGGATGACCGGGCGGCGCAGCGGCGGAGCCGGATGCCGGAGTGGCGGAAGCGGGCGGCGGCCGCAGGCGCTGGAGTGGCAGGAGCGGGCGGAGCGGGCGGCGGCTAGGCTTGCCAGGTCGGGCGGAGTCGCGTTCCGACGCCGCCGTGAGTTGCCCTGCCGGATCGACATACAGGATGTTGCGTCGTGTTTGACACTTTGAGTGATCGACTGTCCGGGATCTTCGGCAAGCTCCGGGGCAAGGGTCGGCTCACCGACGCCGACATCGACGCGACCGCCCGGGAGATCCGGCTGGCGCTGCTGGAGGCGGACGTCGCGCTGCCGGTGGTGAAGGCGTTCATCGGCCGGGTCAAGGAGCGTGCCCGTGGCTCCGAGGTCTCCCAGGCGCTCAACCCGGCCCAGCAGGTCATCAAGATCGTGCACGAGGAGCTGGTCGGGGTCCTTGGCGGCGAGCAGCGCCGGCTCCGGTTCGCCAAGCAGCCGCCGACGGTGATCATGCTGGCCGGGCTGCAGGGTTCCGGCAAGACCACCCTCGCCGGCAAACTGTCCAACTGGCTCAAGGCGCAGGGGCACCAGCCGCTGCTGGTCGCCGCCGACCTGCAACGCCCGAATGCGGTCGGTCAGCTGCAGGTCCTCGGCGGGCGGGCCGGGGTCGAGGTGTTCGCCCCGGAGCCCGGCAACGGGGTCGGCGACCCGGTGGCCGTCGCGAAGGCGTCGATCGAGCATGCCCGCCGGTCGGCGCGCGACGTCGTCATCGTCGACACCGCCGGTCGGCTCGGCATCGACGCCGAGATGATGGCCCAGGCCGCCGCGATCCGCGACGCGGTCGACCCGGACGAGGTCATCTTCGTCATCGACGCGATGGTCGGGCAGGACGCGGTCCGCACCGCCGAGGCGTTCCGCGACGGCGTCGGCATCACCGGCGTGGTGCTGTCCAAGCTCGACGGCGACGCGCGCGGCGGTGCGGCGCTGTCCGTCCGGCAGGTCACCGGCGAACCGATCCTGTTCGCCTCCACCGGTGAGAAGCTGTCCGACTTCGACGTCTTCCACCCGGACCGGATGGCCAGCCGGATCCTCGGCATGGGCGACATGCTCACTCTGATCGAGCAGGCCGAGCAGGCCTTCGACGCCGATCAGAAGGAGAAGATGACCGCCAAGTTGATGGGCGGCGAGCAGTTCACCCTGGAGGACTTCCTCGACCAGCTCATCGCGGTGCGCCGGATGGGGCCGATCGCCAACGTGCTGGCCATGATGCCCGGGATGGGGCAGATGAAGGACCAGTTGGCCGAGGTCGACGACAAGCACTTCGACAAGGCCACCGCGATCATCCGCTCGATGACCCCGGGCGAGCGGACCAACCCGAAGATCATCAACGGTTCGCGCCGGGCCCGGATCGCCAACGGCTCCGGGGTCACCGTGATGGACGTCAACCAGCTGCTCAACCGCTTCGCCGAGGCGCAGAAGATGATGAAGCAGATGGGCGGGATGATGGGTCTGCCCGGTGGCGGGCGGCGCAAGGCGACCAAGTCGCCGAAGAACAAGCGCAAGGGGAACAAGGGCGGCAACCGGGGCGGCGGTGCCCGGCAGCGGGGCGGCGGCGGGGTGCCGGCCGGCTTCCCGGGCGGCATGCCGCAGCTGCCGCCCGGCCTCGACCCGAACGCGCTGGGCGGCGGCGACGGTCTGCCGCCCGGCTTCAAGCTCCCCAAGATCGACTTCAACAAGTTGAACAAGCGGGAGAAGGGCTGAGCGCCGTCGACCCCGCACCCGTGCCGCTGCACGTCCGCGGGGTCGTGCTGCCCGAGGACCGAACCCGGGACCTGTGGCTGGTCGGCGACCGGGTGACGCTGCACCCGGTGCCCGGCGCGACCACCGTGGTCGACGGCGGCTTCATCCTGCCCGGGCTGGTCGACGCGCACTGCCACATCGGCATCGCCCGGGGCGGGACGCCGATCGGCTCGCTCGACGACGCCCGCCGGTTGGCCGGCGTCGACCGGGACGCCGGTGTGCTGGCGCTGCGCGACGCCGGGTCGCCGTACCCGTACCCGCAACTCGACGACGAACCGGACCTGCCCCGGCTGGCCCGCGCCGGCCGGCACGTTGCACCGCCCCGGCGCTACCTGCGCGACATCGGCGTCGAGGTGCCGGCGGAGCGGCTGTCCGACACGGTGGCCGAGCAGGCCAAGGCGGGCAACGGCTGGGTCAAGCTGGTCGGCGACTGGATCGAGCGGTCCGCGGGGGACCTCGCCCCGGCCTGGTCGGCGGAGGCGATGACCGACGCCATCGCCACCGCGCACCGGGCCGGTGCCAGGGTCGCCGCGCACACCTTCGACGAGGAGGCGGTACGGATCCTGGTCCGGGCCGGGGTCGACTCGGTCGAGCACGGCACCGGGCTGAGCCCTGACCTGATCGACGAGATGGCCCGGCACCGGACTGCGCTGATCCCGACGATGATCAACATCGCGACGTTCGGCGGGATCGCCGACCGGGCCCGGGAGAAGTTCCCCCGGTACGCCGCCCACATGATCAGCCTGCGGGACAGGTTCCCCGAGGTGGTACGCGCCGCGCACGAAGCCGGCGTGCCGGTCTTCGTCGGCACCGACGCCGGTGGCGGCATCGCCCATGGCCGGGCCGCCGACGAGATGCTGACCCTGCACACTGAGGCGGGCATGCCGGCCGAGGCGGTGCTGGCCGCCGCCTCCTGGGGTGCCCGGGACTGGCTCGGCTTCCCTGGCCTGGTCGAGGGAGGGCTCGCCGACCTGGTTGTGTACCCGGCGGACCCGCGGGCCGACCTGCGGGTGGTCCGCGCACCCGAGCGGATCATCCTGCGCGGGCGGGTGCTGCGCTGACCCGGTGGCCGGGGCGGCCCTGAGCCGGCTGCGGCGGGTGCGTCGCGCAGCCGCCACCGGCGGCGCATAGGATGTCCGGTCATGGCCCGCGTGCTCACACCTCGTGCGGAGGACTTCCCCCGCTGGTACCAGGATCTGATCGCCAAGGCGCAGCTCGCCGACAACGGACCGGTGCGCGGCACCATGGTGATCCGGCCGGCCGGGTACGCCATCTGGGAGCGGATGCAGTCCGAGATGGACAACCGGATCAAAGCGGCCGGCGCGGAGAACGCGTACTTCCCGCTGTTCATCCCGGAGAGCTATCTGCGCCGCGAGGCCGAGCACGTCGAAGGCTTCTCCCCGGAGCTGGCGGTGGTCACCCACGGTGGCGGCAAGCAGCTCGCCGAGCCGGTGGTGGTCCGGCCGACCAGCGAGACGGTGATCGGCGAGTTCATGGCCAAGTGGGTCGACTCCTACCGGGACCTGCCGCTGCTGCTCAACCAGTGGGCCAACGTGGTGCGCTGGGAGCTGCGCCCCCGGGTGTTCCTGCGGACCAGCGAGTTCCTCTGGCAGGAGGGGCACACCGCGCACGCCGACGAAGCCGACGCACGGGCGTACGCCCGACGAATCCTGCACGAGGTCTACGAAGACTTCATGGTCAACGTGCTCGGCATCCCGGTGCTGGTCGGGCGTAAGACCGCCCGGGAGCGCTTCGCCGGAGCCACCAGCACGTACACCCTCGAAGGGATGATGGCCGACGGCAAGGCGCTGCAACTGGGCACCTCGCACGAGCTCGGGCAGAACTTCGCCCGCGCGTTCGACATCACCTACACCTCCGCGGAGCGGGCGGTCGAGCACGCCTGGACCACCTCCTGGGGGGTCTCGACCCGGATGCTCGGCGGGCTGATCATGGTGCACGGCGACGACAACGGGCTGCGGGTGCCGCCACGGCTGGCCCCGGTCCAGGCGTACGTCATGGTGGTCAAGGCCGGCGACGGGGTCGCCGAGGCGGCGGCCAAGCTGCGCGACGCGTTGCGCGACGCCGGGGTACGGGTCGGCCTGGACGACCGGGTGGACACGCCGTTCGGCCGCCGGGCCGTCGACGCCGAGCTCAAGGGATATCCGGTACGCGTCGAGGTCGGCCCGCGCGACCTGGCCGCCGGCAATGCGGTGCTGGTCCGGCGTACCGACGGGTCGAAGACCCCGGTACCGGTCGCCGACGTGGTCGGCGCGGTCCGCAACGCCCTCGACGCCGACCAGCAGCGGCTCTACGACCAGGCGCTGACGCTGCGTCAGACGCGTACCGTCGAGGTCGGCACCCTCGCCGACGCCGTCGCCGCTGCGGCGACCGGATGGGCCCGGGTGCCGTGGTCGGTGGTCGGTCCGGCAGGTGAGGCCGAGGTCAACGCGCAGGGCGTCACCGTACGTTGCCTGCTGCGTCCGGACGGCTCGGTGCCCGACTCCGACGACGAGCCCGACCTGGTCGCGGTGCTGGCCCGCTCGTACTGACGCCCTGCCCTGCCGTCGGTGAGCGGCGCCGCCCGTTCGCGGGCGGCGCCGCTGTCGGGTCGTTCGTGCGGGCCCGCCGGCGGGCCGTTCGTGGACGGTGTCGCTGTCGTTGGGCATGGTGAGCGAGGGAGATGAACATGCGGTTTCAGCCCGGTCAGTTGATCATGCATCGGAATGTGCGGCGCGGGCGTCTCGGCTGGGTCCGTCCGGCCCGGGTCGTCGTCGACGACGAGCGGGGTCTGCTGGTCTGGGTCGACCGGGGCTCGCCGGTGGTCAACGAGGTGGCCGACGACGGCCGTGGCATGCGGGCGATGCCGTTCACCGAGTGGATCACCCGGTCGTACCGGATCAAGCACGGCCGCTGGCTCGGCCCCCCGGTGCTGAAGTTCCTGCCCGCCGGGGCCGCCCACTCGGTGTGGTGGTTCCGCGACGACGCCGGGAACTTCCTCAACTGGTACGTCAACCTCGAAGAGCCCGGTGTGCGCTGGGCCGACGGCGACCTCGCCGGAGTGGACGTAATCGACCAGGACCTGGACGTGGTGGTCCGCCCGGACCGCAGCTGGGTCTGGAAGGACGAGGAGGAGTTCGCCGAGCGGCTCGCCTTCCCGGAGCACTACTGGGTGCGTGACGAGGCGGCGGTACGGGCCGAGGGGCGGCGGGTGATCAAGATCGCCGAGTCGGGTGACTTTCCGTTCGACGGGACCTGGTGCGACTTCCGGCCGGACCCGGCCTGGGCGCCGCCGGCCGAGCTGCCGCCCGGCTGGGACCGCCCGCCGGCAGCCGGCTGACCGCCGGGCACCTCGGGCTGACCGGCGACCCACCGGGGCCACCGGGTGTGGCGGTACGCCGCGGGTCTGGCAGAATAGTGTGTTGGTATCCGGTACGTGTTCGGCGCCCTCTACCCGGGCACGTCGCCAGTCCACCCGAGCTGCCTCTGGCCCAACCCCACTGTGCCGGTCGGCGTTCACCCGCGCACCGCCCTCGGGGGCCGGTGAAGATCGCAACAGGAGCGAACAAACCGTGGCCGTAAAGATCCGGCTTCTGCGGATGGGCAAGATCCGCAACCCGCAGTACCGCATCGTCGTCGCCGACTCGCGTACCAAGCGCGACGGGCGGGCGATCGAGTTCGTCGGGATCTACCACCCGAAGGAAGACCCGTCGGTCATCGAGGTGACCTCGGACCGTGTCCAGTATTGGCTCTCGGTCGGCGCTCAGCCGAGCGAAGCCGTCCAGCGTCTGCTGGAAAAGACCGGCGACTGGCAGAAGTTCAAGGGCCTGCCCGCCCCGGCGCCGCTGCTGGTGGCACCCGAGCGGGCCGACCGCAAGGCGGCGTACGAGGCGGAGGCCAAGGCCGCCGCAGGCGTCGCGGACACGCCGACCAAGCCGGCGAAGAAGGCCGAGAAGAAGGCCGAAGCGAAGTCTGAGCCGAAGGCCGAAGCGAAGTCCGAGCCGGCGGCTGCCGAAGCGCCGGCCAAGACCGAGGAGCCCACCGGTGCCGGCTCCGGCGAGCAGGCCTGACATGGTCCTCCGGCCCGCGCTGGAGCACCTGGTCAAGGGGATCGTCACCCACCCCGACGACGTACGGGTCCGGCTGGTCGACTCGCGCCGGGGCAAGCGCCTGGAGGTACGGGTGCATCCGGAGGACCTCGGCACCGTGATCGGCCGCGGCGGGCGCACCGCCAAGGCGCTGCGTCAGGTGATCGGGTCGATCGGCGGGCGTGGCGTGCGGGTCGACATCGTCGACTCGTACTGATGCTGTTGATCGTCGGTCGGATCGGCCGACCACACGGAATCCGTGGCGAGGTCACGGTCGAGGTCCGGACCGACGAACCGGAGATCCGGTTCGCCGCCGGATCGGTGTTGATCACCGATCCGGCGGCGGTGCCGGCCGTCCGCGAACCGCAGCAGCCGCCACCGCCCGGCGCGACCCTGGTCCGCGTCCCTGACCGGTTGACCATCGAGACGGTCCGCTGGCATCAGGGCCGACCGTTGGTGCAGTTCGCCGGGGTTGTCGACCGCGACCTCGCCGAGGCGTTGCGGGGCGTACTGCTCTGCGTGGACAGCAGCGACATCGCCACCCCGGAGGATCCGGACGAGTACCACGATCACCAGCTGGTCGGCCTGACGGCGGTCACGTCGTCCGGCGAGGTCCTCGGCGAGGTGGCCCGGATCGACCACGCGCCCGCATCCGATCTGCTGGTGCTCCGCCGGCCCGGCGGCGGGTCCGCCCTGGTGCCGTTCGTCCGGACGATCGTGCCGGAAGTGGATCTCCCCGGTGGGCGGGTGGTCGTCGACGCCCCACCCGGCCTGCTCGACCTGTGAGCGCTCCGATGCCATCCGGCGCGGTGGCGCTGCAGGTGGACGTCGTCACGATCTTTCCGGACTACCTGGCGCCGCTGGACCTGTCGCTGATCGGCCGGGCACGCCGAGCCGGCCTGCTCAGCGTCGAGGTGCACGACCTGCGCCGCTGGACGCACGACGTGCATCGGACGGTGGACGACACCCCGTACGGCGGTGGTGCCGGGATGGTGATGCGCCCGGAGCCGTGGGGCGCGGCGCTGGACGAGCTGGCTGCTGCCGGACGGCCGCCCGCGCGGCTGGTGGTGCCGACCCCGGTGGGGGAGCGGTTCGACCAGGCGATGGCGCAGCGGTTGGCCGCCGAGCCTCGACTGATCTTCGCCTGTGGCCGCTACGAGGGGATCGACCAGCGGGTGATCGACGAGGCGGCGGGAGCGCTGCCGGTGACCGAGGTGTCCCTCGGCGATTTCGTCATCTTCGGCGGTGAGGTCGCCGTGCTGGCCATCCTGGAGGCGGTGACCCGGTTGATTCCCGGAGTGCTCGGCAACGCCGGATCGCTCGTCGAGGAGTCCCACTCGGACGGGTTGCTGGAGGGGCCGGTCTACACCAAGCCGCCGCAGTGGCGGGGACGCGAGGTGCCGGAGGTACTACGATCGGGCGATCACGGCCGGATCGCCCGGTGGCGGCGAGACCAGGCGCTGCTCCGTACCGCATCGCGTCGGCCGGATCTGCTCGCCGGACTGCCGGCCGGAAAACTTGACAAAAGAGACATTGCGCTGCTGGTTGCGGCCGGATTTCAACTGCCGGCCGGTGATGTGGCAGAGTAGTGGGGTTGCCGCAGACGGGCATGCGTGTCCGGCTGCGAGGATCCCGCCAGCGGGAAGGCGTCGAACGTTGCGGCATCGAATGCTGAGGCGTCGAGCGTTCCGGCCCGGGATCAGAATCATCCATCCGCGCACCGCGAGACGGTGCGCCTTGAGTAGCCCAAGGATGCAGCGATGAACACGCTGGACGCTCTTGACGCCCAGTCGCAGCGGACCGACCTTCCGGACTTCCGCGCCGGTGACACGCTCAAGGTGCACGCCCGGGTCGTCGAAGGTAACCGTTCCCGGGTGCAGGTCTTCCAGGGCGTGGTGATCCGCAGGCAGGGTGCCGGCCTGCGGGAGACCTTCACCGTCCGCAAGGTCAGTTTCGGTGTCGGAGTCGAGCGGACCTACCCGGTCAACAGCCCGGCCATCGACCGGATCGAGATGGTGACCCGTGGTGACGTCCGTCGCGCCAAGCTGTACTACCTGCGGGAACTCCGTGGCAAGGCCGCCAAGATCAAGGAAAAGCGGGAGAAGCAGGTCAGCTGAGCCCGCTGATCCCGGTTCCCGATCTCAGGACTGCCGCTGGGAGCTTTCGCCAACTACCCTTGCGGTAGTGACCGATGGGGAGCGCTACATCCGCGGCATCCGTCGTGGCGGCGGGAGTCAACTGTGCTACCGCTCGTGGCGCCTGACGAGAGGCGCCGTGGGCGGTAGCGCCGTGTCTCGGGACCGGGGAGATGCGTAGCGTGTATCCACAAGGAGACCAGGATCAGTGGCAGCGGCGTGCCTCGTCGGGGGCGCGGTCGCAGCGCAACCGTCGGGACGGCCGGGCGGTAGCGCGCCCGCGTCGGTCGGGCCAGTCCGGCATGCAGATGGTGCAGCGCAGGCGTCGGCAGATGCCGCTGTGGCAGGAGTTGCCGCTGCTGCTGGTGGTGGCCTTCTGCCTGGCGGTGCTGATCCGCTCCTTCCTGCTGCAGGCGTTCTTCATCCCGTCCGGCTCCATGGAGGACACACTGCTGGTCGGTGACCGGGTGCTGGTCAACAAGGTCGTTTACGACGTCCGGGATCCGGTGCGCGGCGAGGTCGTCGTCTTTCGGGGCACCAACGACTGGGCACCGGAGCACACCGACGACCCCGACCTCGGTTTCGTCGCCAAACTCGGCCGCACCGTTGGTGATCTGGTCGGGGTTGGCAGGCCCGGTGAGAAGGACTTCATCAAGCGGGTCATCGGCGTACCGGGCGACCGGATTCGCTGCTGTGACGACCAGGGCCGGCTGACCGTCAACGACCAGCCGTTGGACGAGGCCGGCTACGTCCTGGAGGACTCGCCGCTGGACGTCCCACCGAGCCCAGGTGAGTGCCGGTCCCGGCAGTTCGCTGAGGTCGTGGTCGAGCCTGGACACCTGTTCGTGATGGGTGACCACCGACTGGTCTCACAGGACTCCCGCTGTCAGGGCTCGGTGCCGATCGAGAACGTCATCGGCCGGGCCTTCGTGATCGTCTGGCCCCAGGATCGCTGGGACGGCCTGTCCGTGCCGGACACCTTCGACAGCCTGCCGCCGACGGCTCCGACTCCGGCGGCGGTCGATCAGCCGGGGGACGTTCCGGAGACCTCCGGTGACCTGGTGGTTGTGCTGCCAGTGATGATTCCGCTACTTTTCGCTTCGCGCTCCGTGCCGCTGTTCTCAGCCAGACGTCGTAGGCTCCGGTTGTGATCGACGAGCAGACCGAGAAGAAGCCCAGTTCCTTCTGGCGTGAACTACCGATCCTGTTGGGTGTGGCGGTCCTCGTCGCGGTCCTGGTCCGGGCGTTCGTCCTGCAGACCTTCTACATCCCGTCGCCGTCGATGGAGCACACCCTCGACATCAACGACCGGGTGCTGGTCAACAAGGTCGTCTACCACTTCCGGTCGCCCGAACGCGGCGAGATCGTCGTGTTCCGGGCCCCACCGGAGTGGAGCAGCAACCCGGACGGTGAGGACTTCATCAAGCGGGTCATCGGGGTCGGCGGAGACCGGGTCGAGTGCTGTGACGCCGAGGAACGGTTGATCATCAACGGCCAGCCGCTGGACGAGCCGTACATCTACTCCGAGGGCGGGATCAGCGATCCCGCAGCGGTCGGTCCGTTCGACATCACCGTGCCGGAAGGACGGCTCTGGGTGATGGGTGACCATCGCTCGGCATCGGGTGACTCGCTGGAGCACTGGGACCGCAGCGGCGACATCGACTACGCGACCATCACCGAGGACTCCGTGGTCGGCCGGGCGTTCACCGTCTTCTGGCCACTGGACCGGGCCACCTGGCTCACCGTGCCGGAGCCGTTCGAGACCGTGCCGAGTTCGGGACCGTGACCGGTCACGTCACGCCGTCCCGGACGGTGCGGTCGGCGGTGGCAGCGGCCCACGTGTCGTGCCGGTCGGCTTGTTCTCCTACTCTGGTCGGGTGACCGACGCGGAGCTGACGGTGGACCGAGCGCCAAAGCCGGCGTGCAACCGGCACGCGGCCCGGGTCCTGCTCGTCGACTCGGCGGGTCGGGTGCTGCTGCTCCGCGGGTACGACCCGGCCCGTCCCGGGCACCGGTACTGGTTCACCCCCGGCGGTGGACTGGAGCCCGGCGAGACCCCGGCCGACGGCGCGGTCCGCGAGTTGGCCGAGGAGACCGGGCTGCGGGTGACACCGACCGAGTTGGGCACGCCGGTCTGGCAGGAAACCGTCGAGTTCCCGTTCGACGGACGGTGGTACCGCCAGGAACAGCACTTCTTCCTGCTGCGGGTGCCCAACTGGCAGGTCGACACGAGCGGGTTCGACGCCATCGAACGCCGTACGATCGACGCTCACCGGTGGTGGCCGATCGGCGAGCTCGCGGCCACCCCGGAACGGGTCTATCCGCCTGAGCTGCCGACCCTGCTGCGCCGGCTGACGGGAGAGGCCGAACCGTGCTGACTCCACCGCGTACCGTGGTGCGCCGTGAGGCCGGGCTCTACGCGTTGGAGCAGGCCCTGCGCCGACGCGGATTCGCCCAGGTCGCCGGCGCCGACGAGGCCGGTCGGGGTGCGTGTGCCGGGCCGCTGGTGGCGGCTGCGGTGGTGCTCGCGCCGGGCCGGCGGGGTGAGATCGACGGGCTGGCCGATTCGAAGCTGCTCACCCCGGGGGCGCGGGAGCGGGTCTACGCCTCGGTCCGTGACCGGGCACTCGCCCACCGGATCGTGGTGGTTCCAGCGGACGAGATCGACCGTCGGGGCCTGCACGTGTGCAATCTCGCCGCGATGCGCCGGGCGCTGGCCGGGCTCAGTCCCGCACCCGAGTACGTGTTGACCGACGGGTTCGGCGTCGACGGGCTCGGAGCGCCCGGGCTCGCGGTGTGGAAGGGTGACCGGGTGGCGGCTTGCGTGGCGGCGGCCAGCGTGCTCGCGAAGGTCACTCGGGACCGGCTGATGGTCGAGCTCGACGGGCGGTTCCCGGGTTACGGTTTCGCCGAGCACAAGGGCTATGCCACCGCCGAGCATCAGGCCGCGCTGAGTCGGCAGGGGCCGTGTGCCGAGCACCGGTTCTCGTACGTCAACGTAGCGGCTGCCTCCGGCCGGTCCGCGAGCCCGCCCCGCTCCCGCCGACCGGCCGCCGAAGCTGACCGGGCCGATGGAACCGACTCGGCCGGTATCGGCATCCGTGAGCCGATGGGGCGTCCGGACCCCGTACGGGGTACCGTCGGCGTGGCGTTGGACGAGCAGCTTCGCCAACCGGCGCTACTGGGGGAAGATGTGGTCATGGAAGGCGGATGGCGATGAGCGCCGAGGATCTCGAGAAGTACGAGACAGAGATGGAGCTGCAGCTCTACCGGGAGTACCGCGACATCGTCCGCCAGTTTTCGTACGTCGTCGAGACCGAGCGTCGCTTCTACCTGGCGAACCAGGTCGACCTGCACGTGCGCAATTCTGACGGCGAGGTGTACTTCGAGGTCGAGATGCACGATGCCTGGGTGTGGGACATGTACCGTCCTGCCCGTTTCGTGAAGAACGTCAGAGTAATGACGTTCAAGGATGTAAATGTGGAAGAGTTGGACAAGCCGGAAATCTCACTACCGGCAGATTCCGGATTCAGCGGCTGACTTCAATGGGCGCCACCAGGTCGTCCGGGAACCGGGTATCGACGGGCACCGTCGGCGACCGAGACTCGACACATCGGCCGGCCGGTCCTTAGCAGATCGGCTGCGACGAGGTTCCATTCTCCACAGTTGAGTCAGTATCCACAGTCTGTCGTCCGCTCGTCGAGGCCCTGCCCCGGTCGGGTGCCAGGTTGTCGGCATGAGAATACTGCTCCTGCCGATGCTGGTAGCGACGATCCTGTTCAGCACTGCGCCCGCGGTCCCCGCCACGGCGTTGGTCGCCGCTGCCGGACCACCACCGACCGGGTCCGCGCGCCCAGCTGCAGACCCGCGTTTCCATCCGCCACTGGCCGGGGCCGTCACGCTGAGCCGCCGGTTCGACCCGCCCCCGGTGCCGTGGGGGCGCGGACACCGGGGCGTCGATCTCACCGCCGACGTCGGCGCCACCGTGTACACCGCTGGAGCCGGCACGGTCAGCTACTCCGGTCGGATCGTCGACCGGGGCGTGGTGAGCATCAGTCACCCGGGTGGGTTCAGGACCACCTACGAACCCGTGGACGGCTGGCTCGCCGTCGGCACCGCGGTCAGCGCCGGTCGTCCGATCGGCACCGTTACCGAAGGCCATCCGGGTTGTCCTGCCGACGCGTGCCTGCACTGGGGCCTGCGGCTGACGGACGGCAGCTACCTTGACCCGTTGCTGTTGCTCGGCAACGGACGTGTCCGCCTGCTGCCGCTCGGGTCAGCCGGCCCGGTGTAGCAGCGTGGGCAGCAGTTCCGCGAGCCGGTCGTAGTCTGCTGCCCGGTTGTACACCTGAGCGCAGATTCGCAGCCACGCCCGACCGGACCACCAGGCGACCGACACCTCGGTGGCCAGCTCGTCGGCGATCCGACGACGCAGCGCGGCCGCTGCGGCAGCGCTGTCGGCTGCGCCGGCCGGTAGCGGGACCAGCCGCATGGCCAGCTGGGCCGACCCTGGCCGGCGCGGATCGGGTACCGGGAGCCGCTGCGGCGGGACCCCCAGCGCATCGGCGATGGTCCGCTGGCCGTAACCGGCCAGTGCGGCGTTGTGCGCCCGGACCCGGTCCAGGCCGAGGCTGCGCAACGCGTACAGGCCAGCCGGCGCAGCCAGCCACGCGGTGTAGTCACGGGTGCCCTGCCACTCCACCCGCGACGGGAACCCGGATTCCTGCTCCCAGGAGACCCCCAGCGGCTCCAACCGTTCCCGCCACCGGGGCGCGACCGCCAACAGCGCCGTGCCGCGCGGCGCGAACGCCCACTTGTGCAGGTTGCCCACCCAGAAGTCGGCGCCGATCCGGTCGACCTCGACCGCCAGCATCCCCGGTACGTGGGCGGCGTCGACCAGGACCGGTACGCCGGCGTCACGGGCTACCGGGGCCAGCTCGGCGACCGGGAACACCTGTGCGGTCGGCGAGGTGACCTGGTCGACCACCAGCAGCCGGGTCTGGCCCGGCCGGAGCGCGGCGCGCAGCCGCTCGACAACCTCCTCAGCCGGCGCCCCCAGCGGCACGGCTACGACGCGTGCCGTCGCGCCAGTGCGTCGGCACTCCCGCTCGACCGAGAGCGCGACCGCGCCGTACCCGTGGTCGGTCAACAGCACCTCGTCACCGCTGCCCAGACGCAGCGTCTGCAGCACGGTCGCGGCGGCGACGGTGACGTTGTCGACCAGTGCGGCGCACTCCGGGTCGGCACCGAGGAAAGCGGCCAGATGGCGGCGGGTGTGGCCGATCCGGTCCAGCAGACCCTGGGTGAAGAACCGCTGCGGGTCGGCCTCCATCTCGTCGCGTAGCCGCTGCTGCACCCGCTGCACCGTGACTGGGACCGCGCCGAACGCGCCGTGGTTGAGGTGGGTGACCGCCGGGTCGAGGGAGAACAGCATCCGTGCCCCAGGTAGCGGTTCGGGTGGGACCAGGCCGCCGCTCATCGGCATATCGTAGGCGAGCCGTCTCGGCCCGGTCCGGTGAGCAGCCCCTCCCCGGGCCGGCAGCCTCAGGCCCGCGGATGGGCCTGCCGGTACGCCGCCCGCAACCGTTCCACCGACACGTGGGTGTAGAGCTGGGTGCTGGCCAGCGAGGCGTGCCCGAGCAACTCCTGGACCGATCGCAGGTCGGCGCCACCCTCCAACAGGTGGGTGGCCGCCGAGTGGCGCAGTCCGTGCGGGGTGACGCGGGGTACACCCGCGTCGCGGGCAGCCGCGGTGACGATGCGGCGTACCACCGTGGCCTGGAGCCGGCCGCCCTTCGCGCCGAGCAGTAGCGCCTCGCCGGAGTGGGGCGACGCGAGCGCTGGTCGCCCATGAACCAGCCAGTCGTGGAGCGCCGCCCCGGCCGGCACTCCGTACGGCACGGTCCGCTCCCGGCCGCCCTTGCCCAGCACCCGGAGTACCCGCCGGCCCGGGTCGAGGTCGGCGAGGTCGAGCCCGCAGAGTTCGCTCACCCGGACCCCGGTCGCGTACAGCAGCTCCAGGACCAGTCGGTCGCGCAGCCGCAGCGGGCCGTCCGGACCGGTGCCGGTCGGTTCCCGGGTCTGTTCCCCGGCCGGCTGAGCCTGCGAGCCGGTGCCGTCGCCGTGCGGCATCAGCTGCGCGGCCTGCTCGACGCGCAGCACCGCCGGCAGCGTCCGGTGCGGCCGAGGGCTGGCCAGGGCCGCACCGGCATCGGCGCCGGTCAACCCGCTGCGGTGCGCCCAGCCGCTGAAGGCGCGTGCGGCCGCCGCCCGCCGGGCCAGCGTGGCCCGGGCGGCGCCGAACGTCCGTTGCCTGGCCAGCCAGCTACGCAACACCGTGATGTCGAGCCCGGCGGGGGAGTGGACCCCCATCCGGGCTGCGTGATCGAGCAGCGACACGACGTCACCGACGTACGCCCGTACGGTGTGGGCCGAACGGTTGTCGACCAGAGCGAGGTGCCGCGCGAACGCGTCCACGGCGTCGCGCAGGCCGGACGGCAGACCGGCGTGCCGCGCGGCGGTGCCCCGGCTGTCGTCGTCGCTCACTTCCCGACCGTCGGCCCGGCGGCCCGATCGGTCAAGTCGCCACGCCGGCCGACCCCGGTGCCGGACCGTGGCGGCAACCGGTAGCGCCCGTCCGCGCCGGTGAGCAGCCCTCGGGCCTGCAGCGCGGAGACCGAACGCATCGCGGTGCGGATGTCGACGCCGGCCCGGCCGGCCAGCTCGTCCAGGTCGACCGAGCCGCGGCCGGGAACCGCCTCCAGGACCCGCGCCGTCTGGGGATCGAGCGAGTCACGGGGACGCTCGGGCCCGCGCGGTGGCGGTGCGAGGTCGATACCGATCCGGCCGATCTCCTCCTGCACGTGGGCGACCCCGGCGACGAGCCGGGCCTGCGGGTGGTCGCGCAGAATCTCGTGACAGCCGACAGACACGGCGGAGGTGATCGGCCCCGGCACCACCATGGTCGCCCGGCCCAGGGCCAACGCGCGCCGGACCGTCTGGGCGGCCCCGCTGCGGGCACCGGCCTCGACCAGCACGGTCCCGGCCGTCGCGGCGGCGATCAACCGGTTGCGGGTGAGGAACCGGTGCCGCAGCGGCTCGGCGCCGGGCAGCCACTCACTGACCAGCAGCCCGGACTCGACGATCTGGTCGAACATCGCCGTGTTGCCGGTGGGGTACGGCCGGTCGATCCCGCAGGCCAGCACCGCCACCGTGCTGCCGCCAGCGGCGAGCGCACCGCGATGGGCGCAGGCGTCGATGCCGTACGCACCTCCGGAGACGATCGTCCAACCCTGCTCGGCAAGGCCGTGGCCGAACTCCATGCTGACGTGACGTCCGTACTCGCTGGGCGCCCGGGAGCCGACCACGGCGACCGACCGGGCCAGCGCCTCGGCGAGCGGCAACGGCCCACGGATCCACATGGCCAGCGGGGGCGCGCCGCCCCGGGAATCTCCGAAACCGGCACCGCCCGACCCCCCGCCGGGGCGACGGGCCAGCCGGGTCAGGTCCTCAACCTGGCACGGCCAGTCCGGATCGTCCGGCGTCACCAGCCGGGCGCCGACCCGCGCCGCCCGGTCGAGGGCGGCGGCGGCCACCTGCAGCGGATCGGCGGTCGCCAGCCGCGCGGAGCTCGCCGTCCGGGTCGGGTCGTCCGGGCTCCGCCCGGCGCGCAGCCGGGCCAGCGCCTCGACCGGGCCGACCGCCCCGACGAGCCGGTGAACGGCTTCGTTTCCGGGCTCGGCGAGCCAGGTCAACGCGATCCGGGCCAGCCGGCTGCCGGCCGTCTCGGCGCCCGGCATCACAGCTCGCCCGTCCGCAGCTGGATGGCTTCGTCGATGTCGGCCGAGTCCGGCCGGGACCGTCCGTCCAGGTCCGCGATTGACCAGGCGAGTCGCAGAATGCGGTCGAAGCCCCGGGCGGAGATCGCACCGACGTCCAGCCGGCGGCGCAGTGCGGCGGTCTCACCGGCGGGCAGCCGCCACGGCGGGCGTCGCAACGCGGGCCCGGGGACCACCGAGTTGGTCCGCCACCCCTGGTTGGCCCAGCGCTGCCGGGCGGCCTCGCGGGCGGCGGCCACCCGGTCGGCGACCGTCGCGGTCGGTTCCGCCGGCGTCTGGGTCGTCATCAGGTCCACGGCCCGCAGCGCGGTGAGGCTCACCTGCAGGTCGATGCGATCCATCAGCGGACCGGACAGTCGGTTGCGGTAGCGGCGCCGTACCACGGGCGGGCACTCGCAGAGCTGGTCGCCGGCCGGTCGGGCGCACGGGCACGGGTTGGCCGCCAGCACGAGCTGGCACCGGGCGGGGTACTCGGTGACCCCCAGGGCGCGGGTGATCAGCACCCGCCCCTTCTCCAGCGGCTGCCGCAACGAATCCAGCACCCGGCCGTGGAACTCGGGTGCCTCGTCAAGGAACAGGACGCCGTGGTGAGCCAGCGAGACCGCGCCGGGGCGGGCCAGCCCGGAACCGCCGCCGACCAGCGATGCGACGGTCGCCGAGTGGTGCGGGGCCTGGAACGGCGGTCGGCGTAGCAGGGCGCTGCCCGGTGGCAGCACCCCGGCGATCGAGTGCAACGCGGAGACCTCCAGCGCCGCCGCGTCGTCCAACGGCGGCAGCAGGCCGGGGAGCCGTTCCGCCAGCATGGTCTTGCCGGCACCGGGCGGCCCGATCAGCGCCAGGTGGTGGCCGCCGGCTGCGGCGATCTCCAAGGCCCGCTTGCCGAACGCCTGCCCGGCTACGTCCGCGAGGTCCGGGCCGGCCTCGATGGTGCCCGGCTTCGGTGGCGGCGGATCGAGCAGCTCGCCGGCGCCACGGATGAACGCGATCAGCCGGTGCAGCGTGTCGACGGCCTTGACCCGGACTCCCGGCACCACCGCCGCTTCGGCCGCGTTCGCGGCCGGCACCACCACCTGGGTCACCCCGGCCCGGGCTGCGGCCACCACCATCGGCAGCAGCCCGCGCACCGGTCGTACGGTGCCGTCCAGGCCCAACTCGCCGAGCAGCGCCACACCGTCGACCGGGGCGAGCGGCAGCTCTCCGGTGCCGCCGAGCAGCGCGGTGGCCACTGCGAGATCGAACCCCGAACCGACCTTGGGCAGCGTCGCCGGTAGCAGGTTGACGGTGATCCGCCGGTTCGGCCAGTGCTGCCCGGAGTTGACGATCGCGGCGCGTACCCGGTCCCGTGCCTCATGCAGGGTGGTGTCCGGCAACCCCGAGATGATCACTGCCGGGAGCCCAGCGGCGAGGTCGGCCTCCACCTCCACGAGATGTCCGGTGACGCCGACCAGACCGACGCAGAGCACCTTCGCGTAGCTCATCGCCCGGTCTCCACCGGTGGGCCGTCCGTCGTGGAGGGTGGTCGGTCGTCGGTGCGCGGCGGGCGGCGGATGTCGTTTCTCATGGCTCGACGGTCGCTGTCGGCGACCCGGGCGCCGGGCCGGGAAGGGGCGCGCCTGTGGACAAAGGTCCCGCTGTGGACAACGCGGCGACCGGTCGATGCCGGATGCTAGGCAACGGCTGCCAGGCAACGGCTGCCAGCCGACGCCGACCGGTCGGGCGACGGTGGTCAGAAGACCGCCGTCAGGTGCCGGACCTGGGCCGCGCCGGACCGACCGACGGTCACGCAGATCAAATCGAATCGCACCGGCCGCCGGCCATGTCCCGGGTTCGCGGCCAGCCAGCCGGCGGCCAGCCGGCGGATCCGCCGGGCCTTGGCTGTGGTGACCGCTTCCTCCGGCGCGCCGTAGCGGCCACTGCGGCGGGTCTTCACCTCGCAGAACACGATGGTGTCGGCGTGCCGGGCGATGATGTCGATCTCGCCGGCCGTACAGCGCCAGTTGCGTTCGACGACGACGAGCCCGGCGTCGATGAGGTGCCGTACGGCGCAGCGTTCGCCGTAGGCGCCGACGGCCTGCCTGATGTTGGTCATGTCTGGCAAAGTGCCCGGCGGTGACGGCCGATGTCGGGTGCGGTACGCCGTGGTTGTGGACGGCGGGCAGGCTGTGGACGCCGCGACGGCACCGGCCGCCGGCCTGCTAGCGCCGGTCTGACCAGCACCGGTACAAGATCGTCGGGGACGTCCGTGGAGCGGACCCGAGTGGCGGCGGCGGTTGCGGTGACATACGGTCCCTGTCCGTGGACCCGAACCGAAACTATCCGGACGACCCCGATCCCCGGTGGTACTCCGAGCGCACTTACGTCGATCCGTCCTGGCAATCCTCCGACTCGAGCAGCGACCGGCTCGGTGACGACCCGTTCGGCGGCACCAGCCGGTACGCCAGCGGCGACGGTACCGGTGAACTTCGGGCCGCCCGGGCTACCCGGGCGGACACGACGGAAGGGGGCCGACGGCGCGCGGCGCCGGACCCGGCGTCGGCACCGCCGTACGGCGGAGTTCCCGCGTCGGCCCCGCCGTACGGGGCGCCCGCGTCGGCCCCGCCGTTTGCGCCCGCGTCGGCCCCGCCGTTTGCGCCCGCGTCGGCCCCGCCGTTTGCTCCGCCGACGTCGGCACCTCCCGGAACAGCGAGCGGTCCACCGTTCGCGACTGCGGAGCCTCGGCCCGAGTCCGGTCCGGCAATCGATCCCGGCCGGCGGTCCGACTCCGCAAGGCGGTCCGATCCCGGCCGGCGGTCCGACCAGGGGCGGCCGGACGAGTCGGCCAGTTCGGTCGACATCCCCACCGGGCTCATGCCACCGGTCACGCCCCGTCCGGCCGGTGATCCACCACTGATCGGGGAGTACGGCGGCCGGCGGGCACCAGCGGGCAGCGTCGTCAGCGACGGGGTGTACCGCAGTCGACGTCCTGCGCTGGGGATCCTGTTCGCCGTCCTGGTGATGATCTTCGAGGTGCCGGCGTTGCGGCTGTTGCTCGATGGAGCGCTCGCCGATCCGGCCGAGGTCGGCGCGGTGGTCGCCGGTACGGCGCTGATGATCGGTCTGCCCGCGTTCGGTATCGGTCTCTACGCGCTGGCCACCGGGGCGACCAAGGTGGGTTCTCCGGTCGAGGCGTTGCTGCGTCCGCCGACCGCGCATCTGCTGGTCGGCCTGCTGCTGTTCGTGGTGGCCGGACTCGCGGGCTGAACCCTGCGGGCTGGCCGGGTCGCGACCCGGCGCAGGGCGTACACTTGACAACCGGCGACCGCCTCGCGCGGTCGACCTCGCGCGCCCTTCTCCCCGGCGACAGCCGTGGGGGCGACGGTCCCCTGGTCCTGATCACTCAGGCCCACCATGATCGCCGACCGGGCGCCAGGACGCTCGGCCGCCGGCCGGCGTGACAACCAGGGACAAAAGGGAGAAGACACCATGGCCGTGGTGACCATGCGTCAGCTGCTGGAGAGCGGTGTGCACTTCGGGCACCAGACCCGGCGCTGGAACCCGAAGATGAAGCGGTTTATCTTCACCGAGCGTAACGGCATTTACATCATCGACCTGCGCCAGACTCTCGACTACATCGAGAAGGCGTACACCTTCGTCCGTGACACGGTGGCCGACGGCGGCAACATTTTGTTCGTCGGGACCAAGAAGCAGGCACAGGAGGCCATCGCCGAGCAGGCGACCCGGGTCGGTCAGCCGTACGTCAACCACCGCTGGCTCGGCGGCATGCTGACCAACTTCCAGACGGTGTACAAGCGACTGCAGCGGATGAAGGAGCTGGAGGCGCTGGACCTGACCGGCACCGCGCAGGGCTACACCAAGAAGGAAACCCTGCAACTGTCCCGGGAGAAGGACAAGCTCAGCCGTACGCTCGGCGGTCTGCGGGACATGCAGAAGGTGCCGGCGGCGATCTGGGTCGTCGACACCAAGAAGGAGCACATCGCCGTTGACGAGGCCCGCAAGCTGGGCATTCCGGTGATCGCGGTGCTCGACACCAACTGTGACCCGGACGAGGTCGATTTCCCGATCCCGGGCAACGACGACGCGATCCGCTCCGCCGAGCTGCTCACCCGGGTCGTCGCGACCGCCGTGGCGGACGGCCTGATCGCCCGTTCCGGCAAGTCGCGTGGTGCCGAGGAGAAGCCGGAGCCGGGCGCCGTGGCCACCGATGAGCCGCTGCCCGAGTGGGAGCGCGAGCTGCTCGAGGGGCCGGCCAACAAGGAGAACGAGCCCTCGGCCAGCAAGGAAAACGAGCCCGCTGCCGCCGCCGCGGAGTGACGACCACCCAAGCCGTCTGACGAGACTGAAGAGAGAGTCATGTCCAACTTCACCGCCGCGGACGTCAAGAAGCTCCGCGACCTCACCGGCGCCGGCATGATGGACTGCAAGAAGGCGCTGCAGGAGGCCGAGGGCGACTTCGACAAGGCCGTAGAGATCCTGCGGATCAAGGGTGCCAAGGACGTCGGAAAGCGGGCCGGCCGCACCGCCGCGAACGGTCTGGTGGCCCACGCCGGATCGGCGTTGCTGGAGCTCAACTGCGAGACCGACTTCGTCGCGAAGAACACCGACTTCATCGATTTCGCGCAGTTGCTGGTCGAGCACGGAGAGCAGATCAAGGCCACCGACGCTGAGGTGCTGCTCGGCTCCACCCTGCCGGACGGCCGGCCGGTCGCCGACGCGGTCCAGGAGCAGTCCGCCAAGATCGGCGAGAAGCTGGTGCTCAACCGGTTCGCCCGGCTCGACGGCACCGTCACGGTCTATCTGCACCGCAAGGCGCAGGACCTTCCGCCGCAGGTGGGCGTCCTGGTGGCGTACTCCGGCAAGGAGGACGAGGCGGCCGACGCCGACGCCCGCGGCGTGGCGATGCAGATCGCCGCGATGCGGCCGCGCTTCCTCACCCGTGAGGAGGTGCCGGCGGAGACGGTCGAGTCGGAGCGCCGGATCGCCGAGCAGACGGCCCGCGAGGAGGGCAAGCCGGAAGCGGCCATGCCCAAGATCATCGAGGGCCGGGTGAACGCCTTCTTCAAGGACTTCGTCCTGCTGGAGCAGGCCTCGGTGGCGGACAACAAGAAGACGGTCAAGAAGGTGCTGGCTGAGGCCGGCATCGACGTGACTGGTTTCGTCCGGTTCGAGGTCGGCCAGGCCTGAGCTGCGGTCCGGGCCGGTGTCCGGTGCGCCGGCCGGTCAGCGGCCGGCGCAGCCAGGTACCCGGTGAGGATCGAGACGATCGATCGATAGAGGAGGCCGTTGGTGTACGTGACAGGCACCACGGCCTCCTCGTTCCGTAGTCTGGGCACGAGGGTGAGTACGGCGGCGCTGAGGGCAGCTAGCGAAGGGCGGGTCGGATGACGCAGGTAATGAGTGGACACACGCTGGCGGCGGACGACCCGACCGCGCCTCCACCCGGGCGGTCCCGGCGGGTGGTACTGAAACTGTCCGGTGAGGTATTCGGCGGCGGAGCCATCGGCGTCGACCCGGATGTGGTGCAGGACATCGCCCGGCAGATCGCCACTGTCTCCCGGCTCGGGGTCCAGGTTTCGGTGGTGGTCGGCGGCGGCAACTTCTTCCGCGGCGCCGAGCTGCAGAAGCGCGGCATGGACCGGGCCCGGGCCGACTACATGGGCATGCTGGGCACTGTGATGAACTGCCTGGCCCTGCAGGACTTCCTGGAGAAGGAAGGCGTCGAGACCCGGGTGCAGAGCGCCATCACGATGGCCCAGGTCGCGGAGCCGTACATCCCGCTGCGCGCGATCCGGCACCTGGAGAAGGGCCGTGTGGTGATCTTCGGCGCGGGTGCCGGTATGCCGTACTTCTCCACCGACACCGTCTCGGCGCAGCGTGCTCTGGAGATCCACGCCGACGTGGTGCTGATGAGCAAGAACGGCGTGGACGGGGTGTACACCGCCGATCCACGGACCGACCCGACCGCCAGCAAGCTCGACACGGTGACCTTCGCCGAGGCGCTACGGCGCGGACTGCGGGTTGCCGACGCTGCGGCGTTCAGCCTCTGCATGGACAACGACCTGCCGATGTTGGTCTTCGGCGCGCAGGGCGACGACACGATCGTGCGCGCAGTCGCCGGCGAGCGCATCGGTACCTTGATCACGACCTGACCGGCCGGACCGCGCGGCGGATCCGTACCGGCAGGTGCCAGCAGGGACACCGGACCATCAGAAGGAGGCGACGGAACAGGTGATCGAGGAGACTCTGCTCGAAGCAGAGGAGAAGATGGAGCGCGCCGTCGAGCACGCCAAGGAGGAGCTGGGCGCGATCAGGACCGGTCGGGCCACTCCGGCGATGTTCTCCCGCATCGTGCTCGACTACTACGGAACCCCGACGCCGATCACTCAGATGGCATCCGTCGGGGTGCCCGAGCCGCGGATGGCCATCGTCAAGCCGTACGACATGTCGCAGCTCGCCGCGATGGAGAAGGCGATCCGCGACTCGGACCTCGGAGTCAACCCCAACAACGAGGGGACCCAGCTCCGGATCCTGCTGCCGCAGATGACCGAGGACCGCCGGCGAGAGATGATCAAGGTGGCGCGCGGCAAGGGCGAGGACGCCAAGGTCGCCATCCGCAACGTCCGTCGTAAGGCCAAGGAAGAACTCGACCGCATCGTCAAGGACGGCGAGGCCGGCGAGGACGAGGGACGCCGGGCGGAGAAGGAACTGGACGATCTCACTCACCGGTACGTGTCCAGCGTCGACGAACTGGTCAAACACAAGGAAACCGAGCTGCTCGAGGTCTGATGTCCTACCCCGAGACCGCTGGCGGCGATCAACCGGACGCTCGAACAAGGGCGCGGCACCCCGGCGCCGCGCCCGAACCGTCAGCTCCGGAGACCCGTAACGGCCATCCGCTGGCTGAGCGGTCCCAGCCGTACGGCGGCCCGAACGCCGTGCCCGGCCCGGTGTACGGCGGCGCCGCCCACGGCGGTCCCGTCCCCACCGGGCCGTACACCGGTACGGGGGAATTCCCGTACACCGGTTCCCACCTTGGCAACGGCGGTCTGCCCCACGGCGGCGCGCCAGCCGGTAACGGTCACGGCGCCGGGCACTGGTCGACCGGGTACCGGGACGGCGAGCGGGTAGCGCCGTCAACGGACCCGGCTCCGCAGGCGGGGCCGGACAGCTCGGCAGCGCGCCGGCGGGCCGGCGCGCGACGCCGTCGATCCGGCCGGTCTGGTCCGGCTCGGCCGGTGACCGAGCGCTCCGACCCGGATCAGCCGGTGCCGGAGCCGATCGACCCGCGTCGGGCCGGTCAGGATCCGCCCGGCGAGGCCGGGAACGCACCGCCGACCGCCGACCGCCGGCCGTCGGCCGGCCGAAACTTGCCGGCTGCCATCGGCGTCGGCCTCGGGCTGGTCGTCGTGGTGCTCGGTTCGTTGTTCCTATGGCGGCCAGCCTTCCTGGTCGTCCTGCTGGCCGCCGTCAGCCTGGGCACCTGGGAGATGATCCGGGCGGTGCGTACCAGCGGCGCCCGTCCGCCGACGATCCCGTTGCTCGCCGGCGGCGCGCTGATGTCCGTGTTGGCCTGGCGGATCGGCCCGGATGCTCTGGCGCTCGGGTTGCTGGTGACGGTTCTGGCGATGCTGATCTGGCGGCTGGGCGATGGACCGTCCGGGTACCAGCGGGACGCGGCCACGGCCACGCTGATCGCGGTTTACGTCCCGTTTCTAGGTGGTTTCGCCGCGCTGCTGGCCAGTCGGCCGGATGGCGACCTGCAGATCCTGGTCACCCTGGCTGCGGTGATCCTCTCCGATACCGGTGGCTATGCCGCCGGTGTCTTCTACGGCAGGCACCGGATGGCGCCGACGATCAGCCCGAAGAAGTCCTGGGAAGGCTTTGCCGGGTCGGTGGCCGCCGCCGGGATCGGCAGCGCGGTGCTGCTGCTTCTGCTGCTCGACGTCATGCCGCTGTGGGGGGCGTTGTTCGGCGTGGCGGTGTCGGTCGCGGCAGTGCTGGGGGACCTAGGCGAGTCCATGCTCAAGCGGGATCTCGGGGTCAAGGACATGAGCAACCTGCTGCCCGGACACGGCGGGCTGATGGACCGGCTCGACTCGATCCTGTTCGCGTTGCCGGTCTCCTACCTCGTGCTGTCGTTGATCGCGTTGGCCGGCTGAGCGGTCGTTCAGAAGGGGGTGCCGGTCGATGCGCCCACCGTGGCGAGCCGGCCACGGCGGGATCGTGGGAGACTGGTCCTGCCATGAGAAGCCTGCCGCTGACCCCGAGCCGTCCGGCGACCGTCGCGTCCGACGGTCGCCCCGCCCTGCCGCCCCAGCACCTGGCTGATCTCAATCTCGGCGAGCGGCAGACGCTGCTCGCCGGGCTCGGTCAGCCCGCCTACCGGGCGAAGCAGGTTTCCACCCACTACTTCGGCCGGCTGACCCGGGACCCGCAGGCGATGACGGATCTGCCGGCCACCGTCCGGGCAGGGGTCGCCGAACGGCTGCTGCCGACCCTGCTCACTCCGGTGCGCGAAAGCGCGTGTGACAGCGGCGCCACCCGCAAGGCGCTTTGGCGGTTGCACGACGGAGCCCTGGTGGAGAGCGTGTTGATGGGCTACCCGGACCGGGTGACCGTCTGCGTGTCCAGCCAGGCCGGGTGCGGGATGGCCTGTCCGTTCTGTGCCACCGGTCAGGCCGGGCTGACCCGGAACCTGTCTACCGCGGAGATCGTCGATCAGGTCGTCCACCTCGCGGGGGTGGCTGCGGCGGGTGGCATCACCGGTTCACCGCCCCGGCTGTCACACGTCGTCTTCATGGGGATGGGCGAGCCGTTGGCCAACTACGGCCGGGTGATCGCCGCCGTCCGACGGCTCTGCGCGCCACCACCGGAAGGGCTGGGTCTGTCACAGCGGCACCTGACGGTCTCGACCGTCGGACTGGTGCCGGCAATGCGGCGTCTCGCCGGGGAAGACCTATCAGTGACTCTTGCGCTGTCGTTGCATGCGCCCGATGATGATCTGCGCGACAAACTCGTGCCAGTCAACCAACGGTGGAAGGTCGCCGAAGTCCTGGACGCCGCGTGGGAGTACGCGGACCGTACGGGTCGGCGGGTGTCCATCGAGTACGCGATGATCCGGGATGTGAACGACCAGCCATGGCGAGCCGATCTGCTGGGTCGATTGCTGGCTGGTCGCATGGCCCACGTGAATCTCATTCCGCTCAATCCGACTCCGGGCAGTCGTTGGGACGCCAGTCCCAAGCCGGTCGAGCGGGAATTCGTTCGCCGGCTGCGTGCAGCTGGTGTCGCGGTGACCGTTCGCGACACCCGGGGCCGGGAGATCGATGGAGCATGCGGGCAGCTCGCGGCCGCCGAGACGGCGTCATGAGCTACCGGTGTGATCAGCGAGTGAATCAGGAGACGTAGTGGCGAGTCAGGGACAGCGCTTCCGGCGTCGGGCGCTTCGTCGGGGCTACAAGGTCGACGAAGTGGATGCCTTCCTCGACCGTGTAGAGGCCACACTCGCCGGCGAGCCGGTAGGGTCACCGGTTTCCGCGCAGGAAGTGCACGATGTCGTATTCAGAGTCCGGTTCAACGGCTACGACGAATGGCAGGTCGACCTGCACCTGGACCGGGTGGAACGACAGCTCGCCGAGCTGGAGGAGCGTGGCCCGGCCGGTCGTGGCGCGGACACCCGTGCCGGCCGGCCCGACCGGCCGGCCCCGGCCGGGCGCGACGATCGTCCGATGCGTGACGAGCGCCCGGTCCCGTCGGCCGCCGCCGCGCTGCCGCCGCGGCCGGCGCCCGGTCAGCCCGGGCCGGTGCCCGGTCAGCCCGGGCCGGTGCCCGGTCAGCCCGGGCCGGCCCCCGATCCGTACGGCCACTATGCCGACCAGCCGACCGGGAGTTACGGCCGCTACGAGGACCCTCGGGGCGGCTACCCGCCGGGTGCTCCGGCAGGCGGCCCGCCGGTGCCGGCTCCGGGCGGGCCGCACCGCGGATTCGGTCCCGGCCCGGGCGGTCGGTTCGACGGTTTCGAGCAGGGCCGGCACGGTAAGGCCGACATGACGGCCGAGATCTACTTCCCGGATCGGCGGTCCGGCCAGTCCGGCCCGCCGTCGGGCGGCCACCCCGGCATGGGTGGCGCCCCCGGCGGCCACCCGGGGGTGGCAGGCGGCTACCCCGGCATGGGTGGCCCTCCCGGGGGCGGCGGCCACCCGGGCATGACGGGCGGCCACCCGGCGATGCCGGGCGGACCGGCGGGACTGTCCGGTGGCGGCAGCCTGCAGCGGGTGGACCAGATCCGGCGGACCTTCCAGGTCCGCCGGTTCGGCAGCGGCTACGACCCGGCGCAGGTGGATCGGCTGTTCGAGGACATCCTCACCGCGATGGCCGGTCGGGGGCCGATGCCGGTGGACACGGCGGAACTCGACACAGTGCAGTTCGGGCTGGTGACCGGTGGCTACTTCGAAGCCGAGGTCGACGCAGCGCTCAAGGAGGTGCAGGACATCCTGCAGCGCGGCCGGTGACCGTTGATCCGGCCGCCCCGGCCGGATCAACGTCGGCGGTCAGGACCGGCATCACCGACCGGGCCGGACCCCGGTCAGGATCGTAGGCCGTTGCGTCGTAGCACGGCGTCGCCGACGACGATGGCCAGCAGTCCGACGGCCAGGCCGATCAGCCAGATGTCCTCGACGCGGCCCTCATGGTTACCGATCAGCATGGAGAGCAACACCAACGCCGAAACGATGGCGCCGATCCGCCCCAACTTGCGATGGCCCGGCTTGTGCTGGTCGGGTGAGGTCACCGGCTCGGTTCCGGCCACGGCTGGTCCTCCTTCTCGAACCGGCCCCTTCCGATGAACGGAGCCCGGTCACTCGCATGGATCCTGCCCAGTCTGGCATGACGTCGGCGGGCGCGGCATCGGGACCCCGCCGGGGGATCCGTGCCGGTGCCGGGCCACCCGGGCAGGCAGAGCCGGAGCGAGCGGATCCAGACGTCGCCAGTCGGGGCGACCGCCGCCTCCGGTAGCGTTTCCGGCGTACACATCGCTTGTGACCGAGGGGGTCTGTACGGTGCGACTGACGGGTACCGGGCACGCCAGTATGCGGATCGACACGGCTGCGGGCAGCATCCTGTGCGACCCGTGGGTCAACCCGGCCTACTTCGCCTCATGGTTTCCCTTTCCGGACAACTCCCAGCTGGACTGGGAGTCCCTCGGCCAGGTCGACTATCTGTACGTCTCCCACCTGCACCGGGATCACTTCGACGCGGCGCACCTGAAGCGCTTCGTGTCGAAAAGGGCGACCGTGCTGCTGCCCGAGTACCCCACCTCGGAGCTGGAGGACGAGCTGCGCGAACTCGGCTTCACCAGCTTCCTGCGGACGAAGACCAACGAGGTGGTCGAGCTGGACGGCGGCCTCAACGTCATGATCCAGGCGTTGACCAGCCCGACCGACGGCCCGATCGGTGACTCGTCGTTGTGGGTCGAACACGACGGAGTCCGGCTGCTCAACCAGAACGACGCCCGCCCCACCGATCTGTCGGTCTTCGCCGCGCTCGGCCACGTGCACGCCCACCTGCTGCAGTTCTCCGGTGCCATCTGGTACCCGATGGTCTACGAGCTGCCCACCAACGCCAAGACCGCGTTCGGCAAGCAGAAGCGGGAGCGCCAGTTCGACCGCACCTGGCGGTACATCGACGATCTGAAGGCGTCGTACGTCTTTCCGATCGCCGGGCCGCCCTGCTTCCTCGACGACGCACTGTGGCAGTTCAACGACATCCACGGCGACGAGGGCAACATCTTCCCCGACCAGCAGGTCTTCCTGTCCGAGTACGCCAAGGTCGGCGGCAGCAACGGAGTGGTGCTGCTGCCCGGCTCGGTCGCCGAGGTCACCGCCGACGAGTGCCGCACCACCCACCCGCAGCCGGTCGACGAGCTCTTCGCCAACAAGCAGGCCCACCTGGTCGAGATGCGGGAGCGCAAGCGCCCGGTCATCGAGGCTGAGAAGGCTTCCTGGCGGCACCCGGAGATCGACGTACTGGGCGAGATGAAACGTCGTATCGAGCCGTTGCTGGAGGAGTCGGTCTACCTGGCCAAAGGGGTCGGCGGCCCGGTCCGGTTCGACCTGGTCGACTACGACGGCGAGTCGGTCGAGTCGATCGTGGTGGACTTCCCCGGAAAGCAGGTGCGGCCGTACGGCGACGAGAAGGTCCGCTACCGGTTCCGCACCGATCGGGCCCTGGTGGAGCACCTGCTGCACACCGGCGAGGTCGACTGGGTCAACTCGCTCTTCCTGTCCTGCCGGTTCTCCGCCGCGCGGATCGGCCAGTACAACGAGTTCGTCTACGCGTTCTTCAAGTGCCTGTCCACCGAGCGGCTGCAGTACGCCGAGGGCTGGTACGCCGAGCAACGCCCGGACGCCGAGGACGTCAGGATCGGTGACTGGATCGTGCAGCGCCGCTGCCCGCACCTCAAGGCCGACCTGACCCGGTTCGGCATCATCGACGGCGACCAGCTCACCTGCCAGCTGCACGGCTGGCGGTTCGACCTGACCAGCGGACGGTGCCTGACCAGTGTCGGGCACGAGGTCCGAGCCCGGCGGGCCGGCACCCCGGCACCGGTCGAGTCCCAGACCCCAGCCGGCGAGCCGGTGGCGCAGGCCTAGCGCCTGACGTCGGCCGCGCCTGAAGTCCGCCGCGCCGCGACTAGCGCTCGCCGTGCCCCAGGTCGGTGAGGATCCGCCGGGCGGCGTTGTGCCCGGCGGCACCGATCACGCTGCCCGCCGGGTGGCAGCCGGCGCTGCCCGCGTACAGGCCGGGCAGCCCGGTGGCGTACGGCATCCGGTCAGTGAACGAGACGGTGTTGTCCACGTGGTGGATGTGCCCGCCGGTGATGCCGAAGTGCGCCTCGATGCCGGGTGGGGCGAGCGGCACCGCGTCGGCGACCAGCGCGCTGGTGCCCGGCGCGTACCGGTCGCAGACGGCCAGCAGTTGTTCGACGTACCCGGGCAGCTCGGTCGCCCACGACGAACCCGCCGGCTGCCACGGCACCGACTGGACGAACAGCGCCGACGAGTGGTGCCCGGCGGCGTCGCGCAGCGACGGGTCGACGGTGGTGTGCAGGTACCACTCGATGGTCGGCTCGACCGGCAGCCGGCCGGCCCGCACATCGGCCCACATCGCCCGCAGCGCCGTCATCGGCGACTCGCCGTCGCCGCCGGGCAGCAGCGACGCCGAGCCGGGCAGCAGATGGATGGTGGCCCCGAACGGGCTGGGCGCGGCGTCCGGCAGGCAGCTGAACCGGGGCAGCCCGGTCAGCGCCAGGTTGACCTTCAACGTGCTGCCCGGCCGGCGGGTGGCGGCCAGCCGGTCGGTCAGCTCGGCCGGCAGCACGCCGTCGGGGGCCAGCTCCAGCAGCCGGTACGGGTCACAGGCACCGAGTACCACCTCGGCGGCCACTGACCGGCCGTCGGCGACGACGACACCGCTCGCGCTGCCGGCGTCCACGGTGATCGCGGTGACCGGCGTGTCGGTGACGATCCGCGCTCCGGCGGCCCGGGCGGCGTCGGCAAAGGTCCGCGACACGGTGCCCATCCCGCCGGCGGCGATCATCCAGGTGCCGTCCGAGCCGGGCAGTCGGCACATGTTGTGCACCAGGAAGTTGTGACCGGTGCCCGGGTCGTCCGGCCCGGCGGTCAGCCCGCTCAGCCCGTCGGTGACGGCGTACATGGCGACCAGCAACTCGGAGCGGAACTCGAAGCGGGCCAGGTAGTCGGCGACCGAGCCGCGGACCAGGTCGACGAGGACCTGCCGCAGCGCAGGGCGGACATAGCGCTGCGCGGTCTGTTCGACCGGCAGCGGCTCGGCCAGCCAGGCCGGCGCCAGGTCGTCGCGTAGCGCCGCCAGCTCAGCCTGCATGGCGTCGTCGGCGGCCACGTCGGCGGCGGAGAAGGCGGCGGACATCTGTGCCCGGGTCGCGGCCCGGTCGGTGCCGAACAGCAGGTACGGCGACCCCGGCCCACCGGGGGTGGGCAGGAAGTAGTGCGGGTCGCGGCGCAGCACCGGGATGGCCACGTCGAGGGTGGCCAGCAGTTCCGGCGGCATCAGCCCTAGCAGGTACGACCCGGTGGAGTGGCGCAGCCCCGGCGCCCGGGCGAACGGCTGCTCGGTGCGGGTGGCGCCGCCGATCACCTCGGCCGCCTCCAGCACCAGCACGTCGAGCCCGGACCGGGCCAGCAGGACCGCCGCGACCAGACCGTTGTGCCCGGACCCGATGACGACCACGTCGGCGCGGGCGGGCAGGTCGGCGCGCGTCGACGGGTCGGGTCGCGGCGCCGGAGAGTGTGACGTACCCATGTCCCGACCCTAGTCGCCGTGCGGCGTCCAAGATGGGCCTGCGATAGTCGAGACGTGTTCGCGTGGTGGGGACGGACCGTGGTCCGGTTGCGATGGGTGGTGCTGGCCGCCGCCGCGTTGCTGGTCGTCGTCGGGGTGACCTGGGGGACCGGCCTGTTCGGGGCGGTCTCCGGTGGCGGTTTCGCCGACCCGGCGGCCGAGTCGACGCAGGCCCGGGAGCGGATCAACGCCGAGCTGGGCAACCAGGACGTCGACGTGCTGGTGCTGTACCGCAGCGACGCGGCCACCGTCGACGACCCGGCGTTCCGCGAGCCGGTCACCCAGACCCTGGAGTCGCTGGCCACCCGGCCGGAGGTGACCAGTGTCACCAGCTACTACGACACCGAGTCGCCGGCGTTGGTCGCCACCGACCGGCGGGCCACCTACGCCCTGGTCCAGCTCGCCGGCGACGACGAGGACGCCAAGACCGCCGCCTTCGAGCAGATCCGGCCGCTGCTGGACGCACCGGGGCTGGTCACCCGGGCCGGCGGTGCCGTGCCGTTCCTCGACCAGGCCAACGAGCAGACCATCCGGGACATCACCCGGGCCGAGCTGATCGCCCTGCCGATCCTGCTGGTGCTGCTGGTGCTGATCTTCGGTGGGCTGGTCGCGGCGTCGATGCCGCTGCTGGTCGGCGTGCTCGCCATCCTCGGTGCGTTCGTCGCGGTCCGGGCGCTGACCCTGGTCACCGAGGTCTCGGTGTTCGCGATCAACGTGATCACCCTGATCGGGCTGGGCATGGCGATCGACTACGCGTTGTTCGTGGTCAGCCGGTTCCGGGAGGAGTTGGCCGCCGGCCACCCGACCCCGGAAGCGCTGGTACGTACCGTCGCCACCGCCGGTCGTACCGTCGCTGTCTCCGGTCTGATCATCGGTACCTCGCTGATCAGCCTGCTGATCTTTCCGCAGCCGTTCCTGACCGGGATCGGCTTTGGCGGGATGGCAGCGGTGCTGGTCGCCATGCTCGCCTCGGTGACCGCACTGCCCGCCCTGTTGGCGGTGCTCGGCCCGCGGATCAACGCGCTCACCGTACCGTTGCCGTGGCGTCGCCGGTCGGCGCCGCAGCCGGGGGAGGCCGCCCGGGCCGGCGCCTGGGCCCGGATCGCCCGCAGCGTGATGCGGCGCCCGGTGCGCTACGTCACCGTGGTGGTGGTCGGGCTGCTGCTGCTGGCCACCCCGTTCCTGCGGGCCGAGTTCGGCGGCTTCGACGAGCGGGTGCTGCCGGCCGGTGCGCAGTCGCGGGTGGTGGCCGAGACGATCGCCGAGGAGTTCCCTGACGGCGCCAGCATCGGCCCGGTCGAAGTGCTGGTCTCCGGCGCCGGCCCCGACCTGGCGCAAGCCTTCGCCGAGGACATCGCCGGGCTGCCGGGCGCCACCGGTGCCCAGATCGCGGCGGTACGCGACACCTCGGCGCTGATCCGGGTGAGCTACGTCGGCGAGCCGACCGGCGACGAGGCCGAAGCACTGGTGCGGGCCATCCGGGACCTGCCGCCCCCGGCCGGGGCCGAGGTCCTCGTCGGTGGCCGCACCGCCGCTGACATCGACATGCTGGACAGCCTCGGCACCTACCTGCCGTGGATGGCGCTGCTGATGGCCACCGCCACCATGGTGCTGCTGTTCCTGGCGTTCGGCTCGGTGGTGTTGCCGGTCAAGGCGGTGCTGATGAACCTGGTGTCGATCGGCGCCTCGTTCGGCGTGGTGGTCTGGGTGTTCCAGGACGGGCACTTCGCCGACTGGCTCGGATTCACCCCGACCGGGTTCATCGATCCGACCAACCCGATCCTGATGTTGGCGGTGCTGTTTGGGCTGGCCACCGACTACGAGGTGTTCCTGCTGTCGCGGGTGCGTGAGGAGTGGGACCGCACCGGCGACAACACCGCGTCGGTCGCCGCCGGGCTGCAGCACACCGGGCGGATCATCACCGCCGCCGCGTTGCTGCTGATCGTGGTGGTGGCCGGTTTCGCCGCTGGTGGCATCTCGTTCATCAAGCTGATCGGGGTCGGGATGATCGTGGCGATCGTCGTCGACGCGACCCTGGTGCGGGTGCTGCTGGTGCCGGCGACGATGCGGCTGCTGGGTCGGTGGAACTGGTGGGCGCCGGGTCCGTTGGGCCGGCTGTACCGCCGGTTCGGCCTGCACGAGGCCCCGGCGAACCCGCAGTTGGCGTCGGTCGGCTCCGGTGCCGGTCCCGACGGCGCCACCGGCTGAACGCCAGCGTGGCGGAGTAGCCGGCCAGCACGATCACATGCAGCAGGTAGAGCCAGAGCAGCACCGCGACCGCCGCGCCGACCTGGTCGAGCCCGCCGAACGGCACCCCGAGGTCCAGCGGCAGCGAGCAGAACAGGATGAACCCGTGCAGGAAACCGGACAGGTTGGCGGCGGTGAACGAGCCGACCGCGACCGTGGCCAGCCAGTCCGGCTTGCCCGGCCCGACCACCCGGAACACCCAGACCAGCACCGGGCTCAGCCCCAACCAGACGGCCAGGAACGACACCACCACCCCGAGCGCGCCGGCCCAGCCGCCCCGGGCGAACAGCCCGGCGGCCGACGGTAGGGCCAGCAGCACCAGCAGCATCAACGCCGGTGCCGCGCCGAGCAGCGGTAGCAGTAGCACCCGGCCCCGCCAGCCGACCATCGACTCGGCCGGCTCCGGTGGTGGCGCCACCGACACGAATGCCCGGCGCAGCCCTTCGCCGTACAGCGAGGCGGGCAGCACTGCGGCCAGCGCCAGCACCGGGGTGAGGTGCAGGCCGGCGTCGATCAGGGCGGCGGCGGCCCGGTCGGCGCCGATCTGTTCGGGCAGGGTGTCGATCGCCGGGTCGGTGAGCCGACGGATCCGGCCCGCACCAGCGAACAGCCCGGTCAGCCAGATCGCCAGCAGCACCACCGGGACGACCGCGATCGCGCCGAAGAAGGTGATCGAGGCGGCGTGCAGCGACAGGTCCCGCCCGCGCAGCGGCCGGAATGCTGCCCGGACCAGCCGGCGACCTCGGGAGACCATGTTCCTCAGCTTTCCCCACCGGGGCGGTCTCCACTCCCGTACGGCGGTGGCCCGGCGTGGGGTGGCCCGTACGGTCCGGCTTTACGGTCGGCCAGCCGACATGGCCCGGTGCGCCGCCGTGGCGGGGCGTCGCGGCTAGTCTGGTCGGTGCATCATGTCCCGCGGAAAGGGGTGAGCACGTTGGCACAGCCGGCATTCGTGCCCGATCCGGAGCCGCCGCGTGAGCCGTCGTTCGACGTACTCGGCGATTTCGACGAGCCGTGGACCGCGCAGCTCGCCCTTGACCTGTTGCCGGAGACCAATGGTCCCAAGGTCGAGGTCCTCAGCGGGAGCGTGATCGTGACACCACATGCCGGGTACGACCATCAGACGATCGAGCTGGATCTGGCGTATCTGTTGAAGCAGGCAGCGCGCCGGGCGAAGCTCTGGCTGTACCACGAGGTCAACGTCGTCTCGGGCGACGACTTGTACACCCCCGACATCGTGGTGCTCCGCTCACCTGGTGGAGGACACGTCTCGATGCCGATCTCGGAAGCCGTGCTGCTCGGCGAGATCGTCTCCAAGGGCAACCGGCGCAAGGACGTGATCGACCGGCCACGGCAGTACGCCGCAGCCGGTGTGCCCTTCTTTCTCCGGGCGGATTTCCGGAACCGGGTGCCGGCACTGGCGTTGCACGAGCTGAGCGACGGGGAGTACCGGCCGGTGGCGGCGGCCGCGGCCGGAACCGCGTTCGTGATGAAGGAGCCGTTCGAGTTCACCATCGATCCGGCCGATCTGCTCGACGAGGCCGACGACGCACGGTGACGCGGTGTCCCGGTGACTCGGCGGCGCGCCCGGCGGCCGGGCGGCTGCGGCGCTGCGGGACAATGGGTCGGTGACTTCCTCCCCACGGGATATCGTGCTGCTCGGCTCCACCGGCTCGATCGGCACCCAGGCGGTCGACATCGTCACCCGCAACCCTGACCGGTTCCGCATCGTCGGGCTCGGCGCCGGCGGGGGAAACGTCGAGCTGCTCGCCGTACAGGCACTACTGTTGCAGGTCGAGGTGGTGGCGGTGGCCCGGGCCTCGGCGGCGCAGGACCTGCAGCTCGCCTTCTACGCTGAAGCGTCCCGGCGCGGCTATCCGACCGGTGGGTTCCGGATCCCGAAGATCCTGGCCGGCCCGTCGGCGATGGCCGAGCTTGCCGAGTGGCCGTGCGACGTGGTGCTCAACGGAGTGGACGGCTCCCGGGGGCTGGCCCCCACCCTGGCGGCGTTGCGGGCCGGCCGGACCCTGGCGCTGGCCAACAAGGAGTCGCTGATCGCCGGTGGTCCGATCGTGCGGGCCGCGATACAGCGCCCGGACCAGATCGTGCCGGTGGACTCCGAGCATTCGGCGCTCGCCCAGTGCCTGCGTTCGGGCACCGCCGACGAGGTGCGCAAGCTGGTGGTGACGGCGAGCGGCGGCCCGTTCCGGGGGCGGCCCCGTGCCGAGTTGACCGAGGTCACCCCGGAGCAGGCGATGGCCCACCCGACCTGGAACATGGGCCCGGTCATCACGATCAACTCGGCGACCCTGGTGAACAAGGGCCTGGAGATCATCGAGGCGCACGAACTGTTCCGCATCCCGTACCCGCGTATCGAGGTGGTGGTCCACCCACAGTCGGTGATCCACTCGATGGTGGAGTTCGTGGACGGTTCGACGGTCGCCCAGGCCAGTCCACCGGACATGCGACTGCCGATCGCGCTGGCCCTGGGCTGGCCGGCCCGGGTGCCGGCAGCGGCCGCGCCGGTCGACTGGACCCGGGCGCAGAGCTGGGAGTTCGCCCCGCTCGACGAGACGGCGTTCCCGGCGGTGGCGCTGGCCAAGCAGGCCGGCGCGGACGGCCGCTGCCGGCCGGCGGTCTACAACGCCGCGAACGAGGAGTGCGTGGCGGCGTTCGTCGCCGGCAGGCTACCGTTCCTCGGCATCGTCGACACGGTGGAGCGGGTGCTGCAGGCGGCACCGGACTTCGGCGAACCGGGTACGGTCGACGATGTGCTCACTGCGGAATCCTGGGCGCGAACCCGGGCGCATGAGCTGATCGGTGCATCGGCGGAGGGAGCTTGATGGCGTACCTGCTCGGGGTGGTTCTCTTCGCCCTCGCGATTCTCATCTCGGTCAGCCTGCACGAGGCCGGTCACATGGTGACCGCGAAAAAGTTCGGGATGAAGGTGACCCGGTACTTCGTCGGTTTCGGCCCGACCATCTGGTCGTTCCGGCGCGGTGAGACCGAGTACGGGCTCAAGGCCATCCCGCTGGGTGGCTTCTGCAAGATCGTCGGTATGACCCCGCAGGACGACGACGTGGCACCCGCCGACGAGTCCCGGGTGATGTGGCGCTTTCCGGTGTGGAAGCGGACGGTGGTGATGTCCGCCGGGTCGGTGACCCATTTCGGGCTGGCGATCGTCGCCCTCTGGCTGGCTGCGGTCTTCATGGGCCTGCCGAACCCGGACTTCCCCGCCACCGAGGAGCAGGCCCGTCAGGAGCCGGCGGTGGTCGCGGTCACCGACTGTGTGGTCGTCGAGTACGTGGCCCGTGCCTGCGAGGCCGGCGACCCGGCCAGCCCGGCCGCGCAGGCGGGCCTGCGTGACGGCGACCGGATCCTCGCGGTGAGCGGCACCCCGGTCGACACCTGGGGTGACATGCTGGAGGCGATCCGGGGTGCCGATCCGGGGCCGGCGACCGTCCGGTACGAGCGGGACGGGACGACCGGCACCGCCGAGGCGGAGCTCGCCGCAGTGCAGCGCCCCGAGCTGGGCACCGACGAGGGCCCGCTGAGCACGGTCGCCGCGCTCGGCGTCGGGCTGCGGATCGAGAAGCCCGGCATGGTGACGTACGGGCCGATCGAGGCATTCGGCGCGACCGGCGACTACCTGCGCCAGATGGCGGTCGGCACCGTCGAGGCGATGATGCGGATCCCGGAGAAGATCCCGGCGCTGTGGGCCTCGATCACCGGCGCGGAGCGCGACATCGACACCCCGATCAGCGTGGTCGGTGCCAGCCGGCTCGGCGGGGAGGCGGTGGCCAACGATGCCTGGGAGTTGTTCGTGCTGCTGTTCATCTCGCTGAATTTCTTCGTCGGGGTGTTCAACCTGCTGCCGCTGCTGCCGCTGGACGGCGGGCACATCGCGATCGCCTGGTTCGAGAAGGCCAGGTCCTGGCTGTACGCGGTGCTGGGCCGACCCGACCCGGGGCGGGTCGACTACTTCAAGCTGATGCCACTCACGTACGCGGTTCTGCTGATCGGTGGCGCGTTCACGCTGCTGACCATCACCGCGGACGTGGTCAATCCGATCACGCTGTTCTCGAGGTGAGTTGAGAAGTGACCGCTGTCAGTCTGGGCATGCCCGCAGTGCCGCCGCCGCCGTTGGCGCCGCGCCGGGTCAGCCGGCAGATCATGGTCGGTCCGGTGCCGGTGGGTGGCGGTGCACCGGTCTCCGTACAGTCGATGACCACCACGGTGACCTCGGACGTCAACGCGACGTTGCAGCAGATCGCCGAGCTGACCGCGTCCGGCTGCCAGATCGTGCGGGTCGCCGTGCCGTCGCAGGACGACGCGGACGCGCTGCCGACGATCGCCCGCAAGTCGCAGATCCCGGTGATCGCCGACATCCACTTCCAGCCGAAGTACGTCTTCGCTGCGATCGACGCCGGCTGTGCGGCAGTGCGGGTCAACCCGGGCAACATCCGGCAGTTCGACGACAAGGTGGCGGAGATCGCCAAGGCGGCGTCGGCGGCCGGTACACCGATCCGGATCGGTGTCAACGCCGGTTCGCTGGACAAGCGGTTGCTGGCCAAGCATGGCAAGGCGACCGCCGAGGCGCTGGTGGAGTCGGCGTTGTGGGAGTGCTCGCTGTTCGAGGAGCACGACTTCCGGGACATCAAGATCTCGGTCAAGCACAACGACCCGGTGGTGATGATCCGGGCGTACCGGCTGCTGGCCGAGCAGTGCGACTATCCGCTGCACCTCGGGGTGACCGAGGCCGGCCCGGCGTTTCAGGGCACGGTCAAGTCGGCGGTGGCGTTCGGCGCGCTGCTGGCCGAAGGGATCGGCGACACCATCCGGGTGTCCCTGTCCGCGCCGCCGGTGGAGGAGATCAAGGTCGGTACGGCGATCCTGGAGTCGCTCGGGTTGCGTGAGCGGGGCTTGGAGATCGTTTCCTGCCCGTCCTGCGGGCGGGCGCAGGTGGACGTGTACACCTTGGCCGACCAGGTGACCGCTGCGCTGGACGGGTTTCCGGCTCCGTTGCGGGTGGCGGTGATGGGATGCGTGGTGAACGGGCCGGGCGAGGCCCGGGAGGCCGATCTCGGGGTGGCGTCCGGCAACGGCAAGGGCCAGATCTTCGTCAAGGGCGAAGTGATCAAGACGGTGCCGGAGTCGCAGATCGTGGAGACCCTGGTGGAGGAGGCGCTGCGGATCGCCGACGAGATGGGCGCCGAGTTGCCGGCGGAGATGCGTGAGCTTCTTCCCGGGCCGACGGTCACGGTGCACTGAGGCGTGACGCGCGCCGGCCCGGGGCCGGCTGTCGTTTCTGATCCCGTTGGCGGACGTCGGTCCGCCAACGGGATCTCTTTGTGCCGGTCAGGGGGCGTTGCCGGCAGCGGCGGATTGGTCGGGGTGCACCTCCGGGGGCATCAACATCGGCGTGCGCCGATTGACAAAGTTTGGGCTCCCGACTTAGTCTGCGGCCACTTCGCTGGTGCTGGCTGCTCGTTTGCGACCGCCGGTGCCCGTCCCTTCGTGCCTGACCCGCAGGCACACCCCACGGCGAGGAGCGACATGACTCAACAGACAACGACGGCTCGCGGGAGAAGGTGGCGCGCCGGCCTGGTCGCTGGCGGTGTGACCGCCGCACTGGTCGGCGGAAGCGTCGCCGTCGCGGCCAGCGCGCACGCGGCCGCCGGCTGCCGGGTGGTCTACTCGGCACCCGCCCAGTGGCCAGGCGGCTTCACCGCCAACGTCAACGTCACCAACCTGGGCGACCCGATCAACGGTTGGCAGCTGACCTGGGCCTTCCCGTCCGGACAGCAGGTCACCCAGGCCTGGAACGCCACCATCACCAGCTCGGGCAGCCAGGTCACCGCGACCAACGTCAGCTACAACGCCAACCTCGGCACCAACGCGACCGTCTCGTTCGGCTTCAACGGCTCCTGGTCGGGCAGCAACACCGCCCCGACGTCGTTCGCGCTCAACGGTGTCACCTGCACCGGCAGCGTGGGTCCCACCACGCCGCCGACCGACCCACCGTCGCCGACGGTGCCGCCGACCACCGCGCCGCCGTCCCCGACGCCGACCGCGACCCCGCGTCCGCCGGGCAACCCGCAGGACGTCGTCGACGCCATGCAGCCGGGGTGGAACCTGGGCAACACCCTCGACGCGACCGGCGACAACGTCGACGGCAGCGGTGAGACCTCATGGGGCAACCCGTTGGTCACCCGGGATCTGATCCGCACCATCAAGACGCAGGGCTTCAACAGCATCCGCATTCCGGCGACCTGGACGCACCACCACGGCGGCGCGCCCAACTACACGATCGACCCCACCCGGCTCGCCCGGGTGAAGCAGATCGTCGACTGGGCCCTCGCCGAGGACCTCTACGTGATGATCAATCTGCATCACGACTCCTGGCAGTGGATCAACACGATGCCCAGCAACCGCACCGGCGTCCTGGATCGCTACTCGGCGCTGTGGACCCAGCTGGCGAACACCTTCCGTGACTCGTCGCCAAAGTTGCACTTCGAGAGCGTCAACGAGCCGCAGTTCAGCAACAGCTCCGGCGATGCCCAGAACGCCCAGTTGCTCGACGAGCTGAACCGGACGTTCCATCAGATCGTCCGCAACTCCGGCGGCAACAACGCCACCCGGCTGCTCATCCTGCCGACCCTGCACACCTCGTCCGACCAGGCCCGGCTCGACGAGCTCGCCAGCACGTTCACCGCACTGAACGACCCCAACCTGATCGCCACGGTGCACTACTACGGGTACTGGCCGTTCAGCGTCAACGTCGCCGGCGGCTACCGCTTCGACGCCACCGCCCAGCAGGACGTGATCGACTCGCTCAACCGGGTGCAGAACACCTTCGTGTCCCGGGGCATCCCGGTTGTCATCGGCGAGTTCGGTCTGCTCGGCTTCGACCGGCACACCGGCACCATCCAGCAGGGCGAGAAACTGAAGTTCTTCGAGTTCTTCGGTTACCACACCCGGACCCGCGGCATCGCCACCCAGCTGTGGGACAACGGCCAGCACCTCGGCCGGACCAGCTTCCAGTGGAGCGACCCGGAGCTCATCGCCCACATCAAGTCGGCCTGGACCACCCGCTCCGGCACCGCCGCCAGCGACATGATCTTCGTGCCGCGTACCGGCAGCGTCACCGCCAAGACCCTCGCGTTGAACCTCAACGGGCTGACCTTCCAGGGACTGCGGCAGGGTAGCACCGACCTTGTCCGGGGGACCGACTACACGGTCAGCGGCAACCAGTTGACGCTGCCCGCGTCCACCGTCACCCGCCTGGTCGGCAATCGGGCGTACGGGGTGAACGCCACCCTGCACGCCCGCTTCTCGTCCGGCGTGCCGTGGCGAATCAACATCATCTCGTCGGATCCGCCGGTACTGGCCAACGCGAGTGGTACCACCTCGTCGTTCAACATCCCGACGACCTTCCGCGGTGACCAACTGGCCACCATGGAGGCGCGGTACGCGGACGGTTCCAACGCCGGCCCGCACAACTGGACGTCGTACAAGGAGTTCGACGTCACCTTCCGGCCGAACTACGCCGCGAACACGATCACCTTGACGTCGGACTTCTTCGCTGAGGTCAACGACGGCTCCCCGGTGACGCTCACCTTCCACTTCTGGAGCGGTACGACGATCGCCTACACCGTTGCACGTAACGGCTCGGCGGTGACCGGCACCACCTCGTAACATTCCTCTGGCACCCGGTGGGTGCCGCCGACACACCCGGCGGCACCCACCGGCCCGGTACCCACCCGGCCCTGAGGGCCGACTGGTCAGCAGCAGTCCGGCCCGCAGCAGTCCGGCTCGCAGTCGCAGCGCGTGGTCAGCTCCAGCATCGTGATCACCTCCCGTCCCCATCCGGTGGGCACCATCGGCCCGGTTCCGGTGGCGGGCAGGCCGTGGTCGGCAGCTTCTCAGCCATCGCCGCCATCTCCGCCCGTAGCGCGGTCAGCCGGGCCAGCTCCACGTCGACCTCGGCGATCCGGCGGCGCAGCAACTGCTCCGCCGGCTCACACGGGCAGACGCCGGTGTCCCGGACGGCGAGCAGATCGGCGATTTCCCGCAGCCGGAGCCCGAGTCGCTGACAGCCCCGGATGAACCGGAGCCGGTCGACCGCCGCGGTGCCGTACACGCGGTAGCCGGTAGGGGTCCGCTCCGGCGGGTGCAGCAGCCCGGCCCGTTCGTAGTAGCGGACGGTGTCCGGCGAGACACCGGCGGCGACGGCGAGTGCGGCGACCCGCAGGCCGCGCCGCCCGGATCCGCCGGTTCCGGAGGCGTCGGTCCCGCACGCCTCATCCGCCCCGGCGGCGCAGCCGGTGAGGTCGAGAACCTCGACTCTTGTGCCCGTGGTCATGTCGACGACGGTAGACCTCGGAGTGCACTCCAAGGTCAAGCCGGTATTCGCTGGCCGTGCCGAAGCAGTCCGTCGATGATGACCGACATGACGATCGACATGTTCACCGACCCGGACGCCGACCCCCGTACCGATCCGCCGGTGCTCGGCGACGAGCGGGCCACCCTCACCGGGTTCCTCGACTGGCACCGCCGGACCCTGGAGCTCAAATGCGGCGGACTCGACCCGCAGCAGCTGGCCCGGCGGTCGGTGCAGCCGTCGGCGCTGTCGCTGCTCGGGCTGGTGCGGCACCTCGCCGACGTGGAACGGTACTGGTTCCGGCGGGTGATGGCCGGCGAGGAGGCGCCGCCCCGCTTCTACTCCGAGGCCGCGCCCAACGACGACTTCGACGCTGCTGTCGCCGACCCGGCGGCGGTCACCCAGGCGTGGGAGGCGTGGCGGGAGGAGATTGAGTACGCCCAGCGTTTCGTCGCCGACGCGGCCGGACTGGACGTCACGGGCTCGGGCCGGCGCGGCCCGATCTCGCTGCGCTGGGTGCTGACCCACATGATCGAGGAGTACGCCCGGCACAACGGTCACGCCGACCTGCTGCGGGAATGCATCGACGGGGCGGCCGGCCAGTAGGACCCGCCGGTCCACCCGCCGGCGGCCGAGCTGACCACCCCGTCGAAGGTCAACGGGTCCGCGAAGGCGGTTGAGTCCGCAGGTCACCGATCCGCACGAACTCGACGGCTGCGGAGATCAGCCCGAATACTGTGAGCGCCGGCAGGCTGATCACAGCGGGCAGTGCGGCGGTCGGGAAGGCCAGCACGATGACCGCACCGCCGCTGGCGATCCGGTACCAGCTGATTGCGCGCCAGGTCCGCCACCAGTACACCTGATTGGCGAGCAGGTAGAACCCCACCCCCCAGTAGAAAGCGTAGTGGCCGAACCGGATACCGGTGTCGTCGCGCGGCACCGCGGCCTGGTGCAGGCCGTACGCGATCAGGATGACGCAGGCGACCATCGGCAGGTGCAGGTAGGTGAACGCGTCGCGGGCGAGTCTGGCCCGGTCGACGCCGGTCTGCGCGTCCAAGGTGAGGCGGGCCGAGTCGATCGTCGTGGAGTATGGCCACCAGAGAGCGCCGACGGTGACCGCCGCCGTGACGACGATGACCATGACACTGGTGGAGACCGGCTGATCCGCGACGGCCAGACCGACCGAGATGATCGTCTCGCCGAACGCGACGAGCATGATCAGCGCGTACCGGTCCACCCAGTGCCGAGCGGATCGGGGCCGCCAGGATTTCACCCCGGTGGGGTAGCTGCCGGCGAGTTGGATGGTGAGCGCGGCGACCCAGAGCAGCGTGACGGCCGGGATTCCGGCCAGCCAGTCGGGCGACGCGAACTCCACCACCGCGGACCCGATGAGCAGCAGCAGCGCGGCCGTCGACGGTACGGCGTTCTGCAGTGCGAGCGCCCCCAGCACCGGCTCGGTACGCGATGCCTGCAGGATCAGCACGGTCTGCATGAGCTGGGCGCCGAGATAACTGGCGACGATGATCAGCGAACCGGGCAGACTTCCCGGGGCCGGTTCGAAGGCCTGCGGGGTAGCGATCCCGATCGTCAGAACCGAGGCGGCGATGCCGATCGTGGTGAACCGGACCAGGACCGTATCGGTGCGGACCGCGTTGGTGAGCCAGGAGAAGGAGGTCCAGGCCCACCACAGCAGCGCCAGCAGGGTCAGCCCTCGGACGAGGCCCCAGACCGAGGCGTGCCGGGTCATCAGCGTGGTGACCTGGATGAACGCGAAGACGAAGACCAGGTCGAGGAAGAGTTCCCGGGGGGTGACCCCGTGCAGGCGGGACGTCTCGGATTCGGCCAGCCGGTGCAGTTGGACGTGGCGGCGGCGGAACACCGTCCGGTCGGCGATCAGCATCGCCACGACGCCGACGGCCAGCAGCGCCAACGCGCCCAGCGGTGGGACGCGGGTGGCCACCGGGAGCAGGCCTACTAGCAGGGCGATGCCAAGGAGCGGGCTGCGACCCAGCAGACGTCCGGACAGCCATTCGAAGGCGACCAGCGCCAGCAGGTAGAGCAGCACGCCGCCGTAGAGGATGGCCGCGTCGGCGGTGGTCCAGGGGTGTTCGGAGCCGCCGGTGATGGTGGCGGTCGCATGTTTGAGGCCGAGGGCGAAGAAGATCAGCCCACCGATCATCGGCAGGTGCAGGCCGCTGTACACGTCCCGGGCCATCCGGGTCTGGTCGACGCCGGATCTCCGGGAGAGAGCATGCTCGGCGAGGATCTTGGCTAGATCGAAGTAGGTCCACCACAGGGCGGAGACGATGACCAGGCCGAGCGTCGCGGCGGCGATCAGCGGCCAGGTGACCGGGAGGTCGGCACCAATACCACCGCCGGTGCCCATCGAGATGATCGTCTCGCCGAGCGCGATCAGGACGATCAGCGCGTGCCGTTCCGCCAGATGCCACGGCGAGACGATCTGCCAGCTGCCGCGACCGACCGCGGTCAGCACCACGAAGTCGATGGACAGGGCCAGGGCGAACAGCACCAGCCGTACCAGATCGGCGTCGAACCGGGCCGGCAGGTGCGGCGGCAGCAGCGCGGCGGCCAGCAGCACCGACGCCGACGCGGCGAGCGTCAGCCAGGCGATCGCAGCGGGCCGGCGGCCGGCCGGACCTTCCGACCAGCGGGACCGGGTGAGGACTGTGAGGACGCTGACCCGGATCGCCAGGTAGCCGACCACCACCACGACCGGTCCCGGCAATTTGCCGGGCAGGTCGACGAACGTCTCGGGTACGGTCACGCCGATGACCAGCAGGACGGTGGCGATGCCGGCCATCATCAGCGGCATGCCGCCCCGGTCCAGGTGGACGACGTTGCCGAGCCAGACGACCGGGGTCCAGCAGTGCCACAGCAGCAGGATCACCAGGACCCCGCGGAGCATGCCGACCGCGGTCAGATCGGCCGCCATCAAGGTGGTGACCTTCAGGAAAGCGAACACGAAGAACAGGTCGACGAACAGTTCCATCCAGCTGACGTCGCCGGTGACCAGCGGATTCCGGCGCACCAGGCGGAGACCGCCAGCGGTCGGATGCGGGTGCGGGCTGTCGTCGTGCACGCCCCAACTGTGGCAACCATCGCCCCGCACCGGAGCGGATCGCTGAACTCTCGACTGCCCGGACGCTCGTCCGGGCGGGTCAGCCGAGATACGGCGGTCGGGTCGGTGAGACCTGGAACGGCCGGAGGGCGGGCCCCGACGTCGTTGTCGGGGCCCGCCCTCCGGGACTGTCCGGGATTGGAGAAACGGTCCGGGTCAGGCCGAGTCGCCGGTGGAGCCGGCCGGCACGGTGCGGCGGGCCGCCGGGTAACGGATGCTCTCCACCATCTCGGAGATCTCCTCCGGTGGCGGCGCCGTCATCTTCGACACGACGATCGTGACGATGAAGTTGACGACCGCACCGATGGTGCCGATGGCCTCCGGGCTGATGTCGAAGATGTGCGGGTTCGCTGAAGTGCCGAACACCTCCAACGTGTAGATCATGTACGCGGCGGTGAACGCCATTCCGGACACCATGCCGGCCGCGGCACCGGTGGCGTTACATCGTTTCCAGAAGATGCCGAGCACGATGATCGGGAAGAAGCTCGCTGCGGCGAGACCGAAAGCGAACGCCACCACCTGGGCCACGAACGCCGGCGGGTTGATGCCGGCGTAGACCGAGATCAGTACCGCCAGGCCCATGGCGATCCGTCCGGCGAGCAGCCGCTGCTTGTCCGTCGAGTCCCGCTTCACCCGGCGGAAGTACAGGTCGTGCGAGAACGACGAGGAGATGACCAGCAGCAGGCCGGCGGCGGTCGACATCGCGGCCGCCATGCCGCCGGCGGCCACCAGGCCGACGATCGGTGCCGGCAGGCCGGCGATCTCCGGACTGGCCAGCACCAGGATGTCGTTGTTGACGATCAGGTCGGCCCCGGACGTCGGACTGTTGCTGACCGTCTGGATCGTCTGCGCGTTCTCGTTGACCGTGACCAGGCCGGTCGCCGCCCAGTTCTCGATCCACCTGGGCAATGAGTCCGCCGCCACGCCGTTGACGTCCTGCAGCAGGTTCAGCTTGGTGAACGCGCCCACCGCCGGAGCGGTGGTGTAGAGCAACGCGATGAAGAACAGTGCCCAGAACGCCGAGTAGCGGGCGCCTCGGACCGTCTTCGTCGTGTAGAACCGGATGATCACGTGCGGCAGGCCAGCGGTACCGATCATCAGTGACATTGTCACCAGGAACACGTCGATCTGCGGTCGGGCGGAGAACGCCTCGGTGAACTGGCTCAGCCCCATCTGGGTGCTGAGCGCGTTGAGTTCGCCGAGGATCTGCCCGAAGGTGACCTGCGGGATCGGCAGCCCGGTCATCTGCTGTGCCACCGCGATCGCCGGGATCAGGTAGGCGATGATGAGCACCGTGTACTGCGACACCTGGGTCCAGGTGATGCCCTTCATGCCACCGAGCACCGCGTACGCGAAGATGATCAGCGCCGCGACGATGACGCCGCCGGTGATGTCCAGCCCGAGGAACCGGCTGAACACGATGCCGCCGCCGCGCATCTGTCCGACGACGTACGTGAAGGAGATGATGATCGCGGCCACGGCGGCGATCGTCCGTACGGTCTCCGAGTAGCGGTCGCCGACGAACTCCGGGACCGTGAACTTGCCCCACTTACGCAGGTAGGGGGCGATGAGCAGAGCAAGCAGAACGTAGCCGCCGGTCCAGCCCATCAAATAGATGGAACCGTCCGAACCGAGGAACGCGATCAGACCGGCCATCGAGATGAACGACGCGGCCGACATCCAGTCGGCGGCGACGGCCGCACCGTTGGCGACGGTCGGGATTCCCTGACCGGCCACGTAGAAGCCGGTCGTTTCCTTGACCCGGCTGCGCCAGGCGATGCCGAGGTAGAGGGCGAAGGTGAGGATGATGAAGCCGAGCGTCCAGCCCTGGATCTGGGTCACTTCTCTCCCCCTTCCGCCGGTCGCTCACTGACACCGAACTGGTCGTCCATCCGGTCCATCATTTTCGCGTATACCAGAATCAGAATGACAAAGGTGTAGATTGATCCTTGCTGGGCGAACCAGAACCCCAGCGGGAATCCAAGAATCTCGATATTGTTCAACGGCTGGATCAACAGGATTCCGCAGACGAACGAGACGACGAACCAGATGGCGAGCAGGATCACCATGAGGCGCAGGTTCTTGCGCCAGTACTCCTGGCGCCAGCCGTTGTCCGGTGGTGACGTCGCCGGTGGCGGTTCCCCGCCACCGGCGTTGTTGTCGGGGGTTACGTCAGTCACTGTGGGGCCTCCTAGTCGTTATGGGAACGGCAGGTGACGGGCCGTGGCGCAGCGACCGGCAGGCCACCGTGCCGCGACTGTGCCGCTGTCCGATCCGCACCTCCGCTGGTCGGTCGGGACCGCCCGACGGCTTGTGCGGTCGGTCACACCCTTAATCTGGGAAGAGAACGTGACCCGGCCCGGACAGGCAATAGTTGATCTGCCTTACGCCGGGTTGGGGCGGTGAACGGTCTACCTGGGCCTGCGAGCGGTCGGCGGTCGTGGATGAGCGGGGGAGCGTCGCCCGGTTCGCGCGTTTTGTGGTGACTATCTGGCCGCCCAGCGGCCCCGCCCGACCACTCACCGATTGCCGGCTGGGGCACACCAGGGATCCCGGCCTAGCATCCGGTCATGGCTGACACCGCATCCACCGCCGCCCCCGCCCGTCGGCGCATCCTGCACGCCGGCAGCCTCGGCATGATCATCGGCGGTCTGCTCGCGCTGGTCGGCTCGCTGCTCCCCTGGGTGATCACCCCGTTCGGGTCGCTCTCCGGTACCGTCGGACCCGGCCTCTGGACGCTGTCCGCCGGATTCATCGCCGTCGCCGGCGCGCTGCTGCCGTACCGCAAGGTGGCCATCGCACACGCCCTGCTACCCGGGCTGGCGGTCGCCGTCATCATCGGCTGGCAGGCTGCCCGGCTGATCTACCTCAGTTCGACCACCGGCAGCTGGGGGCAGCTGATGCCCGGCATCGGGATGGTCATGGTCGCCGGCGCCGCCGTCGTGCTGCTGCGTACCGCGATCCGGCTGGTCTCGATCCGCTGACGGCCCGGTGGACCGGCCACCGGCCGGCCGCTGAGCAGCGACGGAGGACCGGCGGCGGACGACCGAACGTACGGTGTTGATCTCCATCGGAGCTGGGAGACTGAGCCGGTGACCTACCCCAACCCGTACCAGTCGGGGCCGCAGCAGCCGATGCCCACCTCGGCGCAGCCATATCAGGGGCAGCCGTACCAGCCGGGCGGCTATGCCCCCGTGCCCGGCCCCGGCCCGGCGGTGCCGAAGTCGGCCGGCGCGGCGGTGGCTCTGGAACTGGTGCCCGGCCTGTTCGGGATCTTCGGCATCGGCAACATCTACGCCGGCAAAATGGCCACCGGCATCGTGCTGATGGTCTCGTTCTGGGTGTTCTTCTGGATCAACGTTCTGCTCATGTTCATCGTCATCGGCTGGATAACCCTGCCGATGACCTGGGTGGCCTATCTGGTGGCCGGCCCGGTCCTGGCGCTGCGGGCGACCGAGAGGTACAACTCGCAGTTGCTGTCCGGCCACCGCTGACCGGCGGCGGGAAACCGCCGCCGGTCAGTCGCCGCTCAGTCGTGCGGCAGCGTCTCCGCTGCGGGCCGCAGCGGGCAGCCACGCACCGTGTACGCCACCAGCCCGGCCACCGCCAGCAGTATGGCGCAGACCGTGGCGGCGGAGGTCCCGGCCGGCTGAATCAGCCACGCACCGAGCTGCATTCGCAACTGTCCACTGGGCCCCATCCACGGCATGATCGCGACGATGGTCCAGACCAGCGGAGCGATCCAGGACAGCGCGGCACCGAGCAGCACGGCACCGAGTGCGGTGAGCCCGAGCAGCCCGGCAGTGTTGCGGGCGACGACACCGAGCGGCTCGAACCGGGCGTCGGTGAGCGTGGTGACCAGCAGCAGCCCGATCACCGCGGCGGCAGAGAGCAGCAGATGCGCGGCCCGGCGGGTCGGCCAGCTGACCGCCGCGGTGTGGTCGAGGGCGTCGTCGGCACCGCTGAGCGTGGTGCCGATCGCGACGACCGCGAGCATCACGGTGACACTGATCATCCGGGTGTTGATGGTCTGCCCGTCGGAGAAGACCGGCCAGCTGATCCAGATCAGCGCGATGACACCGACTACGACGGCGGCGGCCATCGGCACTCGACGGGCGCGAAGGTGCAGGCCCAGCCACCTCATTGGTCACCTGCCAGCAACAGCTCCTCGATCCGGTCGAAGTCGCAGTCGAGAGCCGCGTCGCGGGCCTGCCCGACAACCTGTCGCTGCTGCTCGGCCGGCAGACCGGTCAACGCCTGGTACGAAGCGTCGGCCAACTGCCGGTCCTCCGGACGCCACCAGCTCTGCGGTTGCGGCGGCCCGCCGACCAACCAGGCCACCGCGACCTCCTGCGCCAGGTACGGGGCCACCTTGAACACCAGGTGAGGCTCGTCGCCCTCGCACTCCTGTGACCACGCGGACCGCAGCAACTCCGCCTGAAAGTACCCGCTGGACAGATCGGCCCGGCCCGTCCGGCTGATGTCCGGGGTATCGAAGACCAGTACGTCCGAGTCGTTGCGGACCGCCGTCTGCTCGGGTGCGGCCCAGGCGGCCAGCTGGTCGCTCTCCACCGCACGCGTCGGCGGATCCGGCAGCTTGGCCCCCAGCGCAGCGAGCGCCTCCCGGACCGGTCCGACGACGTCGGGCAGCACCGCCGCGTGCACCCTGCGGACACACACCTGCGGGCGGTCGTCGTCGCAGACCAGCTCGACGGCGACGGGGTCGACGACAGCAGCCCCGGTGTATCCGTTGGTGGGCAGCAGCGGTATCGCCACGGCGGCACCGAGGACGGTGGGCAGCACCGCCAGGGCGAGCACACCACGGCGTACCGCGCCGATCAGCAGCAGCGCGGTGCCGGCGAGCGCCGTCAACCACATTGCCTGCAGCAGACTGACCGAGGTCGGGATGGTCTGGAAGTCGTCGACTCCGTTGGGCGTCGCCGGGACGAGCAGCAGCGCCGACGGGTCCGGCCGGGTCTTGACGAAGTTCTCGTCGAAGCCGGACATCGTGACGAAGTCCGGGATCAGACCGATCACGGCGAACCCGACGACCGCGAGGACCGGCGCGGTGACGATCCGGGGCACGGCCCGGCCGGCGGCCAGGCCCAACCAGCTGGCGGCGACCATCGCCAGCGCGCCGACCGCGGTGATGCCGAGGACGGTACCGGAGAAGTAGCTGGCCGTCGGTGCCACCCAGAACGCCCCGACGGCGAGGACCAGCAGGTACACCGCGATCATGGCGGCCGCGTACCCGACGGTGAGCGGTAGGGTCCGTTGCCAGCGCGGCCGTACGGTGGTGGCGAACAACTCGCCGACACGGTGCTGCCGGTCACGCCGGCCCAGCCACGCGCCGCCGGCCAGGGCCAGCGGGAACAACAGCAGCAGCGAACCCCGTCCGTACATCGCCAGCTGGGTCCACCGGCCGGCGAAGGACTGGACAGACGTGAGGGTGACGCCCGCGCCGACCAACACGAGCAGTCCGGCAAGGGCGGGTACCGCCGACCGGCGTACCTCGGTCCGCATGATCCGCCCGGTCATGCCGGTACCTTCCCCCGGTACGCGCGCAGCAGCGCCGAGTAGCCACGTTCGGTGGCGCTGTCCCCGGCGTCCCCGGCGCTGCCCTGCTCGGCCAGCTGCGCCGGGGTTCCCTGCCAGACCAGCTGACCCTCGTTGACCAGCACTACATCGGTGCAGGCCGCGGCGACGTCCTCGACCAGGTGGGTGGAGACCAGCACGCAGCTGTCCGAGCCGACCTCGCGCAGCAGCTCCCGGAAGTCCAGCCGCTGCTCCGGGTCGAGGCCGACGGTCGGCTCGTCGAGCAGCAGCACCTCCGGATCGTTGACGATCGCCTGGGCGATTCCGGCCCGGCGCAGCATCCCACCGGAGAGCGTCTTCAACTTGGAGTCGGCCCGGCTGGTCAGACCGACCCGGTCGACGGCGCGCTGCACGGCGCCGGTAACGGTGGCCTTCGGCATCTCCTTGAGCCAGGCCATGTACTCGACGAACTCCCGCACCGTGAAGCGCGGATAGAAGCCGAAATGCTGTGGCAGGTAACCCAGGCGCTGGCGGACCTGGCGCAGATCGGCCCGGCCGGTCACGTCCTCGCCGAGCAGGGCCAGCCGGCCGCCGGTCGGCTTCAGCACCGTCGCGAGGGCCCGCATCAGGGTCGTCTTTCCGGCGCCGTTCGGGCCGAGCAGGCCGTGTACGCCGGTGCCCAGCGCCAGGTCCAGCCCGTTGACGGCAAGGTGCCGGCCGGTCCGGACGACCAGGCGCTCGGCGTGCACCGCCCACGCGTACGTGGAGGGTGCGGTCTCTGCCGCGCTGACCGCACGCATCATCAATCTCTCCTTAAGTGGACAATTCTGGTGCCTGGCGGATCACCGCCAGGCGGGAGACGTGAATCGATCGGCCGTACGTGCGTACGGCCCGGTCGGTGGGTGGAGTCAGGACCGGTCGGACGAGATCCGGTCGAGGCGTAGCCGGTTGTGGTCGCCCGCCCGTACGGCCGTCACGGCCACCAACGCCACGGTGGCCAGTGCCCAGCCGGGCCAGCTGTCGGACTCCAGGATGACCGGCAGTTGCCGGCCGACCAGACTGGGCAGGATCACCCCGACCGACCAGAGGACCGTCAGACCGAGCGCGGCTCGGTCCACTCCGACCAGCCCGCCCAGTGCCAGCGCGCCGGTGGTGAAGGCCAGACCGGGCAGCAGCCACAGCGCGGGGGACTGCCCGGTCGACCAGCCGGCCGCCGCGAGCACCGGCACGACCACGGTCAACACCGCGAGGGTGCGGCGCAGCAGCAACGGCAACCCGGTCCGGGGCATCGTCGCCATCAGCTCCCAGGCAGGGTCGGTACGGCGGCTCCACGCAGCGGCCACCGGCAGCAGGGGAGCCACTGGAGCGACCAGCAGCACCAGCGAGGGCAGGCTGGCAAAGGTCGTCTCGAACAGAACCGCGATCAGCATCAACGCGCCGGCGGTGGCCAGCGAGGGGAGGATCCGCGCGGCGAACCCGGAACGCCGCAACCGGCGCCGACGTACCGGTGCCGGGCCGGCCTCGATCCCGGCCACGACGCCGACCGCCACCCGGTCGAGCAGTTGCCGGTCGGCTGGGCCGACGGCGTCGGAAAGCTGCGCCCGGCAGGGTGCGCAGGACTCCAGGTGGGCTTCGACCGCCCAGACGGTCGCGTCGTCGACCCGGGGGTCACCGGACGCGTAGCGGGAGATGAGGGTGGGGGTGGGATGGGTGGTCATGACAATGCCTCCCGTAGCGCGAGCCGGGCCCGCCGCGCGTAGGTCTTCACGGTTCCTTCCGGCATGCCGAGCAGGACCGATGTCTCCCGGGTGGTCAGACCGTCGAGCACCATGGCGCGCAGTACCTGCCGCAGGTTGGCCGGCAGGGCCAGTAGCGCCTGTTCCAGGTCGGCGTTCATCCGGCCGGCCAGCGCCTCGTCCTCGGCGGCCGGGGCGACGGTGGCGGCGGTCTGCACCGCCGGGACCCGTTCCCGGCGGGCGCGGGCGCGGAACGCGTCGACCAGCCGGCGGGCGGCGATGGTCCACAGCCAGCCGACCGCGCTGCCCTTCGCCGCGTCCTGAGCCTGGCTGCCGGCCGAGCGCCATACCGCCAGGTAGGTGTCCTGCAGCACCTCGGCGACCATGTCGTCGTCGGCGCACCTGCGGCGTAGCCGCGCGGTCAACCAGGGCGACGTCCGGCGGTACAGCTCGTCGAAGGCCCGCCGATCGCCCCGGGCGATGCGGCGCAGCAGCTCACCCTCGTCGAGTGCGTCCAAGCTCCGTCTCACAACAGGCAAGACGATCCGCGCTCCCACGATGGTTCTCCATCTTGCGTGAGCTGGGTCACGCAGTGTCGTCAATCGGCCGATTCGCCGACGACAGAGGTTCCTCGATGTGCGCAACGCCGCTGTTCCCCGGTGCAGCGCTCTCGCGACCAACCTGGCTGGGTGCGTAGAGTTTCAGGTCGCATCTGCGACGCTCCAGGGACGAGACGGGTACGGGAATGACGGTGGACGACGTACGGCCGCTTGATGAGTCGGCCCAGGCCGGGGTCGACCCGGCGCAGCTGGCGGTCTGCCTCGACGTCATCGAGGCGCTGTCGGCGCTGCCGTCCGACCATCCGGACGTGGTACGGGTGCAGCGGGCCACCGCGAAGCTGTACAAGTCGGTGAAGCGCCAGCGGCGGGCCGAGCGACGCGACGCCGTCCTCTCCGCCGACCGGGCCGTCACCGCCGCGACCGCCACCGGGGCACCCGGGCGCATCGACGACGAGACCAAAGGCATCCCGCTGGTGTCGTCGACCGCCGGCGCCACCGCCGGCATCCTGCGCCAGCCCCGCGCCTGCTACATCTGCAAGGAGCGCTACCGGGAGGTGGACGCGTTCTACCACCAGCTCTGCCCGCCGTGCGCCAAGCTCAACCACGAGCGCCGTGACGCCCGTACCGACCTGACCGGCCGCCGGGCGCTGCTCACCGGCGGCCGGGCCAAGATCGGCATGTACATCGCGCTGCGGCTGCTGCGCGACGGCGCGCACACCACGATCACCACCCGGTTCCCGCAGGACGCCGCCCGCCGGTTCGCCGCCATGGACGACAGCGACCAGTGGCTGCACCGGCTGCGGATCGTCGGCGTCGACCTGCGCGACCCGGCCCAGGTGATCGCGGTCGCCGATTCGGTGGCCGCGCAGGGTCCGCTGGACATCCTGATCAACAACGCGGCGCAGACCGTCCGGCGCAGCTCCGGCGCGTACGCCCAGCTGGTCGCCGCGGAGTCGGCGCCGCTGCCCGACGGGCCGCTGCCGGAGATCGTCAGCTTCGCCTCGGTCGGTGGCCGGGGCGCCGCCGCGACGGCGATCGCCGGACCGTCGCAGCCGTCGGCGATCACCCCCCAGGCGCTCACTGCGTTGGCGTTGACCAGTGGCTCGGCCACCCCGGACCGGATCGCCCTGGCCACCGCGATCGACGCCGGTGGGCTGGTGCCGGACCTCGACCCGGTGAACAGCTGGGTGCAGCGGGTGCACGAGGTCGACGCGGTGGAGCTGCTGGAGGTGCAGCTGTGCAACTCCGTCGCCCCGTTCATCCTGATCAGCCGGCTGCGACCGGCGATGGCCGCTGCGGCTGCCCGGCGCAAGTACGTGGTGAACGTGTCGGCGATGGAGGGAGTGTTCAGCCGCGGCTACAAGGGGCCCGGTCACCCGCACACCAACATGGCCAAGGCCGCGCTGAACATGCTGACCCGCACCAGCGCGCGGGAGATGCTGACCGATGGAATCCTGATGACCGCCGTCGACACCGGCTGGATCACCGACGAACGGCCGCACCCGACGAAGATGCGGCTGGCCGACGAGGGCTTCCACGCACCGCTGGACCTGGTCGACGGCGCGGCCCGGGTGTACGACCCGATTGTCCGTGGTGAGCAGGGCGAGGACCTGTTCGGCTGCTTCCTGAAGGACTACGCACCGGCCGCCTGGTAGGTCGGGGCAACGTGATCCTTCCGCGGCTGCTGGGCGCGGTACGAGACCGGTGCGACCGGTGCGGTGCGACCGGTGACGGCCGACCCACTGCCGCCGTCGGCCGCTGGGCTCGCCGGTTCGACCGCTGGTGGCCGTGTGCCATCTGCTCCGCTGGGACCGCTCGTGGCGACCAGGAGCCATCCCACCGCGCTGAGGCAGGCCAGCATCGCGGTCGGCAGCGTGACCCGGTCCGCTGACGCGCCCAGCCACCAGGTGATGTCCGATCTGCCGGTGACGTAAATGAGGACCAAGGTGGCCGTGTAGCCGAAGTTGAGCAGCCAGAGCCAGCAGTCTGAACCGACGCCGAGTTCCGTGCGTCGATGCCGTAGGAGAAGGGTGCCGGCGACGGAACAGATGACTGCGGCGGCCGCCAGCGGACCGACGTTTCCCCAGAACGCGTCGAGGGTCGGCTGCAGCCGGGCGTTGAGGTGCGCGCCGCCCCGGGACAGGTTGCCGAGGGGCCCAGACTCCTGGATGTCCGACGTCGAACCCACCAGCCGTGACAGCACCACCCAGGCGCCTCCGGCTGCGACGGGGACCCACACCATCCACACCCTGCTGATGCGGTGCCTTTCCCGCAGCGTCACCAGGACAGCCAGGATGCCCCCGCCTACCAGACCCTCGTTCTTGGTGAGGATCGCGGCGGCGAGCAGGATCAGGGCCAGGGCGGGCTGCCGCAGCGGGTCGGGTGAGAGCAGGAGCAGGGCTGCGGCGCCGAGCAGGCTGACGGACCACAACGCGTCGGCGTAGCCGGCGGCGACGTACTCACCGCCGGTCGCCCACGTGGAGAGTCCCACTGCCAGCCCCGCCGACCAGGCGAGTACCGGCCGGGTGCGGGCGAATGCGGTGCGGACGGCGACGACCGCCATCGCAATCGCCGAGAACGTCGTCAGCGCCGACACAAGCTGAGCGGTGCGGTAACCCTGGCCGAGGAGACTCCAGACCGCGGCGACCGGGGCGGAAGCGAGTGGCGGGTAGTCCGTGTGGGAGAACGCGAACCCGGGGTCTGCCATCGCGGTCCGGGCGACCTGCCCGTCGAACAGGAAATAGCCCGCATGCAACCACCAGATCGAGTGCGCGTCCCATGCGGTCGGTGGGTGGAGAATCGGTAGGAAGGGTGCTGCCAGCACGGCGATGGTGGCGACCGCGGCCCGCCACGACATCGACATGGTGGCGATCCGTGGTCGCGTCAGCCACCAACCGGCAGCAGCCCAGCTGACGAGGTATGTCGATGCCAGCCAGAATCTGAACGGCAGGCCGATCGTCACCATGAGGACGACAGCCGCCGTGCTGATGAGCGCGGTGACCAACGGTGCCAGCAGCAATGCCACGAGCGGGGTACGGACGATCGCGTACGACAGCGGCAGGCTGCCGGCCACGACGAGTGCCGTCGTGAGGAGACAGGTGTCGATCATCGGTTGATCTCGTTGAACTCGACGTGGTAACGCGTGCCGGTGGACGTACGGCGCTCGATCAGGCGCACCTGGTAGTCGGCCTGCTGGTGATCGACGACCAGGGTGCCGCCGGTCAACGCGGTGAACTCGGCGAGTCGTTGGTGCCACAGGTGTCGCAGCGGTGGATCGATGACCACCCGACTGCCGGGTGGGACAGTCGCTACGAACGTGGCGCGGGCGGCTTCGAAGTCGCGGTGCAGGCGACGCTGCGACGCCAGGTGCTGCGGCGCCCTGGCATAACTGAAGCCGGTGGTCCCGGCATCGACGGCACCCTGGACTGCCAGGCCGGCGGAGGTGAGGCCGAGCGCGATCACCAGAATCTGTGCCACGTAGCGTCGTGGACCTGTCCCGCGGACATGCACTGCTGATCCCGTTCTCTCCGAATTGTGGCAGGCCGACACTCCGTCCGAGGCAGCTGAGTGATCGCCGGTGGACGCCGGCTCCCAGGTGCCTCGTCGCGGTAATGATCCCTCGACAGAGGGACGACAGTTGGACAAATCAACGTTTCCGGTGCGCGCGCTGCGGCCTGGTGGCTCTCGGTCGGCCCCGTCGTGCCGGTCGGGTCGTTGGCAAGCGTTTCGGAGAATTTCCCTAGATTCGACACTTGCCGGCGAACCAACGCCAGGGCCGGTGCCGTCGACACCTGGACACCGGTATATCGGACGGCAGGTGCCGCCTGCGCGATCGCCACGGTGCGGATAGAAGGGACAAGTCGGATGATGACGCGCTTCAAGAAGGTCGCCGTCGGGCTGACGGCGGTCGCCGCCCTGACGTTGGGCCTGCCGGCGAGCCCAGCGTTCGCCATCAACCAGGTTTCCTGTGCCGACCGTAACGACTTCCTGAAGCTGCACATCGATCTCGGTGGTGGCTACCGATTGGTCCGATGCTTCGCGAACGCAGGAGCGACCGGGACGAACATCAGCGGCGTCTACCGGTTCGACAGCGGCAACAACAAAGCGACCGTCAACTACGAGCGGGATGGCCGCTATTACAGCACGACTCTGGAGAAGTGGTGGGGTACCGATTTCGCGGGTGCCCGGGTCCGGGTGTACGAGGTACGGATCTGGTGATCGGCGACTGACCACCTGCCGTCGGCCTGCCCTGCCGCGTCCTGTCGTCCAGCGGAGGGCGGGCCCCACGGCGAGCGTTTCGGGCGGTCTCGACGGATCAGTCAGTGACCGGTGGGGCGGTCCGGGTCGCCTCGGCCAGGGCGGCCGCCGCGCTGGCGTACGGGTTGTGGGTATTAGGCGCGGGCCAGCCCACCGGGGACGGTGAAGTACTCGGCCGACAGCTTCGCCGGATCAGTGGCTATCTCGCCTGGCCGGGGTCGTAGAGCGGCTGGCCGGAGATGTAGATGGTCGCGCCCGGTGCGGCGTGCTGCCGGCGTTGGCGATGAGCTGCCGGACCTCGTTGTAGGTCGCTCCATTCTGGGTGAAGATGCAGATCTGCACCCATACGGCGGTCGGCCGGCCGTACTGGGCGGCTTGCCGGTCGAAGGCCTGCCACGAGCTGGAGTTGGTGTTGGTCAAGGACTGGACGACCGCTCCGCCGGTGCCGTAGGGCCCCCACATGCGTTGGCCGCCGATCGCGACGTAGCCCTGGGCGATGTTCTCAGCCATCGAACAGCCGATGAAGCCCATCGATCGGGCAGGTTGCGGTCCGGGATGTTCGTCAACATCGCTGAGCTGTCGGCGTACCGGGGTGGGCAGTTCTGGCGCTGGGTGGCCAACACCGCGCGGTACGCCGGGGTCGGCGCGGCGGTCTCGGCGGCGCTGTCCGGGCTCAGCGGCTACCGGAATGCGGGCCAGTGCTCCGGCCTTCAGGCCGGGGGTGAAGGCCCGCGCTGGGAGGGCCGCCAGGGCCCGAGCAGTGCTCTAACCTGGTCCGGTTGCTGCTCGGCCACCTGGCCGGCGACTCACACGCCGCAGTGATCCTGCCGACCGAACTGGTGGTGCGGGGCAGCGCCTGACCCCTGGTGCCCGGATCGGGTCTGCCGGGCGGCATCGGATCTGGCAGGCTGGTAACTGTGCTGACGGTGCCGGTGCGGCAGCTCGGGGAGACCGAGCGTGGGGCGGTGGAGCGGATCCTCGACCTCGACCCCTATGCCGCGCCGCAGGTCGCGGAGCGGATCGCCGCGCGCGGACTGGCCTGGTGGCGCTCGGACGGGCGGGTCTTCGGCTACGGGCCGCGCCGCCAACTCGAGTCGCTGTGCTGGCTCGGCGGGCATTTGACCCCGGTGCACGCTTCGCCGGCTGCGGTCGCGGCGTTTGCCGACCGGCTCGCCATCGAGGAACGGGTCTGCTCGTCGATCGTCGGTCGGGCCGACGCCGTACTCGGGCTGTGGGAGCGGATCGGCGGGCAGTGGGGGCCGGCCCGGGAGATCCGTGCCGACCAGCCGCTGCTGATCGCCGACCGGCCGCCGGCGGTGCCGGCTGACCCGGGGGTACGCCTGGTCCGGCCCGACGAGATCGACCTGCTCTTCCCGGCGGCGGTGGCTATGTACACCGAGGAGGTCGGCGTCTCCCCGGTCGCCGAGGACGCCGGGCGCGGCTACCGGCGGCGGGTCGGCGAGCTGGTCCGGGCCCGTCGCACGTACGCCCGGATCGTCGACGGCACGGTGGTCTTCAAGGCCGAACTGGCCGTCGTCACCCGGCACACCGCGCAGGTCCAAGGGGTCTGGGTCGATCCGATATGGCGCGGCCGTGGGCTGGCCACCCCGGCGATGGCGGCGGTGGTCCGCGACGCGCTGCGCCGGGTCGCGCCGACCGTCAGTCTGTACGTCAACGATTACAACACCGCGGCCCGTCGGGTCTACGACCGGTGCGGTTTCCGCCGGGTCGGCTCCTTCGCCACCGTGCTCTTCTGAGCCCTGCCATCCGCGGCGTCGGCACGGTCCAGCCACTCCTACTCGTCCAGCCAGCCACTCCTACCCGTCCAGCGGCCACGGAACCGCGTCCGACAGCGGTGGTACTTTGTTCGGCGTTCGTCCAGGACGAACGCCCAACAAGGTTGGGGAGGCTGAGCGGGCCGGGGTGTCCGGTCTTGGCGGCGCAGCGCACGCGCGTACCGGCTGGTGCCGGCCAGCCAACCCGCCAGGCAGGTCCATCAGTGAAGGCAACCCGATCGTGGCACACGGTTACCGGGAATTCGTCCGTCGCCAACGGGCCGAGCTGCACGCCGGCAGCACACTGGTCACGACCCGGGCCGGTCTCGTGGAGTACGGGGAGGTCGGCCCACCCGCTGGCCGGGCGGTGCTGCTCTTCGCGGGCGGCGGTGGCGGCTACCGGAATGCGGGCCAGTGCTCCGGCCTTCAGGCCGGGGGTGAAGGCCCGCGCTGGGAGGGCCGCCAGGGCCCGAGCAGTGCCCTAACCTGGACGGTTCTGCTGCTCGATGTGCTGCGTCACGATGCTCGGTGGCGCGCCGGCGCGACCACACGACAAGCCAGGTCCACGTTCCTAGCCGAGTGACACCCGGTAGAGCCGGCCCGTCGTGACACACGGATCCGGGGTCACCCGGGCGGCGGTGGAGAGCAACGAGCGTGGCTCGTCGTGTCGCCGGACGGTCCGCGGATCGGCGTCCGCCGGCAGCGGCAGCAGGTGGAGCTGGTCGACTCCCCAGGTGGCGATCCGGTCGCGCCGTTGCGCGACCGGGATGTCGGCGAAGTTATCCGGGAAGAACGTCGTCCGCCGGCCGGTCAGGGTGCTGTGCCGGCCGACTTCCGTGCTGGTGACGATGGTCAGCGTCCCGTCGCTGCGGCAGCGCCGCAGCTCCTGCTCCACCACGCCACCGGTGAGGCTGTCCGGGTCCGGCGGCACGGTGGTTAGCTGGTGTCCGAGCGCCCAGCCTGCCGGCAGCGTCAGCAGCAGCACGCCGACGGCATGCCCGGTCCGCCGCCCGGTCAGCCGGGCCGGGACCGGGGCCCGCAGGATCAGCACGACTGCGGTCAGCAGCGTCAGCAGCACGGCCAGGCTGAGATAGCGTCGGCTCAGGTAGCCGGTGCTGAGCTCTGAAAAGGCGACCTGTGCGGTGAATGCGGCCAGCGCGGCCAGGCCGACCAGCAGCCATCGCGGCCCATGGCGCAGCGGTCTGCGGCCGCGGCGAAGCTGCAGTCTGCGGCCGCGGCGGAGCAGCAGGCCGGCGGCGACAGTGGTGGCCACGACGGTGGGTGCCCAGACCGCGGCCTTGGCCGCCTGCAGGACAGCCGCCGGCGCGTTGCCGACGAGCCGGGCCAGCCAGCCGATCGGGTCGTCGGCGGCGGTCGGAAGCTGGTCGACGTCGATCACGTCGGTGACGTACAGCTGCGGCACGGCCAGCGCGATGATGCGGTTGTCCGCCGGGAACGGCGTACCGAAGTGAACCAGCCCGTAGACCGCCCACGGCGACATCACGAGGGTGAAGACCAGGCCGGCTGGCAGCAGCCAGCGCCAGTCCCGGCGGCGGATCACGACCAGCAGCACCGCCAGGAGCAGCACAGCCGGCAGGGTGTCCGGTCGGGGGAGCACCAGGCCGCCGCCGGTGACCCCGACCAGAATCGGCCAGAGCGGACCACAGCCCATCGAGTACGGCTCGGGCGACTGGTAGCTGTGCCGGGAGGCGATCCGGAAGAAGTCGCCGCCGAGGGTCTGGGACAGCTCGTAGTAGCGCCACGAGTCCGGGTTCTACGGCGGGCCGTCCCAGTAGTAGAGCAGCAGGACGGCCAGTACGCCGACGAGCGTCGCCCAGCCGGCGGCGGGCAGCCAGCCGGGCACCGACAGGGTCCGCCGGGCGTCGACCGGGTCGCTGGTCGAGTCCTCGGTCGGTCGCCCGGTGAGCCGGGTGAGCCTGCTCACGCCCCCGCCCCGATCGTCGCCGCAAGGTCGTCCGATGTGGCCGGACGGGCCGATGCGGCCCGGGCGGTCGTCCGGTGCGCCGGTCACCTGATCGTGCAGGTATGGCCCTGGTGGTCCGGCGGTACGCCCTGGTGCCTCGGCCGGCTGGCAGACCACCACGTCGCGGACCGCGTACATCGGCCGGGCCCGTACCTCGACCAGGATCCGCCAGGTACTCGCCGAGCACCCCGAGGATCAGGAACAGGCCGGTGAATCCGCCGGACACCAGGATCGCCAGGGTGGTCCACCCTTCGATGGGGTCGGACTTGACGAGGAACACCGCGACCGCGTACGCGATGCCGGCGAGCGAAAGGGCGCCGAACGTCAGGGACAGTCGGTGTGCCACCCGTGGCCCGAAGTCGGAGAACGACAGCAGGATGTCGAAGGCCAGGCTCGACGTCTCCCGGTCCAGCCGCCGGCGCGCGGCGGTGTCCACCGTGGTCCGGATGTACCGCAGGTGCTCGTGCCGGTGCCCGAGGATCGCGTACAGGGCCTTGCGGTAGCGGACCCTTTTCCGCATGGCGAGCATCGGGGCCAGCGTGCGCCGGGAGGTCAGTCTCAGACGCTCGGTACGCAGCGGGGTGTCGAGGTCGCTGTACCGGTTGACCAGGCGGTAGAACACCCGGCGCCGACTACCTGCTCCGGGCGGAGGAGGCGGCGCGGCTGGTGGCCGCCGTCGACTCGCCGGGGCTGCGGCTGCACCTGGACACCGCCTGCATGGCGCTGGCCGGTGACGACGCGGCGGCCAGCGCCGACCGCTTCGCTCCGCTGCTGCGCCACGCCCATCTCAGCGAGCCCGACCTGGCGGCGGTCGGCACCCCGGACCGCGCCCACGCCGACTTCGTCGCCGCGCTGCGGGCCGTCGGGTACGACCGGTACCTGAGTGTCGAGATGCGCCCGACGGACGGCGATCCAGTCGCCGCCGTCGATCGCGCCGCCCGGTACGCCGTGGCACTGTGCCGTGAGCGGCCTTGACCGGCACCCGACAACTCGACCCCCCAGGCGACCAGGTACCAGGCGACCAGGTACCAGCGCCCTCCCGGAGCGACCGGCGGGTACCGCGTTACGACCGACGCGACTTCGCACCCCGGCGCAGCCGGTACGCGGTAGTGGTTCCGGTGATCAACGAGGGTGACCTGCTGCGGGCGCAGCTGAGCCGGATGCACGACCACGGTCACGGCCTTGACGTGCTGATCGCCGACGGGGCAGCACGGACGGCTCCGTCGCCGACGACTTCCTGGCCGGCCACGGCGTACGGTCGGTGCTGGTCAAACGCGGTCCGGGCCGGCTCAGCGCGCAACTGCGGATGGCCTTCGCCGCAGCCCTGGACGACGGCTACCACGGGGTGGTCACCGTGGACGGCAACGGCCAGGACGGCGTCAAGGCGATCGGCCGGTTCCGGGACCGGCTGGACGACGGGTACGCCTACGTGCAGGGCTCCCGCTTCGTCCCGGGCGGCGTGGCGGTCAACACGCCCTGGTCCCGGTACCTCGGCATCCGGCTGCTGCACGCACCGTTGCTGTCGGCCGGGGCGCGGACCTGGTACACCGACACCACCAACGGTTTCCGGGGCCACTCGGCCCGGCTGCTCGCCGACCCCCGGGTCAACGTGTTCCGGGACGTGTTCGACGCGCACGAACTGCTGGCGTACCTGCCGGTGCGGGCGGCCCGGCTGGGGCTGCGGGTCTGCGAGGTGCCGGTGACCCGCGCCTACCCGGCGGGAGCGGTGCCGACCAAGATCAAAGGCCTGTCCGGGAACCTGGACCTGCTGGGCGTCGCCGCCCGCGCCGCCACCGGCCGCTACGACCCGGCACCCTGACCGGCCGCTACGACCCGGCACCTGACCAACCCAGCGGCGGATCGCCCGGCGGAGCTCAGCCCAGCAGCAGGGTCAGGGTGAGCGCGACGGCGGTGACGGTGACGGTGGCCACCAGCCCGGTCCAGCGCAGCCACGGCCGGCCGGACCCGGTCACCGGCAGCCGTCGCCAGCGCAGCACGCCGGCCGCCACCCCACCGGCGGCGAGTCCGGCGGCCACCGCCCACCAGCCGGCCCACACGTCGTGCCAGGCACCGGCGAGGTGCCCGATCAGCAGGTAGAGCAGCGCGCTCGACGCCGAGCCGATAACGTTGAGCCGGTCGGTCACCGGCAGCCAGCGCCGCCGGCCGCCGAACGCGGTCGCCGCCGGGGTGGCCGCGGCGGCCAGCAGCAACACCACGGTGACGCCGATCAGCAGCGGCCCGGCCCCGGCGGCGTCGCTGTCACCGGCCACCCCGAGCAGCGCCAGCCCGATCGGCTCGACACCCTTGTCGGTGTTGCCGAGCACCACGACGCCGTCGCCGGTGGCCGGGTCGAAGCCGACGTACGACCGGAAACCGCCGGTCCCGCCGTTGTGCCAGGTGATCGCCCGACCGTCGTACGTGGTGGTGAACCAGCCGTAGCCGATCCGGCGGGTGTCGTCGTCGGCGGTGAACCGGGGCTGGGTGGCGTCCGCGCCGGGCGCGGAGCCGTCGAGCAGCGCGGTGACCAGCCGGGCCAGGTCCGGGGCGGTGGACCACAGGCCGATGCCGGCGCCGGCCAGCCCGGAGCCTTGCCACGGATCGGCGGCGCGCCCACCGGCGGTGGATCCGGTCGTCGCACCGGCCGGCAGGTCGGCCCCGTCGAGGGAGTAGCCGGTGTCGCTCATGCCGAGCGGGCCGATCAGCCGTCGCTCGACCAGCGCCGGGTAGGAGCCGGCGTCGGCCTCTCCAACACTCCCGGTCTGCTCAGCCTGGTCAGTCTGCTCGGCCAGCGCGATGCCGAGCAGCGCCGCGCCGAAGTTGGAGTAGTGCACCTCGCCCCGACCGTCACCGACCCGGGCGCGGGTCAGCGCTGCGCGGATCCGGTCGACGTCCAGACCGGCGTACGGGTCGGTGCCGCGCAGCGCCCCCAGCGTCATGGTGAGCGTCGCGGTTGCGCCGACCGTCGGCAGCCGGGGCAGCCCGGACCGGTGGCTGGCCAGCTCAGCCAGGGTGATTTCACCGACCGTCGGGTCGGCGAACTCCTGACCGGGCAGCGCCTCGGCGAGCGTCGTGTCGCCGTCGACCTGCCCGGCGGCGATCTGGTCGGCCAGCAGCATCCCGGTCAGCGTCTTGCCGATCGAGCCGATCTCGAACGGGGTGTCCGGCCGTACCGGCTCGCTGGCGCGGCCGACGGTGCCCGGAGCGCGGTCACCGAGTCCGGCGACCCGTACCTGCCCGTCGGCGATCCGCGCCACCGCCAGACCCCGGTAGCCACCGGGGTCGTCGATCACCGCGCGGACCTCGTCGGCGAGCGCGAGGTCACCGGTGGCGGCGTCGCCGAGGCGGGCCGGCCAGGGCGCGATCAGCGCGGCGAGCAGCCCGCCGACGACGGCGACAGCCGCCGCGACGATCAGAGCGCGGGTACGCGTCGGGGTCATCGGTGTGCTCCGGACAGGACGATCAGCAGGGGGACGACCCGTTCCGGCGGTACGGCGTACTGCCCCCGGGTCGACGTGCGCAGCCAGCCGGCGCTGACCAGTTGCCGCAGGTGGTGGTAGAGCTGACCGGTGGTGCCGAGCCCGTCGATCTCGGCCAGGGCGGCGACGGTCCGGGTGCCGGCCAGGATGTGCCGGACCAGCAGCAGCCGCACCGGGTGGGCGAGCGCGGTGAGGGTGTCGGCGTACCCGGTCCAGTCGGCGTCGAGCAGGTCGTCGACGGTGTGCCCGTACTGCCAGTCGTAGTGTTCGCCGGTCGGCAGGGTGACCGTGCCGGTGTAGAGCACCGCGCCGGAGGTGCCGCCGACCTGGTCCTTGAGTCCGTCGAGCGCCCAGAACGGGTTGCCGGTGTCCGGTCCGACGGCGTTCGGTCCGGTCGACGCGTCGCCGACGGCTCGGTCGGCGTCAACGGCTCGGTCGGCGTCGAGACGCGCGACGAGGTCCTGCACGGTCCGTTCCAGGGCGGTGACCCGCTCGGTCAACTCCGGCTCAGTCATCACCCCATTATTACGTAGTTACGTAATTTCTGCAATCGGAGTGGGTCGGGTCGCGGGCCACCTGCCCCGCCGTCGCCACGCACCACACCACGATCAGCAGCAACAGCAGCCGCTCCAACGTGCCGACCAGCAGCCCGCCGCCGACCAGCAGCATGCCCAGCCCGACTGCGGCGGACAGCGGCAGCGCGGCGGCGGCCCCGAGCAGCGCCAGCCGGCGCAGCGGACAGGTCGACACCGGCGACCAGAACACGGCGATCATCGCGAAGACGCAGCAGGCGACGGCGACGATGCTGGCCCCGCCGTGCACCAGGTCGGTGGCGGTGACCGGGTCGTGTGGCGGCAACGGGCAGCCGTCCCGGCAGGAGACGGTCGCCGAGACCGTCGTCGCGCCGGCCGCCGCGACCAGCAGCCAGGCGGCGGCGCGGACCGGGCGCAGCGCCCCGGCGAGCAGCAGCAGGCTCACCGCCAGGGCGAGCAGCCCCGACTGGTACGCCACCACGGAGCCGCCGTCGCCGACCCCGGACTCGCTGACGTACCCGCGCAGTCCCGGACCGGGACCGGCGACCACCGCGACCGTCACGGTCACCGCCCCGCCGACCGCGCCGACCGCCGCCCCGACCGCCCACCACCTGGTACGCCTCACCCGCCTACGGTGTCACGCGGTCCCGGCTCACGTGGTTGCGGTGTCAGGCCGGCCGGTCCGGATCGGCGTGGCTGCCCGCCGGATGTGTCGGTGGTGCCGGCCGGTGGTGCCGGACCGGTCGGATCACCGCCCCCGGCCGCAGCAGCGCCACCAGCCGGGCCTGGACGTGTCGGGTGACGCCGTCCCGGCCGTCGAAGTTGATCTGTGCGCCGATCAGTTGCACCCATCGGATCCCGTCTTCGATCGAAACGTCGCCCACGTGCTGCACCCGCAGTCGGAGCGCGCCGATGCCGTACCGGTAATCGGTTTCCGACATCTTGATCACGTCGCCGACCTCGACCGGAAGATCACTGTTGCTCATTGTCGTCCATCCTTTCCGGCACCATTTCCGGTGGCTGCAGGCCGTGTAGTTGCAGTACCGCGCGGACTCTTCTGGCCGCCGGATCCCGGTGCCGGTCGAGGTAGGCCAGCGCCTTGCGGAACGGCCGGCAGTACACCTGCCCGCACGGCAGGCAGCCGTCGTTGCGGCGGGGCATGTGCCGGGTGACCAGCCGTCGGGCGTGGGTGATCACGTCGTCGTGTGCGGTGGTGTGCTGCGGGCCCGCGTTGGTGGGCAGCCGGCGTAGTTGTCGCGGTAGTCCGCCGATCCCGTCGTTTCTCGGCATCGTTCACCTCCCGGGTGGAGTGTCGAGTCGAATCTTCCTCCACTCCACCCTGGACTTCTCAACCCAGTCAGCGGAAGATAGGTCAGCGGCAATCCGCACCCATCTACCGGACAATCACCTGTATCCGAAAGGTGTGCACCGTGAATACACTTCCGGAAATCCTCCGTCAGCTGCGAAGCGAGCGCTCCGTCACCCAGGATCAGGTCGGTGAGGCGATCCTGGTCTCCGGTTCGTTGATCGCCGCCTTCGAGCAGGGCCGGCTGGTCCCGCAACCGGACACCGCCGCGCGACTGGACGAGTTCTTCGGCTCGGGTGACCGGGTCCGCAAGTCGGCGGCCGAGGCGGCCGAGGCCCGTGAGCTGGAGCGGGAGCGGCGTCGGATGGCCCAGGCGGTCTGGTTCCGCCCGTGGGTCCAGCTGGAGGAGTCCGCCACCACCCTGCGGTACTACCAGGCGTCACTCATCCCCGGCCTGCTGCAGACCGAGGAGTACGCCCGGTCGGTGCTGGACAGCGGCCTGCGCAGTCAGCGCGAGGTCGACGAGCTGCTCGCCGTCCGGATGGAGCGCCAGTCCGTCGTGCTGGGCCGCGAGGACCCGGCGATCTGCGTGTTCATGATGGACATGGCGGCGCTGCGCTCGGCGCACCCGGCGATGGCCAAGGCGCAGCTGGAGCGGCTGCTGGCCGAGTCGGAGCGCCACCGGACCTTCGTGCACGTGGTGCCGGACGGGGTCGGCATGCACATCGGCCGGTCGGTGTCGTTCGTGCTCGCCTCGCTCGACAACGGCGCACTCGCTGGATACATGGAGGATATTTTCGAGGGCCGGCTTGTCACGGAGCCGGCGCGGGTGACCGGGCTCGATCGGGCGTGGCACACTGTCAACGCGCTCGCCCTGAACGCGGCCCAGTCCCGGGATCTGATCCGGCAGATGGTGAGGGAGCTATGACCACCGAGCCGATGTGGCGCACGTCCCGCCGCTCGAACGCCTCCGGCGGTGACTGTGTCGAGGTCGCCGACAACCTGCCCGGCCGGGTGCTGGTCCGCGACTCCAAGGACCGCACCGGCGGCACCCTGGCCTTCGACCCGCCCGCCTGGTCCGCCTTCGTCGCCACCGTCAAGCGCTGAGCCGCACCCCGGCTGGGGCGAGACCGGTCAGTCGCTGTAGTGGTACCGGGCCTTAATGATCTTCACTTCCTTCTCGTCGGCCCGGTACACCAGGCGGTGTTCGTCATCGATCCGCCGCGACCAGTAGCCGGACAGGTCGCCTTTCAGGGGTTCCGGCTTGCCGACACCGGTGAACGGGTCACGCTGGATCTCGCCGATCAGGCGGGTGATCCGGCGCGCCTTCTTCCGATCCGAGGCGAGCCGGAAGAGCAGGTCTTCCCATGCGTCGGGATCGAAGTTGACCTCCCTCACTCCTCGCCCCCGGCCATCTCCCGTAGCTCATCCATGGTCTTGGCGATCGAGGAGCCGCCCGCTCGGTCCCGGGCGACGGCTTCCATGAGCCGCCTCGCGTTCGCGGGAGACCGAAGCAGGTACACGGTTTCTTGCCAGGCGTCGTAGTCCTCCGCCGACATGAGCACCACGTCCCCGCTGCGCGAGCTGATGCGTACCGGGTCGTGGTCGTCGTTGACCTGCGCGATGAGGGGGAACAGGCGCTGCCGTGCTTCGCTTGCGCTGATGGACATGGTTGCGCTCCTTCCAGCAGCCGGTACAGGAATACCGTACCGATTATGGTACCTAAAACCTGTACGACTTTGGTCGCTGAATGGCGAAGCGCGCGGCGGATGCCGGGCTGGCGTCGAGGATGCGTACGAGGCGGCGCTTCAGGCACCAAACCCGGCGATAGCGCAGCGTGACGGTTAGCCAACCGGGCGACGTGCTTGCGTCGTCGAGGGTCAGTTGCCGGTGCCGAGGTTGGCCATCATCGCGGCCGGGTAGCGGTCGCCCCGTGCCGAGCCGGCCGGCACGGCCTTCTCGATCTCGGCCAGGTCGTCCGCGGAAAGCACCAGGTGGGCGGCGGGCAGGGCCTCGGTCAATCGATTGCGGGTACGGGCGCCGACGAGCGGGACGATGTCGCCGCCCTGAGCCGCCACCCACGCGATCGCCAGCTGAGCCACGGTGCAGCCCTTCGCCTCGGCCACCCGCCGCAGCGCCTCCACCAGGGCCAGGTTGTGTTCGACGTTGTCACCCGAGAACCGTGGCATCCGGCTGCGGTGGTCACCCGGTCGCGCTTCGGTGTTCTGCCAGTGGCCCGAGATGAGGCCTCGGCTCAGGACGCCGTACGAGGTCATCCCGACGCCCAGTTCCCGCAGTGTCGGCAGCACGTCGGCCTCCACCCCGCGCGAGATCAGCGAGTACTCGATCTGCAGGCCGGCGACCGGGTGCACGGCGTGCGCCCGGCGGACCGTCTCGGCACCCACCTCGGACAGTCCCACATGCCGCACGTACCCGGCTTCGATCATGTCCTTGACCGCGCCCACCGTGTCCTCGATCGGCACCTCTGGGTCCAGTCGTGCCGGCCGGTAGATGTTGACGTAGTCGACACCCAGCCGGGTCATCGCGTTGACGAAGACGAGGAGCATGATCCTGATCGGCTGCGAGAAGTCGCGCGGCCGGGTAGGACCCGCGAAGCAGGCGCCAGATGACCCGGCCGGCAGGGCCGCACGAGGTCTGTCTGCAGCCCGACCAGCCTCGATCAGTAGATCAGTTGAGAGGTTTGAATGTATCGATAACTGCCGGTAAGGTCGTGCTTGCATGTCGTTACCGAGATGGGAGCATCTGTGAGCAAGATCAGAAGCATCTTGGTAGCGGGCATCATCGTCGCGTTGGTCGCAGCCGTGCCTGCGCCAGCCTCGGCAGAGCCTGGGAAGTCGGAGGTGTCTGACATCGCGCCGGCGATAGAACCGGCCACAGACGAAGCGCACAAGTACGCCCAGCTCTTCGCTCGCCAGGAGAAACTCAACGATGCGGCTGACGCCATCCGGGTGGCAGCCGGCGACCTGGCTCTGTCGGGTTTCGCTGGTGACCGAGTTGATCCCGCCGCCAACACCCTGACTGTTTACTGGCACGGTGAGCTGACAACGGCGGTCGAGATCGTTATCGCGAAGGTGCGCCGGGCTGGAATTGACGTCGAGGTGCGGGCCGCAGCCTACTCGCTGCACATCCTCGAAAAGGAGGCTGACCGTCTCGCGGGACAACAATTCTCGTCTGGCCGCGTCGTGCTCGTCGGCCCGGCCCCGGACGGCAACAGCCTTGGCGTCGGTGTCACACTGGCCGACGGCGACAGGCGCGCATCTACCGATCTGCGCCAGGTGTCTGACGAGCTAACCGGTAGCGTGAAACTGGACGTGTCGCTCGAGTCGCCCGCCGAATTTACGACCCGGTTCGCGGACACCCAGCCCTACTGGGGTGGCGCGCTCATCCTGAATGGCGGTGCCTGTACCTCAGGCTTCGGTGTACGGGGCAACAACGGCGCAGCCCGCTACCTGCTCACTGCGGCGCATTGCGGTGCTGGGCAATGGCGAACGGGCAACGGCACCGTGATCGGCAATACCCTCTCCAACACGACGGTCGAGTACGACGGCATGCTGATCCTCACCAACGCTGGCTACAGCGTGTACGAGGGCCCATCCTTCGCCAGCGGCGACACCAACACGGGTCGCAACATCAGCGCTGCGTCCACCAACCACGTCGGCAACCTCGTCTGCTCCGGTGGATCCTTCTCCGGCTCCGCCTGCGGCTGGACCGTCCAAGCGCTCAACCAGACCCTCACGCCCATCGGCGGACCCACGATTTGAGGCTTGGTCCGAGCTGAGGGCGCGAACCGCGTCGCCGCTGTCGGCAACGGCGACAGCGGCGGCCCGGTCTATGTGCAGTCCGGCAACAGCGGCACGGCCCGCGGCATCATCAGCCTACGCTCGGCGAACCGCGACGAAATTGTGCCCTGCAGCGGAGTACCCAGCGGAGACATCAACGATCCCAACTCCCGGCAATGCTCGTGGAAGTGGTGGTACGTCGACATCAACGAGCAACTTTCCCGGCTCAGTGTGAACTTCCTCACCCCCTGACATTATCGTTCAGCTACTGGTCGGTCCGGACGGAATTCCGTCCGGACCGACCGAGAAAGGCGCGAACTCAGCCGAGCCCCGTTCCACCACGATTGGCTTCCGATAATGGTCAGATAGTCTCTCCGCCTCACCTGCTGCCCCATCCACCGTCATCACCAGCACAGCTGAGCCGTCGGGCGACGGACCCGCGCCAGAAACAGCGATACCTTCGCTGCGCCAGTACTCCACATCGGCCATGACCTGCTCGGTCAACACCAGCATCTCCTGCTCCGAGAGCCGGGCGTCCGCGAATCGGATGTCGACGTTGGCGAACCGATTCCGGACCACCACGTCGAGATCGCTGCCCGGCTTACGATAGACGGTCATCGTCCCGGCGGGCTCATCCAATATGATACCCGCATACCATCGTGCGTACCTCGTGCGCAGCAAATCCTCTACCTGCTCCGCAGCTTGGTCAGGCCTGGCCCCACCAACGTCGTCTCCCACGGCGCACCCAGTAGCGGCCAGCACCACGGCGACAACCAAGGCCAAGATTCTAGTCTTGCTGGGCACTACGCTTCTCCTCACTACACGAGTACTACCTCTCGCATTCGACGCTGCACGGGCTGCCCGGGTTCCCGTCCTGCTGCATCCCATGGGTCCTCGCATGGGGACGGTGAGCGCGCGGTGGGTCGGCGGATTGAAGCAGGCACAGATTGTCTTTGTCGACCATCACGGTTGGCGCCACGTCGTCGGACACACCCTGGGCTCCCGGGAGCCGGCACGGACACTTCGCTGACGGCCTGAGCCGTCCGGCCGGCGATCGACGTCACCGCAGATCGAGCCGCATGAGCACCCGCGCGAACCCGGCGAGTACCGAGGCGGTGTCGGCTACCTTCACGAAACCGGCGTGCTCGAAGGCCGCGCGGGTACCGACATAGGCCATCGTGAGGTCCACCTTTTCGCCACTGTTGTCGACGGGGTAACCCTCGATCGCTGGCGCGCCGCGCTCGCGGGCGAAGGCGACGGCACCGGCGAGCAGGTGGTGCACGACACCCCGCTTGCGGTGGCCCGGCCGAACCCGGAAGCACCACACGCTCCACACATCGAGATCGTCGATGTGCGGGATCCGCCTGTTGCGCGCGAAGCTCGTTGCGGCTCGCGGGTGCACCGCCGCCCAGCCGACGACCTCGTCGCCGTCGTAGGCGAGTACTCCGGGAGGTGGATCGAGTCCGACGAGTTCGCGCACCCGCTCACCGCGCATCGGTCCGCGCAGCAGCAGGTTTTCCTTCGAGCCGATGCGGTAGCTCAGGCACCAGCACACGTTCGCGTCCGGTCGCTTCGGGCCGACGACAGTCGCGACGTCCTCGAACACCGTCGCCGGGCGGACTTCGATCGTCATGACGCCTACCCTGCCACCGTCCACCGACACACGGCGGTCAGCTGCGGCGCGGTGTCGCTCGGCGGCGCGGCTGCGGCACCGGCGGCACCGGGACGCCGGCGGCCTCCAGCGCCTCCCGCTGACCGCGAGCGGCGAGCCGGTCGGCGCGCTCGTTCTCCACGTGACCGGCGTGGCCCTTCACCCAGTGCCAGACGACCTCGTGGTGACGGGCGACGGCGGCGTCGAGCTCCCGCCACAAATCCTCGTTCTTGACCGGCTCGCCGGCTTTCGTACGCCAGCCGTTGCGTTTCCAGTTCGCCATCCACGACAGGACACCGTTACGGACGTACGTGCTGTCGGTGTACAGGTCGACGGTGGACGCCCGGGTCAGCGCGGCCAGCGCCCGGATCGGGGCGGTGAGTTCCATCCGGTTGTTCGTCGTCGCGCCGGCCTCACCGCCGCACAGTTCCTTCTCGGCCTCGCCGTAGCGCAGCAGGGCGCCCCAACCGCCCGGCCCCGGATTGCCGCTGCACGCGCCGTCGGTCCAGATCTGCACCCGCGTCGTCCTCAGCCCTGCCACCCGGACAACCTACTGGTCGGCTTGACCGCGGTCGTCCCGGCACGGCCGTTCACTCCGGTACCCACCGTTTCGCGACAGCAGGCGGAAGGGCGGAGCGGTACGTCGAGTCGTCAACTCCGTGTCGGCAACCTCAACCCTGCACGTCGAGGTCACGCAGCGCGTACCGCAGGTGCGACCACTCCTCGTCGAGGATCACGTGAAGGCAGTGCAGGACGGACACGTCGTGCTCGGGTGACCACGCGCTCGGTCGGGGCTCGGCGAGCAGGTCCGCCGTGACGGTGGTGAGGAACTCCCGGACCATGGCCTGCCGCTCGGCACGTAGCTGGAGCACCACCGTGAGGGCCGGCTTCTCCGTCGCGAAGATCGACATGTCGAAGCCGTCCAACTCGTACTCGGCGTGGGGCTGGCCGAGCGGGTGGAAGGGCTGAGGCAGGCGCAGGATCGCCTTGCCGAGCCAGGCGTCGGTGGCGAACACGAGGTGGCGAAGCGTCTGCGCGAAGGACCACTCACCGTCGACCGAGACGTCGACGGCACCCTCGGGCAAGGACGGAATACGGTCAACCGCGGCCGCCCACGCCAGTTCGAGTGCCCTCCACGCCGTGCGCAGACCGTCCGGATCCTCGGCCCGCATCAGCTCACGCCCGGGGAACCGCCGGTTGAGTTCGGCCTCGACGAGCGGCACGACGTCGACCCCGTTGACCAGCAGCGCGCCGTCGGCAAGCCACGGCGCGTCGATGTCCAGCCCGCGCACGTCGACGCCGCGCATCACCGCGCCGGCCAGCGTCGACCGGTTGAACCGGGCACCCCGCAGGTCCCGGTCGACGAAGCTTGTGACGTCCTCCCGAGTCATCGCACTCCTCCTGTCCTCTCGGCTCCGGTCCCCCCGGCTCCCGCCGTCGGCGACCGCAGCGAGGCTACCGCCCGGGTACGACGCGGGCTGGCGTCTCTGCGGCGCCGACCGTTGGGCGCAGCGGCAGTCGGAGTGCGAGGCCGACAACGGCCAGGCCGTACCCGAGGAAGACGGGTTGGAGCCAGGAGACCGGACCGATGACGGCGACCTGGACGACGATCCACAGGACCAGTGCGGCCCCGACGACGAGGTGGCCGAGCGGTGCCCACGACCGCCGGCTGACCGCGGCGACCACCACGACGCCGGGCAGGACCCCGTTGACCGCCGCCAGGGCGGCGCCGGCCAGCACCGGAGAGGCAAACGGCAGGTCAGCGGTGACGGGCCCGAGGTCCATGCCGCCGGTGGTCAGCCCAACGGCACCGCCGACCGCGCTGACGGCGAGGAACGTTTCGAGCCCGATGAGAACCCGCTCCCGGCGGAGCAGTCGCCGCCGGTCGGGGAGTCCACGCTCCGGCGCGGCCTGCCCTACCTGCTGACCGGGCGCGACGTCGCGGTCCGGGGTCAGCGCCAGCGAGCGCCGCAGCGACGCGGTCGAGCACAGCCCGACGAGCCCGGCCGCCAGGATGCCGTAGAGCGCCTCGATGATCGACCGCTGCGGCAGCAGGACGACCTCCAGCAGGATCCATCCGCCGAGCGCGATCCCCGACACCCCGGTGGCGGCCCACGACCAGTGCCGGCCGGTCACCCGTTGCACCGGGGCGAGCCAGCGCCACCGTGGTCTGCGCAGCAGCCCGAACGCGCTGACCAGCGCGCCGAGACCGAGACCGGCCCCCAGCACCAGCCCGGGTAGCCGCCAGGTGTCGATCAACGGCAGGTCACGGAGCCATTCCGTACGCACGAATTCGTTGCCGTACGGGTACAGCCACATCTCCACGCCGCCGCCGACCGCCGTGACGCCGACGAAGATCAGCAGGCCGGCCGCCACCCGTACCGTCCACGGGCGGGACCGGATCGGCTCGGGAAGCCCGGTGGTTGAGCCCATACCTCAACAGTGGCCGCCCGGCGCTGCGCCGGCATTGGGCCGAAGGTCCCGGACGGGCCGTTTCGACGGGGTCCCCGGCCCCGGTCCGGCCCGGTCACCGGTTCGGCGGGTACGGCGGGTGCGGCGCGGTCAGGCGCCGGGCAGCCGGGTGGCCCGACCCGGCGCGGCGATCCGCAGATCGGCCTCGATCTTGGCGGCGGTGGCCAGCAGGTGCGGCAGCAGTTCGCGGCGGATCGACTCGACGGTGTTGCGGCTGGCGTGCACCGAGATGTTCACCGCAGCGACCACTTTGCCGGCCCGGTCCCGGATCGGTGCCGCCACCGACCGCAGACCTTCCTCCAACTCCTGGTCGACGATGGCGTAGCCCTGGGCGCGGACCCGGTCCAGCTCCGCCCGCAATGCCGCCATGGTGTGGGCGGTACGGGAGGTGAGCCGGTCCAGCCGGCTGCGCTCCAGCCGGGCGACCGCCTCTTCCTCGGGCAGGTGCGCCAGCAGCACCCGGCCGACGGAGGTGGCGTACGCCGGGAACCTGGTCCCGACGTTGATCGACACTGTCATGATCCGCGAGGTCGGCACCCGGGACACGTAGACGATGGAGTCGCCGTCCAGCACGCACACCGACGACGACTCGTGCACCTGGGCGACCAGCCGTTCCAGGTGCGGCTCGGCGACCTCGGGCAGCGAGATGCTGGACAGGTAGGCGTAGCCCAGCTCCAGCACCCGGGGAGTGAGCGAGAACATCCGTCCGTCGGTGCGGACGTAGCCGAGGTCGACCAGGGTGAGCAGGAACCGGCGGGCGGCGGCGCGGGTCAGGTCGCAGATCCGGGCCACCTCGCTGAGTGTCAACTCAGGATGCTGGGCGTCGAATGCGCGGATCACGGCGAGGCCGCGCTCCAACGACTGCACGAAATGAGTTTCCCGCCCGTGCTCGCTCATAACTCTCCTGTGGTGATGGTCGCCGAACCCTAACCGGGTTCCACGGTGCCCGGATCCGCCGATGATCTTGCTTCGCTGTCGGAGATCCGACCATCCGGTCCCGGGCTCTCGGCCAGCACCCGCTGTGCCACCGCGTACGCGCTGTTCGCGGCCGGCACACCCGCGTAGACCGCCGTGTGCAGCAGCACCTCGTTGATTTCCTGCGCGGTCAACCCGTTGCGCAGCGCGGCCCGCACGTGCATCGCCAGCTCGTCGGTGCAGTGCAGGGCGGTCAGTACGGCGAGCGTGACGCAGCTGCGGGTCCGCCGGTCCAGCCCGTCGCGGGTCCAGACGCTGCCCCACGCGTACCGGGTGATGAAGTCCTGAAAGTCGGCGGTGAACTCGGTCGTGTTGGCGACCGCCCGGTCCACGTGCGCGTCGCCGAGGACCGCTCGGCGTACCGCCATCCCGGCGTCATACCTCGGATCCGACGACGACGGTGCGGCCCGAGGGCCGGGCGACGGAGTCGTGGCGTCAACCGGCGGATCGGTCGGCATCGCCGGTCACCTCCTGTCCGGTGAGATGCGTCAGGATCAACTCGGACACCTGATCGGCCTGCTCGACGCTGGCCAGGTGCGCGGCGTCGGCGACGATCTGCAGGGTGGCGTCGGGGATGCCCGCGACGATCGTCTCGCTGTGCGAGGGCGGGGTGGCCGGGTCGTCGGCGCCGGCGATCACCAGGGTCGGCGCGGCGATCCTCGGCAGCAGCCCGGTCAGGTCCATCTGTCCGATCGCGACACAGCAGCCGGCGTACCCCTCGGCCGGGGTGGCCGCGATCATCTCGCGGGCGGCGGCGAAAACGTCGGGTCGCCGGGCGGCGAACCCGGGGGTGAACCAGCGGGCCGCCACCGTGTCGGCCACCACCCCGGTGCCCTCGGCCCGCACCGTGGCCGCCCGGTCGGCCCACGCCTGCGCCGGGCCGAGCAGCGCCGAGGTGCAGCAGAGCACCAACCGGTCGACCCGGGCGGCGGCGTGTCCGGCCAGCCACATCCCGGTCATCCCGCCGAGGGACACCCCGGCCACGTGGACCCGGTCCAGCTCCAGGCGGTCGAGCAGGGCGAGCACGTCGGCCCCGAGATCGTCCAGTCTGTACGGACCGGGCGGTACCGGGGAGCGGCCGTGCCCTCTCGTGTCGTAGCGCAGCACCCGCAGCCCGGCGCCGGTGAGCACCGGCACCTGCGGATCCCACATCGCCCGGGTGCTGCCCAGCGAGTTGGCCAGCAGCACCACCGGCGCACCGTCGGGTCCGACGATCTCGTGGTCGACCGCCACCGGGTGAATGTCGGTGGTCATCAGCGGTCCTCCTGGGTCGGTCGGCTGTGGTGATCGCGCAGCGCCCGGTCGATCAGTTCGCGGTACGCACCGAGGTAGCCGGCCGGGTCGAGCAACTCGTCCAGCTGGGCCCGGGTGAGCACCGCGCTGACCTGTGGGTCGGCGGCCAGCCGCTCGGCCAGCCCGGCGGCGGGACCGCCGGTGACCGCTACCTTGACGATCTCGTTGGCCCGGTGCCGGCCGAGCTGCCCGGCCAGCGCCCCGCTGACCCGCTCGGCGAGCAGCGCCCCGCCGGTCAGGTCGAGGTTGACCCGCATCCGTACGGCGTCCACCCGCAGCCCTTCCAGGCAGGTTCGCAGCCAGTAGGCGGCCGAGCCGACCGACTCCAGCAGGCTGCGTAGCGTCCGCCACTCGGCGTGCCAGCCGCCGGCCGCCCGCTGGTGCTCCTGGGTCATCGCGGCCAGCAGGGTGGCGACCAGCCCGGGGACCTGACCGGCGCAGGCGACGGCGGTGACGGCGGCGACCGGGTTGCTTTTGTGCGGCAGGGTCGACGAACCGCCGGGGCGTTCCTCGGCCAGCTCGGCGACCTCGGTCTGGGCGTGCAGCGTGACGTCGCGGGCGATCTTGCTGATGCTGCCGGCGGTGCCGCCGAGCACGCCGGCCAGGTCGGCCAGCCGGCTCCGGTCGGTGTGCCAGGGCAGCTGCGGGGCGGCCAGGTCGAGCTCGGTGGCGAGCCGGTCGACCAGGGCCGGGCCGTCGGCACCGAACGCGGCGAGGGTGCCGGCGGCGCCACCGAGCTGGACGGCGGGGACCTCGTCCCGGACGGTGCCCAGCCGGCGGGCGGCGGTGTCCAGCGCGGTCAGCCAGCCGGCGGCGACCAGCCCGAAGGTGGTCGGCAGCGCCTGCTGCAGCAGGGTCCGGGCGGGCAGCAGAGTGTCCCGGTGCGTCTCGGCCAGTCGGGCGGCGGCCGCGGCGGCCCGCCGTACGTCGTCCAGCAGCGGACCCAGCGCCCGGCGGACCACCAGCATTGCGGCCGTGTCCAGGATGTCCTGGCTGGTGGCCCCGGCGTGCACGTACCGGGCGCTGTCCGGCCCGACGGCGGCGCGCAACGCGGCGACCAGCGGCACCACCGGGTTGCCGGCGCCGGTCGCACCCGCGCCGATCGCCGCCGGGTCGAACCGGTGGTCGCGGGCGGTGGCGGTGATCGCCTCGGCGGCGGCCGACGGCACCGACCCGCCGGCCGCCTGGGCGCGGGCCAACGCCGCTTCGGCGTCGAGCATGGCGCGCAGCCAGGCCCGGTCGTCGACGGCGGCCCGGACCCCGCCGGCGGCGAGCAACGGGTCGAACAGACCGACCGGCTCGGGATCGTCGATGGTGGACTCCGGGTCAGACGGCGAAGAAAACGGTTTCATGCTCGCCCTGCAGTCGGATGTCGAACCGGTAGCCGTCCGGCTCGGCGGCCGCGATCACCGTGCCGCGTCGGGCCTGCGGCAGCCCGGCCAGCACCGGGTCGGCGGCGTTCGCGTCGGCCTCGTCCGGGAAGTAGATCCGGGTGACGACGCGGTGCAGCAACCCCCGGGCGAACACCGACACGGCGATGTGCGGGGCCTGCGGCTGTCCGTCCAATCCAGGTACCGGCCCCGGTTTGCGGGTGCGTACCGCCCACCCGCCGGTCCCGTCGGTGGGGCAGCGGCCGAAGCCGCGGAACCCGGCCACCGCGCCGCGCGGATCGTCCGGGTGGTCGAACCGGCCCTGCGGGTCAGCCTGCCAGGTCTCGATCAGACCGTCCGGCACCGGGTCGCCGGCGCCGTCGAGGAGCCGGCCACGCAGCCAGATCGCCGCCGGGTCGGTCTCGTCGACCACGAACGGCCCGTCCGGCCAGGGCAGGCCGATCCCCAGGTACGGTCCGACGGTCTGCGCCGGGGTCAGCCCGGTCTGCTGGTCCCAGTCCGACGCGGTCACGCTGATGGTCATGATTCCTCCATCGGGGTCGCCTCGGTGCCGCGCAGCACGATGTCGAACCGGAAGCCGAGCGCCCATTCCTCGACCGTGTTGGCCAGGTCGAAGCTGGCGATCAGCCGTTGCCGGGCGGCCGGGTCGGGGATCGAGTTGAAGACCGGATCGTAGGGGAACAGCGGGTCGTCGGGGAAGTACATCTGGGTGACCAGTCGCTGGGTGAAGGCCCGGCCGAACAGCGAGAAGTGGATGTGCGCCGGCCGCCACGCGTTGGAGTGGTTGCGCCACGGGTAGGCGCCGGGCTTGATGGTGACGAACCGGTAGCGGCCCATCGAGTCGGTCATCGCCCGGCCGACGCCGGTGAAGTGCGGATCGAGCGGTACGTCGTGCTGGTCGAGCTTGTGCAGGTAGCGCCCGCCGGCGTTGGCCTGCCAGACCTCCACCAGGGTGTCCGGCACCGGTCGGCCGTCGCTGTCGCGGACCTGGCCGTGCACGATGATCCGTTGCCCCTGGGCTTCGCCGTCGCCGCTGCGGCTCAGGTCGGCGTCGGTCGCGCTGACCCGGCCCTCGCCGAGCAGCGGGCCGGTGATCTCGGTGAGCGTCTGCGGGAGCAGCACCGGCGACTGGGCGGGGGCACGCAGCACGGTGGACTTGTAGTCGGGGGAGAGCAGCGGCGGGTGCACGGCGGTGTCGTCGCGTCGGTAGCGCGGCAGGAGCAGTCCGCCTGGGCGGTCGGCCCGTACGGGCGTGGTGTCGGGCATGGCGGTGCCTCCTTGGTCAGCTGTCCCCGCCGGGGTCAGGGGTTCAGCAGCTGGCGCAGGGCGGCCAGCTCCTGCGGGGTGGGTTCGTCGGTGGTCGTCAGGTCGGCGGCGACCTTCAGCGGCCAGCCGGTGGCCGCCACGGCCTGCTCGACACCCACTCCGGGGTGCAGCTGGGTGAGGGTCAGCTCGCAGGTGTCCGGGTCCGGGCGCAGCATGCCGAGGTCGGTGATGACCAGGGTGGGACCTCGTCCGCGCAGGCCGAGGCGTTGCCGGTCGCCGGGGCCCGCGCCGAAGCCGACCGAGGTGACGAAGTCGACCCGGTCGACGAACGTACGCCGACTCTGCGGCACGATGACGATCACCTCGCCGCACGAGGCGGCGATTTCCGGTGCTCCGCCCGCGCCGGGCAGCCGTACCAACGGGTCGGTGTAGTCGTCGCCGATCACCGTGGTGTTGATGTTGGCGTACCGGTCTATCTGCGCGGCACCGAGGAAGCCGACGTCGATCCGGCCGGGCTGCAGCCAGTAGTTGAAGATCTCCGGCACCGACACGACCGTGTCGGCGGTCTCGGCGAGCACCCCGTCGCCGATGGACAGCGGCAGCCGGCCGGGCTTGGCGCCGATGGTGCCGGACTCGTAGACCAGCACCAGGTCGGGGGAGTGGGTCCGCCGGGCCAGGTTGGCCGCGGTGCTGGGCCGGCCGATGCCGACGAAGCAGCGGGCGTCGTCGCGCAGCGCCCGGGCGGCGGCGACGGTCATCATCTCGTCGCGGGTGAACCCCTCGACGGCTTGCGGCTCGTTCATTCCGCACCACCGTACGTCGCGTCGGTCCCCGCCGCGGCCAGGACGTGTTCGTCGAGCCAGCGGGTGAAGGTGTCCCGGTCCCGGCTGATCTCGTCCCACTGCTGGTAGTAGTCGTTGGCCCGGTCGCTGTAGTCCATCGCGTACGACGGGTGCGCCCCGCCGGGCACCTCGGCGACCCGGGTGACCGCCCAGCCGGGCAGCACCACGGCGCCGGGTCGGGGGGTCAGCTCGTCGACGATCTCCTCGACGGTGACCAGGGACCGTGCGGACGCCAGTACGACCTCCTTGTGGACCCCGGTGATGCCCCAGATCTGCACGTTGCCGTGCCGGTCGGCGCGTTGGGCGTGCACGATGCCGACGTCGGGGTTGAGCGCCGGTACGGCGGTGAGCACTTCGCCGGTGAACGGACAGGTGATGGGCGCGATGGTCGGGGTGCGGTCGGCGAGGTCGGTGCCGACGTAGCCGCGGAGTACGGCGAACGGCAGGCCGGCGGCGCCGGCGACGTACCGGTTGGCCATCCCGGCGTGGCTGTGCTCCTCGATCTCCAGCGGACGGGGCCAGCCGCGCTGTACCGCGTCGCGGAACCGGTGCAGCGAACCCACCCCGGGGTTGCCGGCCCAGCTGAAGATCAGCTTTTTGGCGCAGCCGGCGCCGATCAGCTGGTCGTAGACGACGTCCGGGGTCATCCGGATCAGCGTGAGGTCGCGTCGGCCCTGCCGGATGATCTCCTGCCCGGCCGCGGTCGGGATCAGGTGGGTGAATCCCTCCAGGGCGACGCTGTCGCCGTCGTGGACCAGGTCGGCGACACCGCCCGCCAGCGAGGAAATTTCAGCCATGCATCATCCCCGGTGCGTGTGATGAACAAAAGTTCGCTAAGCGAACGGTACGGTCGGGGTCACCGGCGTGTCAACGCGGCTGCTCCAGTCCAGCGGTAGTCCCACGTAGTTCTCCGCCAGGGTGGTCGCCGCCGCGGTGGAGGTCGTCACGTACTCCAACTGGGCCACCTGGAGCCGGTGACTGAACTCGTCGGCGTCGGCGGGCCGGTGCAGCAGCCCGGTCATCCAGGAGGAGAAGTGCTGGACCCGCCAGATCCGGCGTAGGCACCGGGCCGAGTACTCGTCCAGCCCGGTCCCGCGTCCCTGACGGAACCAGGTGGTCAGCGCCTCGGCCAGGAAGCGGACGTCGGCGACCGCCAGGTTCAGCCCTTTCGCGCCGGTCGGCGGCACGATGTGCGCCGCGTCGCCGGCCAGGAACAGCTGGCCGTAGCGCATCGGTTCGGTAACGAAGCTTCGCATCGGGGTCACCCCCTGCTCCAGGATCGGGCCCTCCTGCAGGGTGAAGCCGTCGTTGGTCGCCAGCCGGGTGTGCAGCTCGTCCCAGATCCGCGCGGTCGGCCAGTCGCTCGATTCGGTCCGGTTGGGCACCTGGAGGTAGAGCCGGGTCACCTCGGGGCTGCGCATGCTGTGCAGGGCGAAGCCGCGTTCGTGCTGGGCGTAGATCAGCTCGTGCGCCGAGGGGGCGGCCTGGGCCAGCACCCCGAGCCAGCTGAACGGGTACGTGTGCTCGACGGTGCGTCGGGCCGAGGCGGGGATGCTGCCCCGGGAGACCCCGTGGAAACCGTCACATCCGGCAACCACCAGGCAGTTCAGTTCGCGTATCGTGCCCTCGTGCGCGAACCTGATGACCGGGACATCGCTGTCGATCCCGGCCAGCTCGACGTCGGTGACATCGAACAGGATCTCGCCGCCGGCTGCCAGCCGGGCGGCGATCAGGTCCTTCACCACCTCCTGCTGACCGTAGACGGTGATCCCTCGACCGCTGGTCAGCGCGGCCAGGTCGATCCGCCGGCTGACGCCTTCGAAGCGCAGCTCAAGGCCGGTGTGCACGAGTCCTTCGCGGCGCATCCGGGCGCCGACGCCGGTGTCGGCGAGCAGTTGCGCCGTGTCGTGTTCGAGCACCCCGGCCCGGACCCGGCTCTCCACGTACGCCCGCCCGCGGGTCTCCAGCACGACCGAGTCGATACCCTCGAGACGCAGCAGGTGGGCGAGCATCAAACCCGCTGGTCCCGCTCCGATGATGCCAACCTGGGTTCGCACGACGCTCCCTCCACCTGCCAGATTGGCAGGGACTCTTCCGATATGTGACATTGACGTGGGCCCTCGCTGGGTCGTACGTTCATCATAAGAACCACCGTTCGGTCAGCGAACACCCCTGACCGGCTCAACCTCGAACCCATCCCCCTGGAGGTCCCATGCGACGGCCCCTCGTCGCCCTCACCCTGGCTGCCGCGCTGCTGGTCACCGCCGCCTGTGGTTCCGACTCGTCCACCGACGAGGCCGGCGGCACCGAAGAGGTCACCGACGTCACCGTCGGCATCATCCCGATCGTCGACGTCGCGCCGATCTACCTCGGTGAGGAGAAAGGCTTCTTCACCAAGCGCGGCATCAACCTGACCATGGAGAGCGGTCAAGGTGGTGCCGCCATCGTCCCCGGCGTGGTCAGTGAGCAGTTCCAGTTCGGCTTCAGCAACGTGACCTCGCTGCTCACCGCGCAGACAGCCGACGTGCCGGTACAGATCGTGGCCAACGGTGTGGCCTCGACCGGCAACCCCGAGGCCGACTTCGGCGGCGTGGTGGTCCGTGGGGACAGCCCGATCCAGACCGCCGCCGACCTGGCGGGCAAGAAGGTCGCGGTGAACACGCTGAAGAACATCGGCGACACCAGCGTCCGCGAGTCGGTACGCAAGGCCGGTGGCAACCCGGACGAGATCGAGTTCGTCGAGATGGCGTTCCCGCAGATGCCGGCCGCCGTCGAGGGCGGCCAGGTCGACGCCGCCTGGATGGTCGAGCCGTCGCTCGCCATCGCCAAGGACGCCGGTGGCCGGGTCGTCGCCTGGAACTTCGTCGACACCGCCCCGAACCTGACCGTCGCGGTCTACTTCACCAGCACCAAGCTCGCCCAGGAGAACCCCGACCTGGTTGCGCGGTTCCAGGAGGCGATGGCCGAGTCGCTGTCCTACGCCAACGCGCACCCCGACGAGGTGCGCACAGTGCTGCGCAGCTACACCGACATCGACCAGGCGATCCTGGACGCGATGACGCTGCCGATGTGGCCGGCCGAGATCAACCGGGCGTCGATCGAGCGGGTCGCCGAGCTCGGTCTCGCCGACGGTGTCTTCGAGTCCGAGCCCGATCTGGACGCGCTGCTGCCGTGACAGCGGTCGACAACACCCCGGTCGGGGCCGGCTCCGCCGGCCCCGACCGGGGCACGTCAGCAACAGCCCACCGGGCCGCACCCAGCCGGCGACGCCGACCACCGACAGCGCTGCTCGGCGTCGCCGGCCTGGCCGGCCTGCTGGTCCTGGTGCAGGTCCTCCCGTCGACCCCGCTCGTCTCGGCGCGCTACCTGCCGCCGGCCACCGAGATCCTCGCCGCCCTGGTCGAGCTGCTCGGCGACGGTGCCTTCTGGTCGGCACTCCGTGACACGCTGACCGGCTGGGCGATCGGCCTGGCCATCGCGGTCATCGCCGGCATCGCGCTCGGCGTGGTCATCGGTTCGGTGCCGGCCCTGCGCGCGGTCACCGCCTCGACCATCGAGTTCCTGCGGCCGATCCCGTCGGTCGCGCTGATCCCGCTCGCCGTGCTGCTCTACGGCACCGGCCTCGAATCCACCCTGCTGTTGGTCGTCTACGCAGCGTTCTGGCAGGTGCTGGTCCAGGTCCTGTACGGCGTACAGGACGTCGACCCGGTCGCCGACGAGACCGCCCGCAGCTACGGCCTCGGCCGGTGGGCCCGAATCCGCCACGTCGTCTGGCCGACCTCGCTGCCGTACGTGATGACCGGTGTGCGGCTCGCCGCCGCCGTCGCCCTGGTGCTGGCGATCACCGCGGAACTGGTCATCGGCGCTCCCGGGCTGGGCAGCCGGATCGCGGTCGCGCAGACCTCCGGCGCCGTTGACCTGATGTACGCCCTGGTGGTGGTCACCGGACTGCTCGGCGTCGGGATCAACCTGATCGCCCGCGCGGTCGAGCGGCGGGCACTGTCCTGGCACCAGTCGATGCGCGGCGAGGTGATCGTGTGAGGGCGGCCGGGGTGCTGAAGCGGGCCGGGCTGGTCGTCGCGTTGCCGGCCGTACTGCTCGCCGTCTGGTGGTTCAGCAGCGCCGGTAGCACCAGCTTCTACGCGCCGCCGCTGAGCAGGATCCTCGGCTCCTTCGCCGAGACCTGGACCGTCGAGCGCCTGCGGGCCGACGTGCTGCCCAGCCTGCTGCGGCTGGCCGCCGGTTACGCGGTGGCGGTGTTCGTCGGCGTCGCGCTCGGCGTACTGGTCGGCAGCATCCGTACCGTGCGGGCCACGCTGGAACCGGTGCTGGAGTTCTTCCGGGCCATCCCGCCGCCGGTGCTGGTGCCGATCATCATGCTCTTCGCCGGCATCGAGAACACCATGAAGATCGTGGTGATCGCGGCCGGCTGCGTCTGGCCGATCCTGCTCAACACCGTCGAGGGCGTGCGCGCCACCGACGAGGTGCTCTCCGACACGGCCCGCTCCTACGGCCTCAACGGCCCGGCCCGGCTGCGGCACCTGGTGCTGCCGGCGGCCAGCCCGCAGATCGCCGCCGGCATGCGCCAGGCACTGTCGATCGGCATCATCCTGATGGTGATCAGCGAGATGTTCGCGGCCAGCAACGGTCTCGGGTTCACCATCGTGCAGTTCCAGCGCACCTTCGCGATCCCGCAGATGTGGACCGGCATCCTGCTGCTCGGTCTGCTCGGCTTCGCCCTGTCGGTGCTCTTCCGCTTCGTCGAGATGCGGGCGTTGGCCTGGTACCACGGCCTGCGCCAGGCACAGCGCGGCACATGATCCGCTGCCCGGCGCGGCCGGCCGACGTGGCGGCGCCGGAAACGACAGAGAGGTAACGAGCCCATGCTCGATGTCCAGGGCCTGCGCAAGGTCTACGACGGGCGGCAGCGCCAGGTCGAGGCGGTGCGCGACCTCACCTTCACCATCGAGGACGGCGACCTGGTCTGCCTGGTCGGCCCCTCCGGCTGCGGCAAGACCACCCTGCTCAAGTGCATGGCCGGGCTGCTGCCGCCGACCTCCGGCGAGGTCCGGCTGCGCGGTAGGCCGATCACCGGGCCGCCGCCCGGCATGGCGGTCGTCTTCCAGGAGTACGGGCGCAGTCTGTTCCCGTGGATGAGCGTGCGGGACAACGTCGAGCTGCCGCTGCGGCAGAAGCGCATCGCCCGGGGCAAGCGCCGGGAACTGGTCGACGAGGCGCTGGCCGCCGTCGGTCTGGCCGACACCCACAACGCCTATCCGTGGCAGCTGTCCGGCGGCATGCAGCAGCGGGTGGCGATCGCCCGCGCGGTCGCGTACCAGCCGGATGTGCTGTTGATGGACGAGCCGTTCGCGGCGGTCGACGCCCAGACCCGCGCGGACCTGGAGGACCTGATCCGCCAGCTGTGGCAGCGGCTCGGGGTGACCATCCTGTTCGTCACCCACGACATCGACGAGGCGGTCTACCTGGGGCAGCGGGTGCTGATCCTGTCCTCGTCGCCGACCGTGGTGCAGGAGAGCCTGCGGATCGACCTGCCGGACGACCGCGACCAGCTGCACACCCGCGCCGAGCCGCGCTTCACCCAGCTGCGCGGGCACGTCTACGAGCAGATCCAGGCGGCCAAGCGGGGGCAGCGACCACCCGCCCAGGCCGGCCGGCCCTGACCCTTTCCGCCCTTCCGAGGAGGACCGAGATGCCCGTCGCCTATCTCGTCGCCGGGGTGCGTACGCCGTTCGGCCGCTACGCCGGGGCGCTCGCCCCGGTGCGTCCGGACGACCTGGCCGCCCACGTGATCCGCGAACTCGTCGCCCGGCACCCCTCGGTCGACTGGGACGCCGTCGACGACGTGGTGCTCGGCTGCGCCAACCAGGCCGGCGAGGACAACCGCAACGTGGCCCGGATGGCGGCGCTGTTGGCCGGCCTGCCGACCGGGACCAGCGGCACCACGGTGAACCGGCTCTGCGGTTCCGGGCTGGACGCGGTGGCGATCGCCGCCCGTTCGGTGGTAGCCGGCGAGGCGGACCTGGTTGTCGCCGGCGGGGTGGAGAGCATGAGCCGGGCGCCGTTCGTGCTGCCGAAGGCGGCCACGGCGTACGCGCGCACCGCGGAGATCCACGACACCACGATCGGCTGGCGGTTGGTCAACCCGCTGATGCGGGCCGGCTGGGGCACCGACTCGATGCCGGAGACGGCGGAGAACGTGGCCGCCGAGTACGGCGTGGATCGGGCCGCGCAGGACGCCTTCGCGCTGCGGTCCCAGCAGCGGGCCGCCCAGGCCCAGGCGAGCGGCCGACTGGCCACCGAGATCGTGCCGGTCGAGGTGCCGCAGGGCCGTAAGGGCACGGTGACCGTGTCGGTCGACGAACACCCCCGGCAGACTTCGCTGGAGAAGCTGGCTGCTCTGCCGACGCCGTTCCGCTCCGGCGGTACGGTGACCGCCGGCAACTCCTCCGGGGTCAACGACGGCGCGGTCGCGCTGCTGGTGGCCAGTGACGCCGCCATCCGGCGGTACGGACTCACCCCGCTGGCCCGGGTGGCCGGCGCCGCCACCGCCGGCGTCGAGCCCCGGGTGATGGGCATCGGGCCGGTACCGGCCACCCGTCGGTTGCTCGGTCGACAGGGTGTCAAAATGTCCGAAGTGGATGTTGTGGAGCTCAACGAGGCGTTCGCCGCGCAAGCGGTGGCGGTACTGCGGGAGCTCGGTTTGCCGGCCGACGCGGAGCATGTCAACCCGAACGGTGGGGCGATCGCCCTCGGGCACCCGCTCGGGGCCAGCGGGGCGCGGCTGGCCCTGACCGCAGCGCTGGAGCTGGGGGCCCGCGACGCAGACCGGGCGCTCTGCACGATGTGCATCGGGGTCGGGCAGGGTATCTCGCTGCTGCTCGAGTCGGCCAGCTGAGATGGTGTCGATCCGGTGGGCGGATCTCGGGCCGGATGAGGGCAATGTCGTGAACCTGCCAACGGTGCACATTCCACCGTCGCGGCGTTAGCATTGGCCGGCGCCCGGTGCGGACGGCTGGTGCCCGTGCCGACCCGCCCGTCACGCCTGGGCCGACGTGGACGTCGCGAACGAGCTGGAGGCAGGATGGCGGAGCAGGCCAGTGGAGTCCCGTCCGGAGTCGACCTGAGTCGTCCCAGCGCCGCCCGGGTCTACGACTTCTTCCTCGGCGGGGCCCACAACTTCGAGGTCGACCGTCAACTCGCCGAGCAGATCGCCGCGATGACGCCGCACCTGGCGGAGACCATGCGGGCCGGTCGGGCATTCCTACGCCGCGCCGTGCGGACGCTGCTCGCCGACGGCGTCGACCAGTTCCTGGACATCGGCTCCGGTATCCCGACGGTGGGCAACGTCCACGAGGTGGCCCACGCGGTCAACCCGGCGGCCACCGTGGTCTATGTGGACATCGACCCGGTGGCCGTGGCGCACAGTCGGAGCATCCTGGCCGAGGTGGGCCGGGCCGCCGTCCTGCAGGCCGATCTGCGCGAACCGGAGGCGATCTGCGCCCAGGCCGCCGCGACCGGGCTGGTCGACTTCACCCGGCCGGTCGGCATCCTGCTCGCCGGGGTGGCGCACTTCGTGCCCGACGCCGACGATCCGCAGGGCGTCCTGCGGCGGCTGCGAGCGACCGCGGCGGTCGGCAGCTACCTGGTGATCTCCCACGCCACCTACGAGGACCAGCCACCGGAAGTGCTGGCCGCGCAGCGGTTGTCGGCCCGGACCGACACCGAGATCACGCTGCGCTCGCGAGCCGAGGTGGCCGCGATGTTCGGTGACTTCACCATCGTCGAACCGGGGGTGGTCCACCTGCCACTGTGGCGGCCGGACACCGACGCCGACGTGGACGCCCACCCGGAGCGGTTCGGCGCCTTCGGCGGCGTCGCCCGCCTGGACGCCGCCGCGGTCTGACCATGGCGACGTCCGCGACGGGCGATGGCGGTGCCGATCCCGAGGGCGCGCGACGCTTCGCCCGGGACTGGGCGACCGCCGCCGCCGGGCTCGGCTATCTGCCGTTGAGCCACGCCGAGACCGCCGACATCCTGCACGGGCACACTCTGCGGCTGGCCGCGGCGGTGCTGGCCGGGACGTTCGACGGCCAGGCCGGCCGGGATGTCGGGCGCTGGCTGGTGGAGGGCCACCTGACCGAACCGGCCGTGCTGGGCTGGACCGTCCAGGCCCTCGGCCAGGGCTTCCTGCCGCTGGTGCTACCGCAGCTGGCGACGTCGGCACCGGCCCGGGAACGGATCAGCCACCTGCAGGGCGGGCTCGCCGAGGAGTACGCCCGGGCACTGCGCAACCGGACCTTTGCCCAGCAGTCCAGCATCCGGCAGGCGGCCTGGTCCGCCCGGGACGCGGCCGAGCAGGCGCTGCGGGACAGCGAAGTGCGGTTCCGGGCGGTCTTCACCGGCGCGGCGATCGGCATCGGGCTGGCCGACCTCGACGGGCGGATCATCGACGTCAATCAGGCGTTCGCCGACATGCTCGGCTACACCATCGCGGAACTGCGGGAGATCAACGTCGGGCAGCTGTTCCACCCGGACGACGCGCCCGGCATGTACCAGTTCTACCTCGAACTTGTCGAGGGCAAGCACGACCGCGCCCGGGTAGAGAAGCGTTACTACCGCAAGGACGGCGCACCGATCTGGACGGACCTCGCGGTGTCGCTGATCCGCCACGACGACGGCCGACCCCGGTTCACCGTCGCGATGGTCGAGGACATCACCGACCGCTACGAGCTGCAGGAGCGGCTGCGTTTCCAGGCCGAGCACGACCCGCTGACCGGGCTGCCCAACCGGGTGCTCTTCTTCGACCGGCTCGCCCAGGCGTTGGCCGACCCGGACGGACAGGTCGGCGTCTGCTTCCTGGATCTCGACGGGTTCAAGTCGATCAACGACGGGCTCGGTCACGACATCGGCGACCAACTGCTCGCCGTGGTGGCGCGGCGGCTCGCCGGCAGCGCCGCCGACGCCGGGCACCTGGTCGCCCGGATGGGCGGCGACGAGTTCGTGATCCTGGTGACCCGTTGCACCGGCACGCCGCAACTGGTCGGTGTCGCCCAGTCCGCCCAGTCCGCGCTGGCCGCACCGATCCAGGTCGATGGGCACCAGCTGACCGTCTCGGCGAGCATCGGGGTCGTCGCCTCGCCCACGGCCGGCACCACCCCCACCGAGGTGATGAAGGCCGCCGACACCACGCTGTACTGGGCAAAGGCCGACGGGCGAGGCCGGTGGGCCGTCTTCGACCCGGTACGCGGCGCACGCGACGCCACCCGCTCGGCGCTCGCCGCCGCACTGCCGGCCGCGCTGGACCGTGGCGAGTTCGTCGTCGAGTACCAGCCGATCACCCGGCTGTCCGACCGGACGGTGGCCGCCGTCGAAGCGCTGGTCCGCTGGCAGCATCCGACGCTCGGCCGGCTCAGGCCGGACCGGTTCGTCGCCCTCGCCGAGGAGACCGGGCTGATCGTCAGGCTCGGCCGGTGGGTGCTGGAACAGGCGTGCCGGCAGGCGAGCCGGTGGCGGGCCGAGCACCCGCAGGCCCCGATCGTGGTCAGCGTCAACATCTCCGCCCGCCAGGTCAGTGATCCGCAGCTCGTCGGGGAGGTGGCCGGGGCGCTCACCCGGACCGGTCTGCCACCGGAGCTGCTGCAGCTGGAGCTGACCGAGAGCGCGGTGATGGCCTCCGGCGGTGAGCCGCTGCCGGCGCTGCGCCGGCTGGCGGGGCTCGGCGTCCGGTTGGCCATCGACGACTTCGGCACCGGCTACTCCAACCTCGCCTACCTGCGGCGGATGCCGATCCACGTGCTCAAACTCGCCGGTCCCTTCGTAGAAGGGATGCGGGTCGCCGGTCCGGAGGGCGACCGCGACGAGCGGATCGTTGACGCGCTGGTCCGGCTGGCCCACGCGCTCAACCTGACGGTCACCGCCGAGGCGGTGGAGACCGGTGAGCAGGCGGACCGGCTGGTGGCCCTCGGCTGCGACCAGGCTCAGGGCTGGTACTTCGGCCGTCCGGTGCCGGCCGGGGAGATCACCGAGCGGTTGTCGCGTGGCCCGGATCGACCCGCAGCCGGACAGTGAGGTCGACGGCCCCGTCGTGGGCGAGCCGGTCGGCCGTGTCCCGGCCGAACCGCACCAGATCCGGCACGGGTACGCCGTACGGCCGCTGCCCGGCGTACGGCGCGATCCGGTCCGCGGCCCTGGCCAGCAGCCGCGCCGCACCGGCCAGGTTGCCCCGTCGCGCATGGGTGAGCCCGACCGCCAGCTGCGCCAGCCCGCGCCAGAACTCCCGCTCCACCGGCGGGGCCGCCTTCCAGGCCGACTCCAGCACCTCGTGGGCGTGGAACGGCCGGCCGGCGTCGAGCAGCCGCTGCGCCTCGTCGAGCGCGTCGTGCGGGGTGAGCACCAGGTCGTCGGGCATGGTCGGTACGCCCGACGCGCCCGGCGGCAACGGCCGACCCAGCTCGTCGCGCGGCCGGGCGTTGCGTGGCCGTCCCGCGGGGTCGCGGTCCCGCTCTGGACGGTGGTCACCTGGCGACAGACGGGCCATCGGTCAACAGTAGTGCGGGCGACGGGGCCGGCTGGTCAACGGGTACCGGCCACCGGCAGCTCGCCGAACCTGACGTCGCCTTCGCGTACCAGGTCCGCTGGCAGCCGGGTACCCCAGCGCGGATCGAGGACGACGGCGAGGGTCTCCTGGCCGGTCAACGCCGTCGGTAGTGGTGTGCTCCGGGCCGGGCCTCCTCCGCAACGGGCCAGATCCAGCCGGATCAGGGTGCCGTCGGCTCGGTGGTACCGCACGGAGCGGCCACCGAGGCAGGTGCCGGCGCCATCGTCGAAGATGACCGTGCCGCCGCCGGCCAGTGGGTAGCAGATCTGGCCGGCGGCGCAGCCTGCCGCCAGTGCTTCCTCCGACAACTGGTCGGGCGACACCGAGAACCGGATCAGCAGGGGCCCGTCTCCCCGGTCCAGCTGCAGCTGCACCGCCACCGCGCCGGCCGACCCGGCCGGGTCGACCTTGGCGTACCCGCTTGTCCGGCCGGCCGGCAGCAGCCGGGTGAGCAGTTCCACCGCGCCCGCCGCGGTGGCCGGTGCGGTGGTGCCGGCGGCGACCGGCGGTATGTCGAGATCCCACACCTCAGCGACCGGACAGTTGGCCACCTCGGTGGGCGCGGCCGGCAGCGCGGTGACGGTGGACGAACTGCCGTTGACGTCACATCCGGGTCGGACCGTCGGCTCCCCGGCGGCCGGCGGCACAGGTTCGATGCTCGTCGCCTCGGCCAGATCCGCGCCGGGGGTGACCGACCAGGCCGGTGCCACCGGCTGACCGACGCCCGGCGCACCGACGTCGGCCGGTGCGCCGCCCGGCACCGGCAGCCCGCCCCCCACCACCGCCGGAACCAGCAGGACGGCGCCCGTCGCCAATGCGGCGGCGATCCCGATGCCGGCGGCCCGTCGGTTGCGGCGCTGCCGCCCCAGGCGTACCGACTCGGCGACCAGATCCCCGATCGGTGGGGCCGGCCGGGCGGCCAGCTCCTGTTCCAGCAGCCGCCTCATCTCACCTGCCACGGTGACCGCCTCTCCGGTGCCGCTGGCCATGTCTGTCGGCGCCGGCGCGGCGCCCGTACCCGGCATGACGTCCCGGCCAGGCGGTCCGGTGACAGACAGCGCCGCAACCAGAGCGGGCCGGCGACCTCCCCGGGCGGGTCGCCGGCCCGGCCGCCCGACCTGGTACCCCACCGTCCAGATCCGGCGGAACCGACCCTGGCCACCCCGCAGCTCAGCTGATGTTCTTCGACCAGCATCCATGATCTGCCAGCCTTCTCCTGACCGCCCGGTCGACCACACGTTACGTTCGAGCGGCGCCGGGGTAGGAGGCGACCCACGCCGCATGACTGGGCCCGGCCCGGCCGGCGGGCGTGGCGGGGCTCCGCAGGTGGACGCGGTGGCGGCGGCCGGGTGACGGGTTCGACGAGCGAGGGTGGCCAGCGATGACAGAGGGCGAGCGGTCGGTCGGCGCACCGATGGTGCCGGCTCCTCGACCGGCCGTCCCTGCTTTGCTCGCCGCGGCCCTCGGCCGGGCCGGCGAGACCAACCGGCTGATCCGGGAGCGCGACTGGAGCCGCAGCCCGCTCGGCGCGCTGGGCAGCTGGCCGGCCAGCCTGTGCCAGGCGGTCGGCATGATGCTCTCGTCGCAGGCCCAGATCGTGCTCTACTGGGGGCCGCAGCTGCGCGCCTTCTACAACGACGCCTACCTGCCCACGATCGGCGCCAAGCATCCGGCCGCCCTGGGCGAGCCCGCCGCCGAGCACTGGTCGGAGCTGTGGGACGTGCTGGAGCCGCTGTTCACCGGGGTGGTCGAGAGCGGGACCGCCTACCGCGGCACCGATCATCCGTTCCTGCTCGAACGGCACGGCTTCCTCGAGCAGACCTACTTCGACGTCTCCTACGACCCGCTGCTGGTCGAGGACGGCAGCGTCGGGGGTGTCTTCTGCATCGTCAGTGAGACCACCGGGCGGGTGCTCGGCGAGCGTCGGATCCGTACCCTCGCCGGGCTGGGTAGTCGGTTGTCCGATCTGCAGAGCCAGGCCGACCTACGCCGTGGTGTGCTGGAGGTACTCGACACCTGCCACGATGACATCCCGTTCGCCCTGCTCTACCTCGGATCGGATGCGGACTCCGCGCGACTGGCCGGCTGCACCGGCGTCGCGACGCAGACCGTCATCGCGCCGACGCAGCCGAGCCCGGGCGACGCCCCGGCCGCGCTGTTGGACGCCCTGCGTGGCGGTACCGTACAGACCGCCCGGGCGGCGGACTTCGTCGCCGCACCACCGGACGCCGCAGCACCGGAGGTGCTCGTCCTGCCGATCTGCGCGGCGACCGACCCGGTCGGTGCGCTCGTCCTCGGCCACAGCCGGCACCTGCCGTTCACCAGTGACTACCGCGACTTCCTCGACCTGATCACCACCCAGATCTCCAGCGCGGTCAGCCAGCAGCGGGCCTATCTGCACGAGCGGGCCCGAGCCGCCGAACTCGCCGTGATCGACCAGGCCAAGACCGACTTCTTCGCCAACGTCAGTCACGAGTTCCGGACCCCCCTGACGTTGCTGCTCGGCCCGATCGAGGACCAGCTTGCCGACGCGGGCCTGCCGGTGGCACACCGCGAGCGGGCCGAGATGATGCACCGCAACGCCCTTCGCCTGCTCAAGCTGGTCAACACCGTGTTGGACTTCTCCCGGCTGGAATCCGGCCGGGCGCGGGCAGCGCTGCAGCCGGTCGACCTGGCCGACTTGACGAACCGGTTGGCCAGCACGTTCCGCTCGGCTGCCCAGCGGGCCGGGCTGGACCTGGTCGTGCAGTGCCCGCCGCTGCCCGGGACCGTGCAGGTTGACCCGGACCTGTGGGAAAAGATCGTCCTGAACCTGCTGTCCAACGCGGTGAAGTTCACCTTCGACGGCACCATCACCGTGCGGTTACGGGCGCTCGGCACGTCGGTCGAGCTGGCTGTCGCCGACACCGGGGTCGGTATCCCCGCCGCCGACCTGCCGCATCTGTTCGAGCGGTTTCACCGGGTGGCCGGCACCCGGGCCCGCAGCCACGAAGGCACCGGGATCGGGCTGGCGCTGGTCCGGGAGCTTGTTCAGCTGCACGGCGGGGCCGTCGCGGTCCGCAGCGAACCGGGTCAGGGCAGTGTCTTCACCGTCGAGATCCCGGTCGGCGTCGGGCCGACCCCGCCGGCCGGCCCGGTCGCCGATTCGGCGACCGGCGAGGACTCCGAGCGGCCGGCCGGGCGCGACGAGGTCGGCGACACCAGACAGCTGTACCTGGCCGAGACGCAGCGGTGGAGCGTCGGGCCGGCGCGGGAGGTGACCGAGCAGCCACGGGTCGACCAGTCCGTCGGGCGGATCCTGGTGGCCGACGACAACGCCGACCTGCGCGACCACGTGACCCGGTTGCTGGCACCGCACTGGCAGGTGGTCGCAGCGGCCGACGGTGCCGCGGCGCTTGCCCTCGCCACCCGTACCCCCTTCGATCTGATCCTGACCGACGTGATGATGCCGGAACTGGACGGTTTCGGCCTGGTCACCGCGTTGCGCGCGGACCGGCGGACGCGGCATGTGCCGATCGTCGTGCTCTCCGCCCGGGCCGGGCCCGAGGCCGCCGTGCTAGGGCTGTCCGCTGGCGCCGACGACTACCTGGTGAAGCCGTTCGCCGCGCAGGAACTCGTCGCCAGGGTGCGGGCCAACGTCGAGCTGGGTCAGCTGCGGGGCCGGATCATCCACCAGCTGCGGGCCCTCGCCGACGCCGCCGTCGCGGTCAACACCGCACAGACCACCAGCGAGGTGCTGCGGGTCGCGGTCGAACACGTGCAGCGGCTGGTCCGGGCGTCGAAGGTGGTCGCCACCGCACCGGGTGCCCGCTACGAGGCGGACGGCGGCGGCCAGCCCTCCGCCCACCCGGCGACGGTCACCCCGTTCATCGGCGCCGACGGGGAACGGCTCGGCGAGTTGTCGGTCTGGCCGTTCGACGGCGTCGGCGCCGACCCGGACATCGACGAGGCGGCGCTGGCGGAGTTCGCCCGGATGGTCGGGCTGCGGCTGGGCAATGCCCGGCTGTACGAGGCGGAGCACCGCATCGCCAGCACCCTGCAGCACAGCCTGCTGCCCCAGACGCTGCCCAGGGTGCCCGGCGCGCTGATCGCCAGCCGCTACCTGCCCGGCAACGCCGAGGCTGAGGTCGGCGGCGACTGGTACGACGTGGTGGAGGTCGGCGGCGGTCGGCTGGTCCTGGTGATCGGCGACGTGGTCGGCAAGGGTGTGAACGCGGCGGCCACCATGGGTCAGCTGCGTAACGCGCTGCGGGCGTACCTGCTGGAGGGCTTCTCGCCCGGTGACGCCCTCACCCGGCTGAATCGGCTGGTCACGACGATGGGCCGGCGTTCCCTTGCCACCGTGCTCTGCCTGTGGCTCGAGCCGTCCAGCGGTGTGCTGCGGTACGCCAGTGCCGGCCATCCGCCACCGGTGGTGGTTGACGGCGCAACGGCCGAGCTGCTGCACGAGCGGGCGCTCGGCCCGCCGATCGGGGCGATCCGGGACAGCCGCTACGACACGGCGACCGATCGGCTCGACATCGGCAGCCGACTGATCTGCTACACGGACGGGCTGATCGAGGACCGCACCAGGGGCATCGACGCCGGGCTGGACCAGGTCCGGGCCGACGCCCGAGCCGGCGGCGATCACGTCGAGGAGATCGCCGACCGGCTGCTGCGCCGGGTGGCCCGCCGGCCACGTCGCGACGACGTCGCGGTGCTGGTGCTGGAGGCGACCGAGCTGGACCGCCTCAGGATGCGGCTGCCGGCGCAGGCGCGGGCACTGGCGCTGCTGCGTCGACGGCTGGCGGACTTCTTCGCCGCGCACCGGATCGGCGACACCGACCAGTTCGATCTGACGGTGGCGATCTCCGAGGCGGCGGCCAACGCGATAGAGCACCCGGTCACCCCGGCGCAGCCGGACATCTGGCTGGAGGTTGGTATCGACGGGGACCACCTGGTCGCCAGCGTCCGGGACAGCGGCGGTTGGCGGGAGGACTCCGACATCGGGTTCCGGGGTCGGGGACTGGCGTTGATCGCCGCCCTGGCCGAACTGCGGATCGACCGGGACGGGCAGGGCAGCGAGGTCACGTTGCGCCGTCGACTGGATCCCCGACCGGATCCCTCCTGACCGCCCGGACCGGGCCGCCGGTCGGTGTCAGTCGGCGGCCAGCCACGGCTGCCCGCCGAGGCCGGAGATGTCCAGGACCCGGCGGACCTGCCGGGACGGCAGCACCGTCAACGCCTGCGGGTAGTGGTCGGTGAGCTGGAGCAGCGCGTGGATGGCCGCCGAGTCGAAGAACGAGACCGTACGCAGATCGAGGGTCACCTTGCCGGCGTCCTCGTGGATCGCGGCCCGGTACATGCGATCGGCGGTGGCCATGTCCACCTCGCCGGTGACAGTGACGGTCAGACGGTCACCGTCCAGGTCACTGGTGGCGGAGAAGTGCTGCTCCTGACCCTGCTGATTCACGAACGTTAAGATGGCACAACTGTGCGGATCCGGCAAGATTCGGCGGTAAAAGGTCGACTGCCCAGCGTGATGGTGGTGGCCCGGTCGCCGGCCGGTTGGGTCGGCACCGACGGCGCTAGGCTGGACGCATGACCTCCGTCCGCGCTCCGCTGACCCCTGGAAAGATCTCGCCGTGGCGGCCGGTGCCGGCGCACATCACCCGGCCGGAGTACGTCGGTCGCAAGCAGCCCGCGCCCTGGCGGGGCTCGCACGTGCAGTCCCCGGAGACGATCGAGCGGATGCGGGTGGCGGGTCGGCTCGCCGCCCGGGCCGTGCAGCTCGCCGGTGAGCACTGCAAACCAGGGGTGACCACCGACGAGATCGACGCGGTGGTGCACGACTTCCTCTGTGACAACGGCGCCTATCCGTCGACCCTGGGCTACAAGGGGTTCCCCAAATCCTGCTGCACCAGCCTCAATGAGGTCGTCTGCCACGGCATCCCCGACTCCACGGTGCTGGCCGACGGCGACATCGCCAACGTCGACGTGACCGCCTACATCGGCGGGGTGCACGGCGACACCGACGCGACCTTCTGCGTCGGCGAGGTCTCCCAGGAGGCCCAACTGCTGGTCGAGCGGACCCACGAGGCGATGATGCGGGGCATCCGGGCGGTGGCCCCGGGGCGGCAGATCAACGTGATCGGCCGGGTGATCGAGTCCTACGCCCGTCGGTTCGGCTACGGCGTGGTACGCGACTTCACCGGCCACGGCATCGGTGAGGCGTTCCACAGCGGGCTGTACGTTCCGCACTACGACAGTCCACGACCCACGGACGTGATGGAACCGGGAATGACGTTCACCGTCGAGCCGATGATCACGCTCGGCACGCACGAGTACGACATGTGGCGGGACGGCTGGACGGTGGTCACCAAGGACCGCCGGTGGACCGCCCAGTTCGAGCACACGATCGTGGTCACCGAGGACGGCTTCGAGATCCTCACCCTGCCCTGACCGGACCGGGGCCCAGCAGACTGGTCTCACAGTGGTCGAGCCAGCGGATCTCCGCCTCCGCCCGGAACAGCATCGCGTCGAGCACCAGCCGGCCGACGCGGTCGACGTCGGCCGACCTCGCTCGGGCACGGGTCAGCTCCCGTACCGCGTCCAGGGTCGCCGCCCGTTGCGCCGCGACCACCCCGCGTACGTCCGCCCGGGGTGTGCTCAGCGCGAGGGCGATCTTCACCGTCAGCTCGTCGCGGCCTTGGCCGACGCGGCCCACCGGGCTGCTGAACCAGCCGGCCAGCGCGTCCCGGCCGGCGTCGGTGATGGCGAACGGTCGCTGCCCGGCCGCGTTGCCCGCCAGCGCGTGCACCAGCCCGTCGCGTTCCAGCCTGCTGAGCGTGGTGTACACCTGACCGATGTTGAGCGGCCACGCCCCGCCGGTGGCCTCCTCGAAGGCGGCCCGGAGCTGGTACCCGTGCATCGGGCCCCGGTCGAGCAGCGCGAGCAGCCCGTGGCGGATCGACATGCCAGCTGAGTATGCATACCGGGTAGGTGGGCGGCAACCGGGATCATGAATTGCGGTTCCGGTCGCGGGATTTCCGGTCGCGCGTCAGCCTCGCTTCAGCCGGGCCGGCCCGGCCAGGTCGGTACGGCCGGTGTGACGCCGGCCGCCTGTCGCCAGCGGGTCGCGCGGACCGCGTACTCGATCAGGACGGTGAGGGCCGCCTCACGGTCCGCGCCGGAGGTGACCGGCAGCACCGCCCGCCAGACGGCGGCGGCCCGCTCCTCCACCTCGGCGGCCAACCGCAGGGCGCTGGTCGTGTCGGTGACCGGGAACGGCAGCTGATAGGCCGGGTCGACCGGCGGTGCGGCGGCGCCGATCCGCAGGATCAGCTGGTCGCGCCGGTCCCGGTGGGCGGCCTCGGCGTCCCGGGCCCGGCCAGCGGCGTCGCCGTCGAGCTGGACCCCGAGTACGCCGTAGGCGAAGATCGCCGCGTACTCGGCGGCGAGTGCCTGCTCCCACCCGTCAGCCACGGTCTCTGCTCCTTCTGATCCGGTGATGCACGCTCAACGCAGCACCTCAAGGTGGCAGGTGCGGGCGGCGGCGATCGAGCCCAGTAGTGCGGCCCGGTCGGCAGCGGCGGTGTGGCACGCGGCTGCGGCCTCGGTTGCGGCAGCCTCCTCCGCGGACCGCAACGCGGTGAGTACGGCGGCCCGGTCGCCCGGCGGGGCCGAGGTGCCGGGCCCCGGTACGGCCGTGCCCGGGTCGGTGGGTTGGCCGCCGGGGGCGGCGGTCGTCGGGGCCGGTAGGGCGATCCCGGTCAGCCGGCTGAGCTCCTCGGCGTGCGCCCGGTGGGTGGCGACGACCGGGGTCAGCAGCGGGCCGAGTCCGGCCGCCGTGGTCATCGCGGCGTCGTAGCGACCTACCAGCTCCAGCGTGGCGGCGAGCAGGCCGGCGAGTGGATCCGGCTCCGGTTCGGGCTCCGGCTCACCGCCGAGCAGGCCGCATCCGGCCAGCCCGGCCGGGACGGCGAGGGCGACGGCCGCTCCGACGGCACCCCGGATCACTCCGCGTCGGCTGCAGCCGCTGGCCGCAGAGGTGGCCGGGTGCGCGATCCTGCCGATCGCCCGCCGGCCTGGTTGGTTCGCGAACACCGGACCAGTCAACACCATCGACGCCGCGTTCGGTCCGCGCCTCCCGGGATCGGCCCGGCCGGAGCCTATCCGGAAAGTTCTGTACTCGCGACTCAGTGTGGTCGTCGCTGTCCCGGGTGGCTACCCGTATCCGCGTGCGGTCGGGTGTCCGGTTTCCTCGGTGCGCCGGGGGGTCGATCGCCTCGGCCGCGCGTTACGCTCTGCCCAGTCGCGTCGGAGTAACATCCGGCGGCACCGCTGGTGTCGCGTCGAGCGGCCAACGAAGAAGATAACGGTGGAAGGGTGCGGAGATGACACAGCGTGACCGCGCTGGTGGCAGGTCACCCGGTTCCCGCGCCCGTCGGGCCGCCGCCACGCGGCCCCGTCCGGACGGCACGCAACGGCCCCAGGTCGCAACTGCGGCCCGGCGTGACCGGTTGCGTGCGATCGTCGAGCCAGTGGTCCGGGCTGCCGGCTTCGACCTGGAGGACGTCTCGGTCTCCCGGGTGGGTCGTCGATACCTGGTCCGGGTGATCGTCGACGCCGACGGCGGCGTCGGGCTCGACTCGGTGGCCGAGGTGTCCCGCGCGGTCTCGGTGGCCCTGGACGAGGCCGAGTCGGTGGCCGGCGCGGAGCTGATCGTCGGCGAGTACCAGCTCGAGGTCAGTTCCCCCGGCGTGGACCGGCCGCTGCGGTTGTCCCGGCACTGGCGCCGCAACGCCGGCCGGCTGGTGCGGGTGACCGTGGCCCAGCGCCAGGTGACCGGCCGGATCGTCACGGCCGACGATGAGTCGGTGGAGCTGGACGTCGACGGTGACGTGCAGCGGTGGCCCTACGACGACCTCGGCCCCGGGCGGGTCCAGGTGGAGTTCAACCGCCTCGACGAGGTCGTCGACGACGACCCGGCGGATGTCGACGACCCGTCCGACGACGACGAAGTGGAGGACGAGGAGAGGTGAACATCGACCTCGCGGCGCTGCGCGCACTGGAGCGCGAGCGGGAGATCCCGTTCGACACGATTCTCGCGGCTATCGAGGCCGCGCTGCTGACCGCGTACCGGCACACCGAGGGCGCGCAGACCCATGCCCGGGTCGAGATCGACCGGCGCAGTGGGATGGCGCTGGTCTACGCCCAGGATCTCGACGCCGAGGGCGCGGTGCTGCGCGAGTGGGACGACACCCCGCACGATTTCGGGCGGATCGCCGCGATGACCGCCAAACAGGTGATTCTGCAGCGGTTGCGGGAAGCAACCGACGAAGTTCACTTCGGGGAGTACGCCGGGCGCGACGGTGACCTCGTCACCGGGGTGATCCAGGCCCATGAGGCCCGCACCGAGAAGGGGATCGTCACCGTCGACCTGGGCAAGTTGGAGGCAGTGCTGCCGGCCGCCGAGCAGGTGCCGGGTGAGACCTACCCGCACGGCCAGCGGATCCGGTGCGTGGTGGTGCACGTGGCCAAAGGGTTCCGGGGGCCGCAGATCACCCTGTCCCGTTCTCACCCCAATCTGGTCAAGCGGCTGTTCGCGCTGGAGGTCCCGGAGATCGCCGACGGCACCGTGGAGATCGCGGCGATCGCCCGGGAAGCGGGCCACCGGACCAAGATCGCGGTACGGTCGACCGCTTCCGGGGTCAACGCCAAGGGTGCCTGTATCGGTCCGATGGGCCAGCGGGTGCGGGCGGTGATGAGCGAACTGCACGGCGAGAAGATCGACATCATCGACTGGTCCGACGACCCGGCCGCCTTCGTGGGTAACGCGCTGTCGCCGGCGAAGGCGTTGCGGGTCGAGGTGGTCGACGCGGCCACCCGTACCGCCCGGGTGACGGTGCCGGACTTTCAACTTTCGCTGGCCATCGGCAGGGAGGGGCAGAATGCCCGGCTTGCTGCCCGATTGACCGGCTGGCGGATCGACATCCGACCGGACACCGAGGCCGGTTCCGCTGGTCGGGATCCGGCTCCGGAACCGGGCGGCGCGGTCTCTGGCGCGTCGGGGTAGACTTTTCTCGTGGTACGACGTGCGTTGCCGGTGCGCACCTGTGTGGGCTGCCGACGACGTGCACCGGTTCACGAGCTGCTACGGGTTGTCGTAGTCGCAGGCGAGGACGTGTCGCGCCTGCGACCTGATCCGATCCGTGGTTTGCCGGGGCGGGGTGCGCACCTGCATCCCGGTCCGGCATGTCTGGAGCTGGCACAGCGGCGTCGCGCCTTCGGGCGGGCGCTGCGGGTGTCCGGTGTCGTTGACACCGGCGAGCTGGCCGAGTACATCAGCACGTCAACCGCTACGTCCGGTCATCCGGCCGGACGAGGGTCGCACAGCAAGGTAGGACGACCGACATGAGCACACGATGAAGTCCCAGCAATGAGCAGGCTTCTAGTGCACGAGTGAGGTCGCTGCGGGTGCTGCCCGCACGACCTCGGAGTGAGGAGTGCAGTGGCAGGCAAGGCCCGCGTACACGAGCTCGCCAAAGAGCTCGGGGTCGAAAGCAAGACCGTTCTCGCCAAACTCAAGGAGATGGGCGAGTTCGTGAAATCCGCGTCGAGCACGGTGGAAGCACCGGTCGCCCGACGCCTCCGTGGTGCGTTCGCGGCGGCGTCCCAGTCGTCGTCACCGTCGGCACCGGCCCGGCCGGCCGCGGCGCCGACGAACAGCACCGAGCCGAGAGTCTCCGCCAAGCCGGCGCCACCGCGCCGGCCGGCGGCGCCGTCGTCGATGCGCCCCAAGGCCCCGGTGCCCGGTCCGCCGCCGTCGGCGGCCCCGGTGGCCAAGCCAGCGAGCGCGCACGACATCGAGGTGGCCGCCGCCGAGGCGCGGGCGGCAGCGCTCAAGGCCGAGCAGGAGGCCAACGTCAAGGCCGCCCAGCAGGCGGCGAAGCAGCGGGACACCGGCCGGCGGGAGCCCCCGGCGGACGGCGGTCCCCGACCCAAGCCCGGACCAGGGTCGGTGCCGCCGCGTCCAGGTAGCCCGGCAGCCGGTCGCTCGACCGGCGGTCGGCCGTCGACGCCCGGTGCGCCATCGTCGGGGGCACCCGGTCGGCCGGGTGCCCGCCCGCCGGCGCGGGGCGGCAACAACCCGTTCGGCATCAGCCAGGGTGGTGGGCAGCGACCCGCCGCCGGTGGTGGGCAGCGGCCCAACCCGGCGTCGATGCCACCGCGGCCGAGCCCGGCGTCGATGCCACCGCGGCCGAGTCCGGCGTCGATGCCGTCGCAGCGCCCGGGTCGCCCGGGTGGTCCCGGCGGCGCCGGCCGACCCGGTGGTCCCGGTGGCGGCCGTGGCGGCGGTGGCGGCGGTTACCGTGGCGGCCCTGGTGGCGGCGGCGGTGGCGGCGGTTACCGTGGCGGCCCTGGTGGCGGCGGCGGTGGCGGCGGTTACCGTGGCGGCCCTGGTGGCGGCGGCGGTGGCTTCCGCGGTGGCGCCCCTGCCGGCGGCGGGGGTCGGCCCGGTGGTGGCGGCCGTGGCCGTGGTGGCGGCACCGCAGGTGCCTTCGGGCGGCCGGGTGGGCGCCCGACCAGGGGCCGCAAGTCCAAGAAGCAGCGCAGACAGGAATTCGACAACCTCTCCGCGCCGACGATGAGTTCCGGCGCGCCGCGTGGCCAGGGTCAGGCGGTACGGCTGTCGCGTGGGGCGTCGCTGTCGGACTTCGCTGACAAGATCAACGCCAATCCGGGGTCGCTGGTCCAGGAGATGTTCAACCTGGGCGAGATGGTCACCGCCACCCAGTCCTGCTCGGACGAGACGCTGCAGTTGTTGGGTGAGCACCTCGGGTTCAACGTGCAGATCGTCAGCCCGGAGGACGAGGACCGCGAACTGCTCGCGCAGTTCAACATCGACCTCGATGCCGAGGTGGACTCCGACCGGCTGGTCACCCGACCGCCGGTGGTGACCGTGATGGGTCACGTCGACCACGGTAAGACCAAGCTGCTCGATGCGATTCGGCAGACCAACCTGGTCGAGGGCGAGGCCGGCGGCATCACCCAGCACATCGGTGCCTACCAGGTGCACGTGCCGCACGACGGGGTGGACCGCGCGTTGACCTTCATCGACACCCCGGGTCACGAGGCGTTCACCGCCATGCGTGCCCGTGGTGCGCAGGTCACCGACATCGTGGTGCTGGTGGTTGCGGCCGACGACGGAGTCATGCCACAGACCATCGAGGCGCTGAACCACGCCAAGGCGGCCGACGTGCCGATCGTGGTCGCGGTCAACAAGATCGACAAGCCGGAGGCCAACCCGGACAAGGTTCGCCAGCAGTTGACCGAGTACGGTCTGGTCGCCGAGGAGTACGGCGGCGAGACCATGTTCGTCAACGTGGCGGCCAAGCCCGGCACCGGCATCGACCAGTTGCTGGAGGCGGTGCTGCTGACCGCCGACGCTGCGCTCGAGCTCACCGCTCCGGTCGACGGCCCGGCGCAGGGCATCGCGATCGAGGCGCACCTGGACAAGGGCCGGGGCGCGGTGGCGACCGTACTGGTGCAGAAGGGCACCCTGCGTACCGGCGACTCGATCGTGGCGGGCGGCGCGCACGGCCGGGTCCGGGCCATGCTGGACGAGAACGGCAACCAGGTCGCCGAGGCGGGTCCGGCCCGTCCGGTGCTGGTGCTCGGTCTCACCGCAGTACCCAGCGCGGGTGACACGTTCCTCGCCGCGCAGGACGACCGGACGGTGCGGCAGATCGCCGAGCAGCGACAGGCACGGCGGCGGGCGGCGAGCTTTGCCAACTCCCGCGGCCGGGCGACGCTGGAGACGCTCATGGAGCAGATCAAGGAGGGCGAGAAGACGTCGCTCAACCTGATCCTCAAGGGCGATGTCTCCGGCTCGGTCGAGGCGTTGGAGGACGCGCTGTTCAAGCTCGACATCCCGGACGAGGTCCAGCTGCGGATCCTGGACCGGGGTGTGGGTGCGATCACCGAGAGCAACGTGATGCTCGCGAGCGCGTCCGCCGAGGCGGCGACGATCATCGGCTTCAACGTCCGGGCCTCCAACAAGGTCCGGGAGATCGCCGACCGCGAAGGCGTCGAGATCCGGTACTACACCGTCATCTATCAGGCCATCGAGGAGATCGACGCGGCGCTCAAGGGCCTGCTCAAGCCGGAGTTCGAGGAGGTCGAGCTGGGCAGCGCGGAGATCCGCGACGTGTTCCGTTCGTCCAAGATCGGCAACATCGCCGGCTGCATGGTCCGGTCGGGCATCATTCGACGCAACGCCAAGGCCCGGCTGCTGCGCGACGGCGCGGTGGTGGCGGACAACGTCACCATCAGCTCGCTCAAGCGCTTCAAGGACGACGCGACCGAGGTCCGGGAGGGCTTCGAATGCGGTCTGACCCTGGGGAACTACAACAACATCCAGGTGGGCGACATCATCGAGACCTTCGAGATGCGGGAGAAGGTACGTACCTGATCCGCTCGGCGTAGGGCTCGCAGCACGCCGACGGGCGGTCGGCAACCGGGTGCGCTTCACCGGTTGCCGACCGCTTGCTCGCGTCGGTGCCGCCTGGCGGTACCGCCTGCCGATCGCCGGTCGGCGTCGGGTGCCGGCCGAGTCCGCCGCTGACCGCGTATTCTTCGGGACGATGTTCACCGGAACCGCCACCTTCGACATGCTGCTGCCGGGCGACTCCCAGTCGCTGAAGGCGAAACGCTCCTACGTACGCCCGATCGTCGCCGCGCTGCGCCGCTTCGAGGTCTCCGCCGCCGAGGTCGGCGCGCTCGACCGGTACGGCCGGGCGGAGATCGCGGTGGCGGTGGTCGCGGCCGACGCGGCGCACGTACGTGAGGTACTTGACAACTGTGAACGGATGGTGACCGGTCGGCCCGAGATCGAGCTGCTCTCCGTCCGGCGCCGGCTCTACGGCGCCGACGACTGATCCACGACACCGACTGGTCCGGCACGCACGCGCACCGACCGGCCCGGCGTACGGCGCACAGGTAGGGTCGACACGTTGACCGGACACCGCGGAGGTAGAAATGACGGACCCGGCGCGGGTGCGCAGGCACGCGGAGCGCGTGCGCGAGCTGGTGGCTTCGGTGGTGCGTACCCAGATCAAGGACCCCAGACTCGGCATGATCACCATCACCGACGCGCGGATCACCGCTGATCTGCGCGACGCGACGGTCTTCTACACGGTCCTCGGTGACGCCGCCGCCCAGGCCGGCACCAAGGCGGCGTTGGACAGCGCGAACGGGCTGCTGCGCAGCACGGTCGGCAAGGCGCTCGGGCTGCGTCACTCACCGACGCTCACCTTCGTCCTCGACGACGTGCAGGAGCATGCCAAGCACATCGACGATCTGCTTGCCGCAGCCCGCAGCGCCGACGCCGAGGTGCAGCGGCTGGCGGCGAACGCCGAGTACGCCGGTGACGCCCAGCCGTACCGGGCCGATTCGGATGACGACGAGGACGCAGCGGACGACGAAGACCCAGCGGAGGCGGCCCCGAAGGGCACGGCGACCGCTGACGCAGCCGGGTCCGGCCAGCCCCATCCGGACGGGCGACCCCGATGATCAGCGTTCCGTCTCCGGTCGGTCCACCGGCCGCCGATCAGGCGACCGGGCCGACCGGGGACGAGTGGGCGGCCGCAGTCGCCGCCGTCCGTGCGGTCCCGCCCGGCGGGAGGGTCCTGCTGCTGTGCCACGTCAACCCCGACGGTGACGCGCTCGGCAGCATGCTCGGCTTCGGGCTGGGCCTGACCCGGCTCGGCGGCTGCGCGGTGCAGGCCGCGTTTCCCGGCAACCAGGAGCTGCCGCCGTCCCTGCGGGGAATGCCCGGCTCCCACCTGTTGGTCCAGCCGGACGAGGCGTGGGCCGATCCGGATCTGGCGCTCTGCTTCGACGTGGCGAGCGCGTCCCGGCTGAACGCCCTGGCCGATCGGATGACGACCCGGACGGCGATCGTGGTCGACCACCACGCCTCCAACACCCGGTTCGGCGGTATTCATCTCGTGGACCCGACTGCGGCGGCCACCTCGGTGGTGGTCGACCAGTTGCTCGGCCGGCTCGGCGTACCGCTGGACCGGGAGATCGCCGAGTGTCTCTACATTGCGCTGATCACCGACACCGGTTCGTTCCGGTTCGACATGACCACCCCGGCGGTGCACCAGTTCGCCGCCCGGTTGCTGGCCACCGGCATCAGCCCGGCCGAGGTCTCCCGGCGGGTCTTCGACAGCCGACCGTTCGGGGCGGTCCAGCTCTTCGGTGCGGTGCTGCAACGTTGCGTCCTGGAGCCGGCGGCAGCCGGCGGCCAGGGCCTCGTCTGGACCCATGCCACCCTGGCCGATCTGGAACGTTTCGACCAGCCGCCGTATGTGCTTGAGGCGTTGATCGATTCGGTCCGGTGCACGGTCGAGGCGGATGTGAGCTGCGTGCTCAAGCAGGTGAGCGAGACCGGATGGGCGGTATCGATGCGCAGCAAGGGCGGTGTCGACGTGAGTGCGGTGGCGGTGGCGCTCGGCGGCGGTGGGCATCGGCTCGCTGCCGGCTTCACCGGTGTCGGCAGCGCCGACGAGGTCATCGCTGCCATCCGTGCCCAGCTTGGCTGAGTGCCCCGATCGCTGACCCGGGCGCGGGTCGGTCTCCTCCACAGGTGCCAGATCTCGCCAACCGAGCCCCGACCACCTGCATAGACACTTCACTCGTCGTCACCGACCAGGGACAATCGAGTGATGGAGCAGCCGTCTGAGCTCACCGCGGAGGTGCCGCGGGCCTGGGACCGACCGGTCGTCTCGATCCCGGTCATTGCCGTACTGTCGCTGGTGGGTGGGCAGCTGCCCTCGTTCTCGACGGCGGCGAACCTGTACACCATCGGCACCGGCGGGGCGCTGATCTGGTTCGGTCTGTCGCACCGGGTGCCACGGCGGCCGACCCCATGTCGACTCGGTGACGGTGCGGTGTGGTGGATCGTGCCGGTCGCGATGTTCACCGTCGTCGAGGGCGCCACGTTCGCGATGGGCTCGACCGACGACTTCCCGACCTTCTCCAAGCTGGCCGATCCGGTGCTGGACGGGCCAGTGGCCCGGTCGGCGGCGTACTGCGGCTGGCTGGCCGCGTTCTGGGTGCTGGTGCGGCGATGAGTGGTACTCGGGCGGCGGTGATCGGCGGTTTCGTCGTCGCGCTGGCGCTGTTCGGGGTGCTGGAACTGCTCGCCAGGCGGCCGGGCTCGCGGATCCCGACGTTCGGTGACGTTTGCGCGTACGTGATGCAGTACGAGGTGGGCAGGGTGCCGGTCGGTCGGATCGGGGTCTTCGGATTCTGGTGGTGGGTCGGGTGGCACTTCTTCGCGCGGTGATCGACGTAGACTAATGTATTTCTCTCGCATTGTGGGAACAGTGCGCAGGATGTGGACCTGAACGATAACTTGGGTGTGGTGCGGGCCACACCTGCCCGCCGCCTGTCCGCCTGGTCGCGGCCCCGGTGATCCCGGAGGTGCCGTCGTCGGCAATCCGGTGTCAACCTGTGGGAAGGTCGTGGCGTCATGCCCAGCAAGCCCAAGCCCGAAACCGCCGACGAAGCGCGCGAGCAGGCCCGGCGGGCATTGCAGATGTCGATGGACACCCGCCAGTAACGTCTGCGGGTCGCCTCCGGCCGCGCCGTCGCGCGAGACCGCGCGGCCTGGGTCGGTGTGTTGCGGGAATCGGTCTGCGGTGTTCCGCCTAGGTAAGTGACCTGGGCAATAGCGCTCCTTACCAATCGGCTGTCAGGCTGTACCGCGATGGCCACCTCCGGCACTACGCCACCGTCGCCACCGTCCGGCCCGGGGTCCGAACCACGGTCGGCGTCCACCCGACGGATCGTGCGCCTGGCACTACCCGCTTTGGTCGTGCTGGCGGCCGAGCCGATCTACGTCCTCGTCGACACCGCCGTCGTCGGCCGCCTCGGGCCGGTGGCCCTCGCCGCCGTCGCGGTGGGTGGCACCGTGATGTCGGTGGCCGCCTGGCTCGGCACTGTCGCGGCGTACGGCACCACCGGCCGCGCCGCCCGCCGTTACGGCGCCGGTGACCGGGCCGCCGCCCTGGCCGAGGGGGTTCAGGCGTCCTGGCTCGGGGCGTTCGCCGGACTGCTGCTCGCCGTAGCGCTGCAGATCCTGGCCGGTCCGATCACCGCTGGGCTCGCCGGGGCGCACGGCCCGGTCGCCGACGCCGCCGAACAGTGGCTGCGGATCGCCGCCTGGGGCGCGCCGGGTCTGCTGCTGGCCGCCGCCGGCAACGGCTGGATGCGCGGTGTGCAGGAGACCCGCCGTCCGGTGTGGTACGTGCTGGCGGCCAACGTCGTCTCCGCCGTGCTCTGCCCGGTGCTGGTCTACCCGCTGGGTCTGGGGCTGACCGGGTCGGCGGTGGCCAACGTCGTCGCGCAGACCCTGGGCGGTCTGCTCTTCGTCCGGGCGCTGGCGACGGCCGGGGCGCCGTTGCGCCCCCGGCCGCACCTCCTGCTGACCCACCTCACCGTCGGACGTGACCTGCTGATCCGAGGCGCCGCGTTCCAGGTCAGCTTCCTGTCCGCCACCGCTGTCGCGGCACGGTACGGCACCATCCAGGTCGGCGCCCACCAGATCGCCATCCAGCTGTGGTTCTTCACCGCGCTGGCGATGGACGCGCTGGCGATCGCCGGCCAGTCGCTGGTCGGCGCGGCGCTGGGCGCCGGTGACGCGGCGGGCGCCCGGCTGCTCGCCCGCCGGCTGGTGCTGTTCGGCCTCCTCGCCGGCGTCGGATTCGCGGTGCTGTTCGCCGCCGGTGCCCCGGTGATTCCCGGCTGGTTCAGCCCTGACCTCGGCGTGCACGACCAGGCGATGGTCATCTGGCCGTGGTTCGTGGCGCTGCAGCCGGTGGCCGGGGTGGTCTTCGCTCTCGACGGGGTCTTCATCGGGGCGGGTGATCTGCGTTACCTACGTGACCTCACGATCGGTGGCGCGCTCGGCGGATTCCTGCCGGTCATCTGGGCCGGCTACCTGCTCGATTTCGGTCTGGCCGGCATCTGGGCCGGGCTGGCGGTGTTCATGCTGGTCCGGCTGGTCGGGCTGGTCCACCGGCTGAGGTCGCCGCAGTGGACGGTGCTCGGCGTGCCGGCCGGCCGGACCTGATCGCTGCGGCCATCGGGCGACCGGACCTGATCGCCACCAAGTATCGGGATCTGGCAGGCTTGGCAGTCGTGAGTACGCACGGACTGATCGTGGTCGACAAGTCGGCCGGGATGACCTCGCATGACGTCGTCGCCCGGATACGGCGGCTGGCCGGCACCCGTCGGGTGGGCCACGGCGGCACCCTGGACCCGATGGCGACCGGCGTGCTGGTGGTCGCGGTGAACCGGGCCACCCGGCTGCTTACCTACGTGATCGGCGTCGGCAAGACCTACACGGCCACCATCCGGCTCGGCGTGTCGACGGTGACCGACGACGCCGAGGGGGAGGTCACCGCCCGGTTGCCGGTGGACGGTGTCACCGAGGAGCGGATCCGGGCCGGGCTGACCGCGCTGACCGGGGAGATCGACCAGGTGCCCAGCGCCGTGAGCGCAATCAAGATCAACGGGCAGCGGGCGTACCGGCGGGTCCGCTCCGGCGAGCAGGTCGAGCTGGCCGCCCGCCGGGTGACCATCTCCCGCCTCGACCCGATCGCCGTCCACCCGCCGACCGACGGCAGCGTCGACGTCGACGTCGAGGTGGCCTGCTCGTCCGGCACGTACATCCGGGCCATCGCCCGGGATCTGGGGACTGCGCTCGGCGTCGGCGGGCACCTCACCGCGCTGCGCCGGACCGCGGTCGGCGGGTTCACCGCGGCCGAAGCCGCCACTCTGGCGGAGCTTGAGCAGCGGGCACCGGACGTGGTGCAGTTGCCCATGGCGACCGCCGCCAGCCGCTTCCTCACCGGCCGCGAGGTCGGCGCGGAGGAGGCCCGGGTGCTCGGTCACGGTGGCCCGATCGCACCGATCGGCCGACCCGGGCCGTATGCGGTCTACGCCCCGGACGGCGAACTGCTCGCGGTGGTGTCGGAACGTGACGGCCGGGCCCGCGCGGAGGTCGTCCTCGCGCCGGCGTGACAGCATCGAACCCGGCCGGTCACCCGGTTGGGGCAAACCTTGGCGGCACAGGCGGGAGGCATCATGCAGCGGTGGCGGGGAGTGGAGGCGGCCGGTGGTGGCTGGGGTCGCGCGGTGGTCACCATCGGGGTGTTCGACGGCATCCACCGCGGGCATCAGGCGACGATCGGGCATGCCGTCAAGCGGGCCCGCGACCTCGGTATCCAGTCCGTGGTGGTGACCTTCGACCCGCATCCGGCCGAGGTGGTGCGGCCCGGTAGCCATCCGGCGGTGCTCACCGGGCCGGCCCGCAAGGCCGAGCTGATCGAATCGCTCGGCGTGGACGTGCTCTGCGTACTGCCGTTCACCGTCGAGTTCTCCCGGCTGACCGCTGAGCAGTTCGTCCACGACCTGCTGGTCGAGCATCTGCACGCCGCCGTGGTGGTGGTGGGGGAGAACTTCCGGTTCGGGCACCGGGCCACCGGGGACGTCGCGCTGCTGGCGCGGCTCGGTCGCCGGTTCGGGTTCGCGGTCGAGGACGCCAGCCTGGTCACCGACAGCGGCACGGTCTTCTCTTCGACGTACATTCGGGCCTGTATCGACGCCGGGGACGTGACCGCCGCCGCCGCCGCGCTCGGCCGGCCGCACCGCCTCGAAGGGGTGGTGGTCCGCGGCGACCGTCGCGGCCGGGAAATCGGCTTTCCCACCGCGAACCTGCTCACCCCGCGGTACGCGGCGGTGCCGGCGGACGGCATCTACGCGGCCCGGCTGGTGCGCTCGGACGGCCCGGTCCGCCCGGACGGGCTCAGCGGAGGAGGCCCCGGGCTGCCGGCTGCGGCCTCCATCGGCACCAACCCAACCTTCGCCGGCCGCGACCGCCGGGTGGAGGCGTACGTCCTCGACTTCGACCGGGACATCTACGGCGAGCAGGTGGCGATCGACTTCGTCGCCCGGCTGCGGGAGACCCGCCGGTTCGACGGGGTCGGTCCGTTGGTCGTCCAGATGAACGAGGACGTCGCCCAGGTCCGGACGGTGCTCGGCGCCTGACGTCCACCGGAGCCTCCCGGGCCGGTGGGCAGCCGCGATCCGACGCACCGTGGGCTTGCCGGCCGCCGTGCCGACCGGCTGGTAGCCTGAACACAGCGTCGGACCACCGACGATTCGTCTCGCCTGCCTGCACGACGCCGCGGGCGCCGAGACGAGGGACGACCCCACACAGATTCAGGGAGACCATGGCGCTCGATCAGGAAGCCAAGCGCAAGATCCGCGAGGAGTACGCCACCGCCGACGCGGACACCGGTTCGCCGGAGGTCCAGGTCGCGGTGCTCACCAAGCGGATCGCCGACCTCACCGGGCACCTCAAGGTGCACAAGCAGGACCATCACAGCCGTCGTGGTCTGCTGCTGCTGGTCGGCCGGCGCCGCCGGCTGCTCAACTACCTGCAGAAGAAGGACATCAACCGCTACCGTTCGCTCATCGAGCGGCTCGGTCTGCGGCGGTGACGTAGCGGCGCGGCGGCGGCCGTCCATGGCCCCGCCGCGCCGCACCACCATCATCCGACACCGGGCACCACGACCCACCCGTCGACGGGAGCCGGTCAACGTACCGGTCCTCGGTAGTGGCCCCCGGGCCAGCCGGCCACGACGCCGGCTCCCCCGGGCGCTTCGATCGATGACCGGCCGGTTGAGCAGCTCCCCGAGGTCGTGGCCCCACGACGCGTAAAGGAGCGCGACATTACCATGACCGAGCAGCACAATCTCGGCACCCAACGCAGCACCGCCGTGATCGACAACGGAGCTTTCGGCACCCGCGAGGTCACCTTCTCCGCCGGACGGCTGGCCCGCCAGGCCGCCGGCTCGGTGATCGCCCAGCTGGGCGACACCGTGGTGCTCTCCGCGACCACCGCCAGCAAACAGCCGCGTGAGCACCTCGACTTCTTCCCGCTCACCGTCGACGTCGAGGAGCGGATGTACGCCGCCGGGCGAATCCCCGGCTCGTTCTTCCGCCGCGAGGGTCGGCCGAGCGAGGAGGCGATCCTCACCTGCCGGCTGACCGACCGGCCGCTGCGCCCGACGTTCGCCAAGGGCCTGCGCAACGAGGTCCAGGTGGTGGCCACCGTGCTGGCGCTGGACCCGGCCCACCCGTACGACGTGATCGCGATCAACGCGGCGTCGATGTCCACCAAGCTGTCCGGCCTGCCGTTCTCCGGGCCGATCGGGGCGACCCGCGTCGCCCACGTCGACGGCGCGTGGGTGGCCTTCCCGACCCTGGACGAGCTGTCCCGGGCCACCTTCGACATGGTGGTCGCCGGCCGGGCCCTGCCGGACGGCGACGTGGCGATCATGATGGTCGAGGCTGAGGCCACGCCGCACGCGGTGGGGCTGATCGCCGGCGGCGCCACCGCCCCCACCGAGGACGTGGTGGCCAGCGGGCTGGAGGCGGCCAAGCCGACCATCCGCGAGCTGTGCCGGGCGCAGAGCGAGCTGGCCGAGGTGGCGGCGAAGCCGGTCGCCGACTTCCCGGTCTTCCTCGACTACGGCGACGACGTCTACGACGCGGTCGTGGCCGCCGGCCGCGACGAGGTCGCCGAGGCGTTGAAGATCGCCTCCAAGGCGGAGCGTGAGGACGCGCTGGACCGGATCAAGGACAAGGTCGCCGGCGAGCTCGTCGAGCGCTTTGAGGGCCGGGAGAAGGAGATCGGCGCGGCCTTCCGGTCGTTGACCAAGTCCGAGGTCCGGGCCCGGGTGCTCCGCGAGCAGGTACGCATCGACGGCCGCGGCCCACGGGACATCCGACCGCTGACCGCCGAGGTCGGGGTGCTGCCCCGGGTGCACGGCTCGGCGCTGTTCGAGCGCGGCGAGACGCAGATCCTCGGGGTCAGCACGCTGAACATGCTGCGGCTGGAGCAGACGCTGGACACCCTCTCCCCGGAGAAGTCCAAGCGCTACATGCACAACTACAACTTCCCGCCGTACTCCACCGGCGAGACCGGCCGGGTCGGCTCGCCGAAGCGGCGGGAGATCGGTCACGGCGCGCTCGCCGAGCGGGCCCTGGTGCCGGTGCTGCCGACCCGCGAGGAGTTCCCGTACGCGATCCGTCAGGTCTCCGAGGCGCTCGGCTCCAACGGGTCGACGAGCATGGGCTCGGTCTGCGCCTCCACGCTGTCGCTGCTGTCGGCCGGGGTGCCGATGAAGGCCCCGGTGGCCGGGATTGCGATGGGCCTGATCTCCGACGAGGTCGACGGGCAGACCCGGTACGTCACGCTGACCGACATCCTCGGCGCCGAGGACGCGTTCGGCGACATGGACTTCAAGGTGGCCGGCACCCCAGAGTTCGTCACCGCGTTGCAGTTGGACACCAAGCTCGACGGCATCCCGTCGGACGTGCTCGCCGGTGCCCTGCAGCAGGCCCGCGAGGCCCGGATGACCATCCTCGAGGTGATGCGCCAGGCGATCGAGGGGCCGGCCGCGATGAGCGAGCACGCCCCGCGGGTGACCACGGTGAAGATCCCGGTCGACAAGATCGGCATGGTGATCGGCCCGAAGGGCCAGACCATCAACGCGATCCAGGACGAGACCGGCGCGGACATCTCGATCGAGGACGACGGCACCATCTACGTCGGCGCCACCAACGGGCCGGCCGCCGAAGCCGCCGTCGAGCGGATCAACGCGATCGCCAACCCGACGCTGCCGAAGGCCGGCGACAAGTTCCTCGGCACGGTCGTCAAGACCGCCGCGTTCGGCGCGTTCATCTCGCTGCTGCCCGGCCGCGACGGACTGCTGCACATCTCCAAGGTGGGCGACGGCAAGCGGGTCGAGCGGGTCGAGGACCACCTCAACGTCGGCGACAAGGTCGAGGTGCAAATCGCCGACATCGACGCCCGCGGCAAGATCTACCTGGACAAGGTCCGCCCAGAGGGCGCCGAGGCGCCGGCCGCGTCCGACGGCGGCGAGCGTCCCGGTGGCCGCGACCGTGGTGACCGGGGGCCGCGCGATCGCGGGGACCGGGACCGTGGCGACCGGGGCCCCAGCCGGGGCGACGGTGGCGAGGGCGGCGAGCGCCGCCGACGTAACCGGCACAGCTGACGCCGGCCAAGATGGCCAGGACCGAACCGGTCACCGGCCGGGGCCTGTCCCGGCCGGTGACCCGGACACTCACCGCCGACCCGTTGGGCGGTACGGTACGCCGTACCGTGCTGCCCAACGGGCTGCGGGTGATCACCGAGGCGATTCCGGCGATGCGCAGTGTGTCGTTCGGCGTGTGGGTCGGGGTAGGCTCGCGCGACGAGACCCCGGCCCGCTCCGGGGCCTCGCACTTCCTAGAACACCTGCTGTTCAAGGGGACGCAGCGGCGTACCGCGTGGGATATCTCGTCGCAGATCGAGGCTGTTGGCGGCGAGACCAACGCGTTCACCACCAAGGAGTACACCTGCTACTACGCCCGGGTGCTCGACGAGGACCTGCCGCTGGCCGTCGACGTCGTCTGTGACCTGGTGGCCAACTCGGTGATCGACCCGGCCGACGTGGAGACCGAACGTGGCGTGATCCTCGAAGAGATCGCCATGCACGACGACGAGCCCGACGACGAGGTTCACGACCTGCTCGCCGAGGCCGTCTTCGGCCCGCATCCGCTCGGCCGGCTGATCTCCGGCACCGAGGCAACGATCTCGGCGTTGACCCGCCGGCAGATCCACGACTTCTACCGGCGCCGCTACACGCCCGGGGCGATGGTGATCGCTGCCGCCGGCAACCTCGACCATCGGGCGGTGGTCCGCCAGGTACGGGCCGCGCTGCGGGGCAGCCCGTTGGACGCCGAACGGCCCGGTGCTCCGGCGCCGCTGCGCCCGGCCACCCCGGCGGTACGCGCCCGTCGGCCCCGAGTGATGGTGCGCCATAAAGAGACCGAGCAGGCCCATCTGGTGCTCGGCGGCCCGGGTATCAGCCGCGGCGACAACCGTCGGTTCGCGCTCGGCGTGCTGAACAACGTCCTCGGCGGCGGGATGTCCAGCCGGCTGTTCCAGGAGGTACGGGAACGCCGAGGGCTCGCCTACTCGGTCTACTCGTACGCCAGCCAGTACGCCGACGGCGGGACGTTCGCCGTCTACGCCGGTTGTGCGCCGAGCCGGGTCGACGAGGTGCTGGAGCTGGTCCGGGCGGAGCTGGCGGCGGTCGTCGAGCACGGGCTGAGCTCCGACGAGCTGGCCCGGGGCAAGGGCATGAGCCGCGGCGGGTACGTGCTGGGCCTGGAGGACACCGGATCCCGGATGGGTCGGCTGGCCAAGGGGGAGCTGCTCTACGGCGAGCAGTTGACCGTGGACCAGCTTCTCGCACGGGTGGCGGCGGTGACCGCCGAACAGGTCGGCGCGGTCGCCGCCGAGCTGCTCACCCGGCCGATGTCCCTGGCGGTGATCGGCCCGGTGGAGTCCACGATGTTAGCCGGCGCGCAGCCCTCGCCGGTGGGGTAGGCGCTGGCCGGACCGTTGTCTCCGCCGGTGGGATAGGTTGTGCCGGTGAGCGAAGACGGTACGAATGTGACAGTCCCTCCGGGCGGCTCCGCAGTGGCCGCCCGGTCGTCCGCCGGGCCGGTCCGGGTCGGCGTGCTCGGAGCCCGCGGCCGGATGGGCGTGCAGGTCTGCAGAGCGGTCGAGGGGGCCGACGGTCTCGCACTTGTCGCCACGATCGACGAGGGTGACCGGTTGTCCGACGCCTCGGACGCCGCCGCAGAGGTGGTCGTCGACTTCACCAACCCAGACGCGGTGCTGGACAACTTGCGCTGGTGCATCGACCAGGGGATCAACGTGGTCGTCGGGACCAGCGGGTTCACCGATCAGCGCCTCGACCTGGTCCGCTCCTGGCTGTCCGACAAGCCCGAGGTCGGCGTGGTGATCGCCCCCAACTTCGGCATCGGCGCGGTGCTTATGATGCAGTTCGCGGCGAAGGCGGCACGGCACTTCGAGTCCGTCGAGATCATCGAGCAGCACCACCCGGCCAAGGTGGACGCGCCCAGCGGCACCGCAGGACACACCGCGCGGGTGATCGCGACGGCCCGGGCCGCCGCCGGGTCGGCTGAGATGCCGGACGCCACCACCGCCGAGGTGCCGGGCGCGCGGGGCGCTGACATCGACGGGATCCGGGTGCACTCGGTACGGGCGGCCGGCCTGGTCGCACACCAGGAGGTACTGTTCGGCACGGCGGGGGAGACCCTGACGATCCGGCACGACTCCTACGACCGGGCGTCGTTCATGCCGGGGGTGCTACTGGCGGTACGGGCCGTGACGCGCCGTCCCGGGCTGACCGTCGGGTTGGACAGCCTGCTCGACTGAGCTTTACCGGGTCCTGTTGCCGGACTCTGGTGGGTCCTGCTGCCGGGCCCTGTCGGGTCGTGCGGCGGGCCGGGTCACTGCTCTGCGGCAGCCGCCGGTGGGACCGCCACGTGCAGCCGTAGCTGCGGGACCAGCATGTCGGCCACGTCCAACGCCCGCGTCGCCCCGTCCGGCTCCCAGCCGGCCGAGCCGAGGAACTTGCGGGTCGCCGGGTCCCGTTCGTACGCCCAGGCGAGCGCGGTGTCGAAGCCGTCGGTGCGCCACAGGTCCACGGCGGCGGCGAGCAGTCGGCTGCCGTGTCCCCGCCGGCCCCAGCGCGGCTCGACCAGCAGGTCGGTGACGGCGGCGATCCGGTCACCGAGCGCCCCGGCCGGTTCCTCGGGAGCCAGGGCCTGCTCGTCGGTCGGGCCGGACGCGGTGAAGCCCACCAGATAGGATTGCTCGGCCTGCTCGACGGCGACGAGCACCCGGTGCCGCTGCGACGGCGGATCGTTGATCGCAGCGTCCCACCGCTGCGCCAGCCAGCCCTCGTCCACCTCGTCGAGCGCCTGGCGGGGCAGCAGTCGCCGGTAGGCGACCCGCCAGGTGGTCAACTGGATGCGGGCAATCTCACCAGCGTCGCCCGGTCGGGCAGGACGGACATATCCGAGCGCCATGAGTGGTCAGCGTACGGACAGGGGCGAGGTCATGCCGCAGCGGGCCGCCGGGGGCACCGGTCGGCGGGTGGCGATCGTCGCGGTACTCGCGGTCGTCGTCGCGGCCTTCCTCGCCGTCGCCGCCGAACGGCACGGCTTCTTCGACCTCAAGGTCTACTACGGGGCGATGCACCACTGGCTGCGCGACGGCGGCGAACTCTACGATCACATGAAGCCGTTCAGCCAGTACGGGTTCACCTACCCGCCGTTCGCGGCGCTGGTGATGTCGCCGATGGCGGTCCTGCCGTGGCATCTGGCGATCGTGGTGAGCGTGACGCTCGCCGTGGTGACCAGCGCGCTGGTGCTGTGGTGGCTGGTCGACCCGATCTCCCGCCGCGAGGGCTGGACCCGCTGGTTCGCCTTCGCGGTCGCTGCCTGCCTGGTGGCCGCGTACGAGCCGATGCGCGAGACGGTGAACTTCGGCCAGGTCAACACGCTGCTGCTGGTCCTGGTCGCGGCCGACCTGCTGTGGCTGGTCGCGGCCGGGTCGCCGGTGCCGCAGCGGTGGCGCCGGTTCGCCGGAGTCGGGGTCGGTCTGGCGACGGCGATCAAGCTGACCCCTGGCATCTTCATCGTCTACCTGCTGGTCACCCGGCGGTGGCGGGCGGCGGTCACCGCCGCCGGTACGGCGACCGTGGCGACCCTGGTCGCGGCGGCGGTCGCCCCGGACGCGTCCCGGGAGTTCTGGACGCAGGCGCTGTGGAACACCGACCGGGTAGGTGCGTTGGACTTCGTCTCCAACCAGTCGCTGCGCGGGGTCGTCGCCCGGATCGATCCGCTGCATCCGAGCACCGTCGCCTGGCTGGTGCTGGTGCTGGTCACCCTGATCTGGTGGGCGTGGCGGTGCCGCCGCGCTGTCGCAGCCGGTGACGAGGCGACCGGGCTGGCGTTGACCGGCGTGGTCGGCTGCCTGGTCAGCCCGGTCACCTGGGTGCATCACCTGGTGTGGTTGCTGCCGGCGCTGATCCTGCTGGTGGACAACGGGCTGCCCGCGGCGCGGGGCAGCCGGCGGCGGCGGGCGTTGCTTGGCTTCGCCGTGGTCGGCTATCTGCTGCTGATCAGCCGGCTGGTGTGGATCTGGCGCGAATCCGACGCCGCGAACGTGGCCGGCTTCGTCGGCAGCAACGCGTACGTGTGGGTGAGCCTGGGGCTCCTGCTGTTCCTGCCGGTGCGTGAGCTGGACCCGTCCGCCCGCTGGCCGGCACCGGCCGCCGGTCGACCGATCACGTCGAGGTGAGGCTGACGCACGTCATCTTTGCGTCTTTACGTGCGTCAGCCTCACCTCGACGCCGGATGCCGGGTCATCGTGCGGCGGTGCCGGTGGTTGGGCTGGCCGGCTGCGGCTGCCGCCACATCGGCCACAGCGGCGGGCCGTTGTCGGGTAACGCCAGCGGGTGTCGGGTGGTGGGTCGGTAGCCGTGGCGTAGGTAGAGGTCGCGGGCGGCGGGGCTGGTGGCGACGAGGTAGCTGGCGATGCCGGCGGTATCGCAGATCTGGTGTCGGTGACGTAGTAGCGCGCCGCCGATGCCATTGCGCTGCCGGTGCGGTGCCACCCCGAGGTACGCCAGGTAGGTGTGTGGTTGGCGCGGGGCGTGGGTGTGCAGCAGGCCGGCGAGTTGGAGGAACCGGTCGGCGTGGCGGCCGGTGATGCGTCGTAGCCGGGCGGTCTGCCGGTCGGTGGTGGTGTGGGCGATCGGGTACGGCAGCCACAGCGCCGCTGCGGCCCGGTCGATCGTCGTGTGGACGGTGCCGTCGGTCATCGCCTGGGCCAGCAGGCCGGGGCAGAGCCGCTGGTAGACGTCCCGCCGCCGTGCCGTGCCGGGGATCAGCCAGCGGGCGTCGGGGGTGTCGACGAACGCGTCAACCAGCACCCGGGCCAGGCGCGGTACGTCGTCCACCCCGGCCCGCCGCACCCGCACCGTGCCGGCGGGGCCGGCGGTCGCGGTCACCGCCGGCCCTGTCGGCCGTGCCGGCTCCGTCGGCCGTGCTGGCTGTGCCGGCTTCGTCGGTCGGTGGCGGCCAGGTGTCGCACCAGCTGATCGACCCCCGGCGGTACGGGTGTGAGCAGTTGCCGTAGTTGCCGTCGGGCGAAAATCCACAACGCTCCTCCAACGGCCACTTGATCGACTTCAGCACAGCGATTGCACGTACAGCACGAGCGAGCATCATGGCGTCGAACGTTGAAATTATTGATCAACGACATGGTCATCCGCCTGCGCCAAACCCACACTGGACGATGCCGACCTGAACCTGTAGGGGTAACCTGTCGCCTGACGGCTGTAGGCAGCGATGGGCGACAGCGGGGAGGCGCGATGACATCACAGCCAGGAGTTGCCGATGAGAGCAACCCGCCTCACTTCGGTGGTGTGCTGCGAGCACGTCGGGTCGGTCGCGAGTGGTCGCTTCGGGATCTTGGCGAACGGATACGGTTCAATCGCGGCTACATCGGAAAGGTGGAACAGGGCGACAAGTTTCCTGAACGGCAGTTCGCCGAACTTGCCGACCGGGCACTAGGTGCTAATGGTTTCCTGGTGGCAGCGTGGCGAGACGCAGCGGAGGAGCGACGAAAGGCTCTGGTGACGGGGCGGATGCTGACCGCCTCAACCAAAGACTCGCTAAAGATGATTGCAGCCGTGGAAGATTCCATGGATCTGACCGATCTGGAGCAAGCTACGACCCGGCTCTCGACTGCATACCTCGGCACCGCTCCTGCGCCGATGCTGCATTCCGCTGTAGAGTTACGAGGCGATGTCCTGCGCCGCCTACGAAGCCGCCAGTACCGGCCGAATGAGTTGGCCGACCTGTATCAGATAGCTGGCCGCCTTCAAGGGGTGCTTGCGTACGCCGCTCTCGATTTGGGGGACTCGGCGGTAGCGATGACGCATGCAGATGCGGCGCTGGTCTGTGCAGAAAATTCAGGTGATCGTGAGCTCCGAGCCTGGGTGCGGGGAACCCAGAGTCTCATAGCCAGATTCGACGGCAACTATAGCCAAGCTCTCGCGTCCGTCACGGATGGGCTCGCGCACTCAGCTACCAGTGCGAGCAGACTTCGCCTGATATGTGGGTACGCCCAGTGCAAGGCGAACCTTGGGGACTCGGCAGGCAGCAACCGGGCCCTCGACCAAGTGCAACATGAGCGGGAGAAGTTGATCCCAAGAGCCTCGGAGCGCGGGATATTCGACTTCAGTGAGGCCAAACAGCACTATTATGCCGGCAGCAGCCTGATCTGGCTGGTTGAAGCCTCAGACGCAGATCGGGCAGCCCGAGAAGCGTCGGAGGCGATTCGGCTGTGGGAGAACGGTCCGGAGGAGGGTCGATCGCTAGACGACGAAGCGCTGGCACGCGTTTATCAGGCAACCGCCTACCTGAAGGTCGGTAAGCTGGACGAGGCTGCGGCCGCTGTTCGCCCAGTACTCGATCTTCCACCAGAGCGCCGCATCTCGTGGATCCACAAACGTGTCGGACGCATGGCCGAGATACTCGGAACCAAGCGATTTGCCGGCACTTGGAAGGCCGAACAATTGCGAGCCGAAATCCGTGCCTTCGCTGAAGTCACGTAGCTCGGATTGAACTTCCGATCACATGTCAGCTGGCCAGGGTGAGGATCCGGTCGCCGGCGATCCGGGCCAGGTAGCGCACCTCGTCGAGCCCGACCGGGGTCTGCCCGGGTGGGCGGGGCACCTGGTAGACGCTGCGTTCCCCGTCCGGGCGCAGCCCGGCCGCCTGGTAGAACCGTCGGGCCCGCTGGTTGCCGTCGAGCACCCACAGCCGCATCGTGCGCCAGCCCTGCCCGGTCAGCCCGGCGATCGATGCGGTGAACAGGAGCCGACCGACCCCGGTGCCCCAGTGTACGGGGTCGACGTACATGCTGACGATCTCGCCGTACGTCGGATCGAGCTGGTCCCGGTCCTGGTCGATCCGGTACGGGCCGAAGGTGCTGAACCCGACGATCTGCTCGCCTTCGGTGGCGACCAGGGTGCGGAACGGGTGCTCAGAGTCGGCGGTGCCGACGTCGCGGCGGCGCTGCGCCCAGGCGGCGACGTTGAGCCGGTCGAGCACGTCCGCGGGGATCAGGCCCGCGTAGCCGGCCTGCCAAGCGCGCACGTGGATCCCGGCGATCGCGTCGGCGTCCTCCGGAGTCTCCTGCCTGACTTCTGGCATATGGGGATTTCTATCCTGTTTCACAACCGACGTCTAGTAGCACCGGCCGGGTGTCGAGTGGACCGGCCGGCCCCGCCGCGCGTCGCGCGTGTGTGAACCGGTTGGGAGACTGACGGGATGAGAGTCTTCGCCTCCGTCGACGATCTGGCCAGAGCCGTGGGCGAGTCGCTGGGGCCAGGCGACTGGTTGCCGGTCGACCAGCACCGGGTCGACATGTTCGCCGAGGCCACCGACGACCATCAGTGGATTCACACCGACCCGCAGCGGGCGGCCGACGGCCCGTACGGCGGCACGGTCGCCCACGGGTTTCTCACCGTCTCCCTTGTCCCGGCACTGATGCGCCGGCTGTACCGGGTGGACGGGGTACGGGCGAGGATCAACTACGGGCTCGACAGGGTTCGGTTCCCGGCTCCGTTGCGTACCGGTTCCGCCGTACGGGCCGAGGCCGCCATCGCCTCGGTGGAGCCGGTCGTCGGCGGTGTACAGGCGGTCATGGCGGTGACCCTCACCGCCGACTCCGGCGACCGGCCGGTCTGCGTCGCCGAGACCATCAGCCGGCTGCTGGTGACTGCACCGCGCTGACCACCGGTCACGGCAGCAGCGCCCGGATCAGCGCGATGGCGACGAAGACGACGATGAAGGAGAGATCGATTGCGGCGCCGCCGACGCGTAGCGGCGGCAGCACCCGCCGGACCGGGGCCAGCACCGGCTCGGTCACCGCGTGCAGGGCGGCGGTGACGCGGGAGCGGAGCGAGTCACGCGGGCTCGGCCCGGCCAGCACGGTGCTCCAGTCGAGGATCGCGCGGGCGATGAGCAGCAACTGGAAGACCAGGAGCAGCAGACTCAGAAGTGCGAACAGGGGACCCATCGGGGCAGACCTCCAGGACGACCGGTGAGCGTTCCACTATGCCCGGCGATCGTGTGTGGTCGCTGAGAATCGCCGCGGCGGACGGGTCCGATCGGCGAGGATCGGCCGCGCCCGGCTGCCGGGTCCTCCGGTGCCGCCGTCAATGTCGTACCCGGGCGGTAACTTGCGTGGCGATGCCCTTACCAGACAGTCTCTCGCTCGCCCAGGCCCGCCGGATCGCGCTCGCCGCTCAGGGCTTCACCGACCCCGTGCCGATTAAGGTGGCGAACCGTCGGCACCTGCGCCGGGTGCTGGACAGGGTCGGCCTGATCCAGATCGACTCGGTCAACGTCCTACAGCGCGCCCACTACCTGCCGCTGTACAGCCGGCTCGGTCCGTACCCGACCGACCTGCTGGACCGGGCCGCCGGGCATGCCCCTCGGGAGCTGTTCGAGTACTGGGGCCACGAGGCGTCGTTGATCCCGGTCGATCTGCAGCCGGCGCTGCGCTGGCGGATGGCCCGCGCCCGCGACGACGCCTGGGGCGGCATCCGACGTATCGCCGTCGAACAGCCGGAGCTGGTCGACCGGGTGCTCGCCGAGGTTCGCGCCCGCGGCCCGGCGACCGCCGCGCAGCTCGAGCAGGACACGATGCGGCCGAGTGGCAACTGGGGGTGGAACTGGTCGGCGGTCAAGACCGCCCTGGAGTACCTGTTCTGGGCCGGGGAGATCAGCTCCGCCGGGCGGACCAGCACCTTCGCACGCCGCTACGACGTGCCGGAGCGGGTGCTGCCGCCCCGGGTTGTCGCCGCGCCGACGCCGACCGAGGCACAGGCGCACCGGCAGCTGGTCGAGATCGCCGCCCGTTGCCTCGGCGTGGCCGCCGAGCCGGAGCTGCGTGACTACTTCCGGCTGTCGGCGGCGGCGGTCCGGCCGGTCGTCGCCGACCTGGTCGCCGACGGCATCCTGCGGCCGGTCCGAGTGCAGGGCTGGTCGCAGCCCGCCTACCTGCACCACCAGGCCCGGTTGCCGCGCTGGATCCGGGCCGCCACGCTGCTCAGCCCGTTCGACCCGGTGGTCTGGGAGCGGGCCCGCACCGAGCGGCTGTTCGGGCTGCGGTACCGGATCGAGATTTACGTACCGGCCGCGCAGCGGGTGCACGGCTACTACGTACTGCCGTTTCTCGAAGGCGACCGGCTGACCGCGCTGGTCGACCTCAAGGCGGACCGGGCCGCCGGGGTGCTGCGGGTGCCGGCCGCCTGGCCGGTGCCGGACGCCACCACCGATCCGGGGCAGACCGCGACTGCCCTGGCCGGCGAGCTGACCCGGCTGGCCGGCTGGCTCGGCCTGTCCGAGGTCGCGACACCGGCCACCGGCGACCTGGCCGGCCCGCTGACCCGGGCGTTGCCCGCCGCCGGTTCGCGCGGCGTGGCCATTGGTTGACCTGGCGGGTGCGCGGCCTGGTCGTTGGCTGAGCCGGCGGGACCGGCCGGTGTACGGTGGGACGATCGGCATCAAGGGAGGCGTGACGGATGGCGGGTCCAGACGGCGTGGCTGTGCAACGGCCCGTCGGTGACGGTCCGGGACCGCCCGGCGACGCCGGTCCCAACCCGGACGATCACTCCCACTATCACCAGCAGTACGCGTACCAGCCGCAGGCCCAACCGGACCGGTTCACCCGCCTGGTCAACCGGCTGTGGGCGCGGTCGCCGCGCTGGCTGGCCCCGTTGGCGGTGCTCGGCTGCATCGGCGCGGCCGCCGGCTACACGGTGATCACCGATCCGACGACCAGCAGCGCGGAGGCGGCACCCAGTTGCCTGCTGAAACTGACCACCGGGCTGGACTGCCCGGGCTGCGGCGGGACCCGGGCGGTCTGGTATCTGCTCAACGGTGATCTCGGCGCTGCCGCCCGGCACCACCTGCTGGTGGTCTTCGCCGTTCCGTTCCTGCTCTACGTCTACCTGGCCTGGGTCGGCCAGCAGCTGTTCCGCTGGCGGTTGCCGCAGTTGTCGCTCAGCCCGACGGCGGTCGGCTGGTCGCTGGGCGTCTGGCTGGCGTTCTCGGTGCTGCGCAACCTGCCGTGGGAGCCGTTCAGCTGGTTCTACGTCTGACCACTGCGGCCGCCCTGCGGGCGGCCGGTGGTCGGCCCGCCCGATGGACGCCGTGTTTGCCCGTGATACCGGCCGGCAACTAGAGTCCGAGAAATGTCGGAAATCGTGTCGCCGCAGGTCACGCTGATCGCCTGGACCCAGTTCCAGCCGCCCGCCGACGTCGACTGGTCGACCGACGCCGACGGTGGTCAAGCCTTGGCCGAGTTCGCTGGCCGGGCCTGCTACCAGTCGTGGCGCAAGCCCAACCCGGCGACCGCCACCAACGCCGGCTACCTGCGACACATCCTGGACAGTGGGCACCTGTCGGTGCTGGAGCATGGCAGTGTCACGTTCTACCTGACCGGGATCTCCCGGTCGCTGACCCATGAGCTGATCCGGCACCGGCACTTCTCCTACTCCCAGCTGTCCCAGCGGTACGTGCCGGAGCGCGACGCGGCCATGGTCGAGCCGGCGGTGATCGCCGAGGATCCCGAGCTGCACCGGCAGTTCGTCGCCGCCGCCGAGGCGAGCGTGCGGGCCTACACCGAGCTGCTGGAGGGTCTGGAGAAGCGGTTCGTCGACGAACCCAACCCGACGCTGCGCCGCAAGCAGGCCCGGCAGGCGGCTCGGGCGGTGCTGCCGAACGCCACCGAAACCCGGATCGTGGTCACCGGCAACTACCGGGCCTGGCGGCACTTCATCGGGATGCGGGCCACCGAGCACGCCGACGTGGAGATCCGCGACCTGGCGGTGGAGTGCCTGCGGCAGTTGCAGCGGGTGGCGCCGAGCGTCTTCGCCGACTTCGAGATCCGCCGGTTGCCGGACGGCAGCGAGGTCGCCGCGAGCCCGTACACCCGGCAGGGGGAATAGGCCACCGGCCCGTACCACCAGCGCTGAGAACGCGGTGCGGCCGTCCGATAGGTTGTCCGTATGACGCAGCACCACCTAGCCGGTCCCGGGGCGGGGACACCGACCCCGTTCGGGCGACTCCTGACCGCCATGGTCACCCCGATGAACGACGACGGCTCGCTCGACCTCGACGGCGCCGCCCGGCTGGCCAGCTACCTGGTCGACGAGCAGGCCAACGACGCCCTGGTGATCAGCGGCACCACCGGCGAGTCGCCGACCACCACCGATGCCGAGAAGGAGCAGCTGCTCCGGGCCGTCATCGACGCGGTCGGGGACCGGGCCCGGGTGGTCGCCGGTGTCGGCACCAACGACACCCGGCACACGGTCGAGTTGGCGGTCGCCGCCGAGAAGGTCGGCGCGCACGGGCTGCTGGTGGTCGCGCCGTACTACAACAAGCCGCCGCAGGCCGGGGTGGTCCGGCACTTCACCGAGGTTGCCGACGCGACCGGGCTGCCGGTGATGGCGTACGACATCCCGCACCGCACCGGCATCGCGATGAGCAGTGAGACGCTGGCCCGGCTCGGCGAGCACGAGCGGATCGTCGCGGTCAAGGACGCCAAGGGCGACCTGGCCGCCACCTCCTGGGTGACCGGCCGCACCGACCTGGCGTACTACTGCGGTGACGACGCGCTCACCCTGCCGACGCTGGCGATCGGCGGGGTCGGACTGGTCGGCACCTCGACCCACCTGACCGGTGCGCTGACCAAGCAGATGATTGAGGCGTACGTCGCCGGCGAGCACGCCGCCGCGCTGGCCCTGCACCGCCGGTTGCTGCCGCTGTTCACCGGCATCTTCCGCAGCCCCGGCACGATCCTGGTCAAGGCGGCGCTCGGGGTGCTCGACCTGCCCGCCGGTCCGGTGCGCTCGCCACTGGTCGAGGCCACCGACGCCGAGCTGGACCAGTTGCGGGCCGACTGCGCCGACGCCGGACTGGAGCTGCCGTGAGCCAGGCACACATGGAGTTGGACCTGCCGCCGCAGCTGCCGCCGGGCGGGCTGCGGGTGATCCCGCTGGGCGGGCTCGGCGCGATCGGTCGCAACATGACGGTCTTCGAGTTCGACGGCAAGCTGCTGGTGGTGGACTGCGGGGTGCTCTTCCCGGATGTGGAGCAGCCCGGGGTCGACCTGATCCTGCCGGACTTCGCCCCGATCCTGGACCGGCTCGCCGACGTCCAGGCGATCGTGCTGACCCACGGCCACGAGGACCACATCGGCGCGGTGCCGTACCTGCTCGCCCACAAACCGGACATTCCGTTGGTGGGTTCCCAGTTCACCCTGGCGCTGGTCGAGGCGAAGCTGGCCGAGCGGCGAATCGAGCCCTACACGTTGACCGTACGCGAGGGTCAGCGGGAACGGATCGGGCCGTTCGAGTGCGAGTTCCTCGCGGTGAACCACTCGATACCGGACGCGCTCGCGGTGGCGATCCGCACCCCGGCCGGCCTGGTGCTGCACACCGGTGACTTCAAGATGGACCAGCTGCCGCTGGACGGGCGGATCACCGATCTGGCCGGCTTCGCCCGGCTCGGTGCCGAAGGCGTCGACCTGCTGCTGTCCGACTCGACCAACGCCGAGACCCCCGGCTTCGTCACCCCGGAACGCGACATCGGTCCGGTACTCGACTCGATCTTCGGCAAGGCCACCGGCCGGATCATCGTGGCGAGCTTCGCCTCCCATGTGCACCGGGTGCAGCAGGTGATCGACTCGGCGTACGAGTACGACCGCAAGGTCGCGCTGATCGGCCGGTCGATGGTGCGCAACATGGGCATCGCCCGGGACCTCGGCCTGCTGCGGATCCCGCCCGGCCTGGTGGTCGGGCTGGACGAGGCGACGGCCCTGCCGCCGGACCGGATCGTGCTGATGTCCACCGGGTCGCAGGGCGAGCCGATGAGCGCGTTGGGCCGGATGGCGACCGGTGACCACCGGCACATCACCGTCGCGCCCGGCGACACCGTGGTGCTGGCCAGCTCGCTGGTGCCGGGCAACGAGACCTCGGTCTACCGGGTGATCAACCAGCTGGCCCGGGCCGGGGCGACCGTGATCCACAAGGAGACCGCCAAGGTGCACGTCTCCGGGCACGCGCCGGCGGGGGAGCTGCTCTACCTGCTCAACGTGGTGCGGCCGAGCAACCTGCTGCCGGTGCACGGCGAGTGGCGGCACCTGCGGGCGCACGCCCGGCTCGGCATCGAGTCCGGTCTGGACCCGCAGCGGGTCGTGCTCTGCGAGGACGGTGACGTCGTCGACCTGGTGGACGGGCACGCCACCCTGGTCGGGCATGTCAAGAGTCGGTACGTCTACGTGGACGGTCTCGCGGTCGGTGACGTCGGCGAGTCGTTGCTGACCGAGCGGCGGATCCTCGGCGACGGCGGGTTCATCGCGGCGACCGTGGTGGTCGACTCGGTGACCGGCAAGGTGGTCGGTGGGCCGACCGTGTCGGCGAAGGGATTCTCCGAGGACCCGGAGGCGTTCAACGCGGTCGTTCCGTTGATCACCGAAGCGTTGGGTCGGGCCGCTGCTGACGGCATCACCGATCCACACCAGCTGCAGCAGGTGGTCCGGCGGATTGTCGGCCGCTGGGTCAACGACGCGTACCGGCGCCGGCCGATGATCGTACCGACCGTGGTGGAGGTTTGAAGACGTCCTGAGGCCCGCCGGGGCTGACCGGGCGGCCGGCCGGCGGGCATACTGGTCGGACAGTTACCCACTGTCGTGACGAGAAGGCTGGCGTGCCAGGCGATCCCGGCTCCGGTGAGTCCCCTGCGGCGGCGCGGCGCAGGCTCCGACTCGCGCTGCGTCGCGCCCGCGAGTCGGCCGGGCTGACCCAGGGCAAGGTGGCGGACGCCCTCGACTGGTCGGTCTCCAAGGTCAACCGGATCGAGAAGGGCAGCGTCTCGGTCTCGACCACCGATCTGCGGGCCCTGCTGGAGTTGTACGGCGTGGTGGACGCCGACCGGGCCGTGCGGCTGCTGCGCGACGCCCGTACCTCCCGGTTGCGGGGCTGGTGGGACGAGCCGCGCTACCGGGAGCACCTGACTCCGGCGATGCTGCAGCTGCTGCAGTTGGAGGGCGAGGCCAGCGCCATCCGGGTGTTCCAGCCGACGTTGATCCCGGGCCTGCTGCAGACCCGCGAGTACGGCGAGTTCGTGTTGAACTTCTGGCGCAGCGAGCTGCCGGAGGCCGACCGCGCGCTGCGGCTCGAGGCCCGGCTGCGTCGCCGTGACCAGGTGCTGGACCGGCCCGATCCGCCGGAGTTCCACCTGGTGCTGGACGAGTCGGTGCTGTGGCGCACGATCGGCGGGCCGCGGGTGATGGTCGGGCAGTTCGCCGCCCTGCTACGGGTGGCGCGGCGACCGAACGTGCGGGTGCGGATCGTGCCGTTCGCCGACGCGGCGATCATGGCGATGCTGGCACCGTTCACGCTGCTCGACTTCGGTGACGAGGAGAACGCGCTGCTCTACCGCGAGGGCATCCTGCTGGACGAGATCGTCCACGCGGCGCAGCGGATCGGCCGGCACCGCGACTACTTCGCGCACATCTGGGACTCGGCCCACGACGAGGCGACCTCGGCCCGGTTGATCACCGAGCGGACGGCGACGTTGTCCGCCGATCTGCCGGTCGCGGAGGCCCCGTCCGTCGGTGGGTGAGTTCCGGTCGCGTATCGGCCGGGCCAGCTGCCGCGTTAACCAGGCAAATGCCGAATAGTCGGCATTAAGTCTGAAGCGGAGAAAAGACTATGATGCGGACATATCGCGGCTGGTGGCGGAGCAGCCGGTGTGACACCAACGCGTGCCTGGAAGCTACCGTGACCGCCTCCGGTGACGTGGCGCTGCGCGACTCGGCCGAGCCGGACGGGCCCTGGCTGGACGTCGACCGGCAGCAGTGGCGACGGTTCCTGCGCGGCGTCAACCGGGGCGACTTCGCCGGCCGGTAGGAGGCGGGTGGAGGCCGCCTCCCACCGACTCGGCCGACACCTGGTACGTGACGCGGCCCCGGGCGGTTCATCAACCCGGCTGTGACATTCGGCATCCGGGCCGGCCGATCCATCGACCGGCGCCCTCCGTACCACCTGTCGGCGTCCATCCGACGCCAACGGCAGAGGAGGTAAGGATGCGACGCCGACGAATCGTTACCGCCGGAATCACCGTCGCCGCGGTCGGGCTGCTCGCCGGGGTGACCCTGCCGGCCGTGGCCGGCGACGACCCGACCGACGGCGACGTCGCCACCGGTCAGCCGGCCGGTACGGACGGCCAGCCGGCCGCCGCGCACGACGACCTCGTCGCCGCGCTGCGTCGCGACCTCGGCGTCAGTGCGGCGGACGCCCGGACCCGGCTGGCCACCGAACGCTGGGCCACCCGTACCGTCGACGTTCTGCGGGCCGACCTCGACGCGGCGTACGCGGGCGCGTGGATCAGCCAGGACGGTGCCGACCTCGTCGTCGCGGTGACCGACCCCGCACAGCTGGGCCGGGTCCGCGCCGCCGGTGCCGAGGCCCGCCTGGTGGCCCGCAGCCAGCAGCAGTTGACCGGCGTGAAGGAAAGCCTGGACCGGGTGGGTGACGCCGCCAGCCCCGACCTGGCCGGCTGGTACGTCGACCTGGCCGACAACACCGTGGTGCTGCTCGCCCGGCCCGGAGCCCAGCCCGCTGCCCGGGACTTCGCCGCCGCCGCCGGAGTGCCGGCCGACGCGGTCCGGGTGGACGCCACCGACGAGGCGCCGGTGCCGCTGTTCGACGTCCGCGGCGGCGATCCCTACTTCATCGGTGCCGGCGGCCGGTGCTCGGTCGGCTTCTCCGTAATCGGCGGCTTCGTCACCGCCGGGCACTGCGGCCGCCCCGGCGACACCACCACCGGGTTCAACCGGCAGGCGCAGGGCGTGTTCCAGGCGTCGTCGTTCCCCGGCGACGACTGGGCGTTCGTCGCGGTCGACGACGACTGGACGCCGCAGCCGGTGGTCAACGACTTCAACGGCAACAACCTGCCGGTCGCCGGCAGCGTGGAGGCGCCGGTCGGGGCCAGCATCTGCCGTTCCGGGTCCACCACCGGGACCCGGTGCGGCGTGATCCGGGCCAAGGACGTCACGGTCAACTACCCGGAGGGTGCGGTCAGCGGGCTGACCCGCACCGACGTCTGCGCCGAACCCGGCGACTCCGGCGGTGCCTGGCTCTCCGGCGACCAGGCGCAGGGCGTGACCTCGGGCGGCTCCGGCAACTGCCGCACCGGTGGCGTCACATTCTTCCAGCCGCTGGCCGAGATCCTGCAGGTCAACAACCTGACCCTGGTCACCACTGAGGACGGTGCGACCCCGCCGAGCGGCGTGCCGACCGCCGTACCGACGGTCGCGCCGACCCAGCCGGCGGACCCGCCGCAGAGTCCCTGCGCCGACCACCCGGTGCTGCGCGACGGCGAGCTGAACCGGGTCGGTGACCGGCAGACCCAGCCGGACGGAAGGTTCTTCCGGGCCGGTGCCGGCCGGCACACCGCCTGCCTGCAGGCACCGGCCGGCGCGGCCTTCGGGCTCGCGCTGCAACGCTTCACCGCCGACGGCTGGCGCACGGTCGCCCGGGGCGACCGCGCCGGTGCCACGATGACCCGGTTGAACTTCTCCGGACCCGCCGGTGCCTACCGGTACCGGGTGCAGTCCGGTCGGGGCGTGGGTGGCTACCTCCTCGGGTTCTCGGTGAACTGACCGCCACCCGCCGCGCCGTCCCCGGGGACCGCCCTCCCCGGGGACGGCGCACACCCACGTCCCGCCGCTGAGTACGCGTACCCTGTCAGCCGTCAACCGGCGCTCGTAGCCTGGCCTACGGGAGGTCACGATGGGCTACGAGTTGCTGACCGTCGTCATCCTGGCGGCACACTTCGGGTTCCTCGCCTACCTGGCGGTCGGCGGTTTCCTGGCCTGGCGGTGGCCGCGGACGATCTGGCTGCATCTGACCGCGGCGGGCTGGGGGGTGCTGGTGGTCGCGGCCAACCTGAGCTGCCCGCTCACCGTCGCTGAGCACTGGTCCCGCCGCCGGGCCGGCCAGGCCGGCTTCGACGAGGGGTTCGTCGAGCGCTACCTGACCGGAGTGATCTACCCCGACCAGTACGCCTGGGCGGCCCGGCTGGCGCTGGCCACGGTCGTCGTGGCCAGCTGGGCCGGGGTGCTCAGGGCAGTTCGGCGACGGCGTCGGCGAACTGCGCCCCGGTGATGACCGCCGCGTTCACCAGCGCGGCGAGCTGCGCCCCGCTGACCCCGTACGCCAGGTCGGTGCTCACGTCGCCGGCCAGGATCAGCTCGCCGGAACCAGTGTCGTGCACGTAGGCCTTCGGCAGCAGCCGGTCGTGGTTCCACGAGTTGCAGAACCGGTACGCCTCGGCCAGCCGGTCCGCCGGCAGCCGCCGGTCGGCCAGCACCCGGCTGTGCAGCACCCGCTGCTGCTCGCCGAGCCGTTCGAAGTGGATCACCGCATGTCCCCACTTGCCGCCGACCACTCCGCTGTCATCGACGAAGTACCGGTCGCCGCGTTCGTTGAGCGCCGCCGTGATGCCCTCCAGAGTCAACGGCGAGACCACGTCCGGGCTGCCGCCCGCCGGCGGTACGCCGACCTCGCCGCCGGTGGCCGGCGGCTGATCGGCCGGTAGCTCGACGGTGTCGGTCAGCGGCTCGGCGGCCAGCCAGTCGGTGATCCGACGCGACTGGTGGTCGGTGCCGTTGCGGGCGTCGAACCGGCCCGCCAGCTCGGTGGCGGTGGCGGCCAGCTGCGCGCCGAGCGCGGCCATCGGCAGGTCGGCGGCCGGCCGGCCGCCGTACTCCGGCCGGTGGATCGTCTCGTCGCCGTGGCCGGCGGCGGCCGCGAGCCGGCAGACCAGGGCGCCGGCGGCGGCGAACTCCATCGCCGAGGCCTCGTCGTACGGCCGGTCGAGCCACTCCAGATGCTCGGCGAGGATCGCCAGGCCACGCTGGTGCTGACTGACCAACGCGCAGAACCGCAGATGCTCGGCCAGGTACGGGAAGGCATCACGTTCGTGCCGGTGCCGCCGGTACGCCCGCACGTGCGCCTGCGCCGCGTCGGCGTACCGGCCCAGCCGCAGGTACGGCATGATCACCGCGACCAGCGCCTTCTCCGGCTGCTCGGTGCAGCCGACCGCACCGCTGAGCACCGGTTCGACGATCGCCAGCGCCGCCTCCCACTCACCCCAGCCGGCGAGCAGCTCGGCCTGGCGGGACGGGTCACAGCCGGCGCAGTCGCTGTTCTCGTCCCGTGGGGCCGTCCGCCACCGGTCCAGCCACTGCCGGGCCTGGGCCTCGTCGCCGACATGGTCGGCTATCTTGCAGCGCAGGTTGTACACCGCCTGCAGACTCTGCCCACTGGCGGTGAACCGGCGCTCCATGTCGTCCAGCGCGGCCCGGGTCTGCGCCAGACCCACCCGGGGCGTGCCGCGCAGCGTGGCGACCGCCCACTTGTGGTACCAGCGCAGCAGTTCGGCGTCCCACGGCTCGAACAGCTCCGGGTACCGGTCGAAGGTGCTCAGACACCAGCCGAACGCCGGCAGCATCCGCCAGCGTTCGGTGTGGTGGTTGTACGTCTCGATCAGCGCCATCCGCGCGTCGAAACCGATCCGTGCCTGCCCGGCCGCGTCGGCGTGCGCGGCGATCCGTTCCAGCTCGGCGATCTTGCCGTCGCCGTCGGGCAGGTCGGTGGCCTCGTCCAGCGCCTGAACCAGCTCCTCGGCGGTCACGGGGTCTCCTCGGCGGTGGTGTCCGGCCCGGCGGCCGGATCGGTGAAGGCCCGGTCCAGCAGGGCCAGGAAGGACCGGTTGAGCGCGGCGCTGTCCACCGCCCGCAACGGATGGTGACCGGCGAGCAGCGCCTGACCGTACAGTGCCTCGACGGCGTTGCGCAGCGCCGCTCCCGCCGGTTGCCCGGCGAGCCGGCGGATGAGCGGGTGCCGCCAGTTGAACACCAGCTCCGGTCGGTGGTCGACGTCGACGTCGGCGAACGCGGACAGCACCTCCGACCACAGCTCGTCGGAGCCGGCCACCGCACGGCGCACACTGTCCTGCTCGCGGGCGGCCTGGCCGAGGACGTACAGGGCCGGCACCGTGACCGGGTCGAACTGCCGCAGTTGCGGTACGCAGTCCAGTTCGGCCAGCACCGTGCGGGCGGTGGCCAGCAAGGTCTCCGCCACCGCCAGCTGCCCGGGCGAGAGGGTCTCCAACCGGGCGGCCAGCTCACCGGGGTCCAGCCGGCGGGTGCGGATCGCCGGGTCCAGCCGGGGGAGGCGCTGCAGGATCTCCGCGTCGTAGGCGTAGCCGGCGTTGACGATCGGCGTACCGGCGGCGGACGCGATCGCGGCCAGTGACCGGAACTCGTCGACCGTCTCCACGTACCGGATCATCGCCAGATGCTGGCGGAACAGCCGCAGCGGCATCATCCCCCGGCTGGTCTCGAACGGCAGCCACGAGTCGACCAGCCGCAGCATCTCGTCGTCGCGGACGGCGAGCGCCTTGACCCCGAGGTGGTGCACCCGCAGGAAAGCGGCGAGCCGTTCCGGCTGGCTGACCGACAGCTCAAGCAGCCAGCTGCGGATCTGCTCGCCGAGCCCGTCGCGGACCGCGCCGAGCAGGTCGTCCTCGTAGAGCGCCTCGCGGCTGGCGGTCGGGCGCAGCACGGAGGTGTCGACCACGCAGCGGACGAAGAACGCCCACTCGGGCAGGAGCTTGCTGGCGTCGTCGCTGAGCAGCATCCGTTTCAGGTAGACCCGGTGACCGCCCTGGCCGACCGTTGACGCCGACGGCAGCACGAAGCCGACGCCGACCAGCCCGGCTTCCGGTACCCGCAGGTCGATCACGTCCATCGGTCGGGCACCGAGCAGCGTCGCGCCGTAGTCCAGCAGCGCCTCCCGGCGGGCCGCCGGGTCGGCGTGGACCACCTCCCACGGGGCCTGCGGCTCGGTCAGCCGGACCGGCTCGCCTCCGGGCGGGCAGAACAGCACCGGGACGTCCAGCAGCCGGGCGTAGTCGCGGACCAGGTCGCGGACCTGGTCGGCGGCCAGCCAGTGTCCGGCGTCGGCGCGGGGACGCAGCGTGACGGTGGTGCCGACCGAGCCGCGTGCGGCGTCGTCGACCTCGGTGGTGTAGCGCCCGTCGGCGTACCCAATCCAGCGCACCGCCGGTCCGCCCCGGGCCGAACTGGTCACCACCTCGACGGTGTCGGCGACCATGAAGCACGACAGCAGGCCGATGCCGAACTGGCCGAGGAAGTCCTGCCGGGCGAAGCCCAGGTCGTCCCGTTTGGAGGTACGCCCGACGCTGGCCAGGAAGGTGTGCACCTGCGGTTCGGTCAGGCCGATGCCGTCGTCGTGCACCCGCAGGCCACCGTCGGCGGTGGGCTCGATCCGGACGGTACCGCCGGCCCAGTCGGGCTCGGCCTCGCGCCGGGCGGTGATCGCGTCGGTGGCGTTCTGCACCAGCTCCCGGGCGAACACCCGGGGGCTGGCGTACAGGTGGTGGCTGAGCAGGTCGACGATGCCGCGCAGGTCGACCTGGAAACGGTGTTCCATCCGGTCAGCCCGCCAACTCGGCGACGGCTTCGCAGACCTGGCAGCCGGTGGCGATCCCGCAGTCGAGCAGGTGGTCGAGCTGCGGTGAGCTGACTCCGCGTTCCAGCGCGGTGATCAGTTCACCGCAGACCCGGGCGGTGCCGTCGTCGTCGACGTGGACGAAGGCCTTGGGCCACAGCCGGTCGTGGTTCCATTCGTTGCAGAAGGCGTACAGCGCGGGCACGTCGTCCACGGTGAACAGGGTTGGCGCGATGGTCCGCACCCGCAGCACCTCGCCGTTGGGTCCGAGCCGGGAGAACACGATCAGGTTGTCGTTCCACCGGCCGACCAGTTCGTCGTCGGAGTCGGCCTGGAAGTGGTAGCCGCGCGCGGTGAGGGTCTCGGCGATCATCGCGGTGGTCAGCGGCCGCAGCACCTGCATCGCACCGCTGCCGGAGGGCGCGTCGGGCAGGTCGTCTGGGTCCGGCGGGGGCATGCGGTGGTCCTTTCGGTACGGCACGTCGGACAGGGGGCCTCGCGCCCCGGCCGGGGGCCGGCGCGCGGTCGGGCCGGCGATGTCCGGACGGGGGTCCGGCGGTGGACGTCGTCGTCGTGGCCCCGGGGGACAGTAGGGGCCGATCGGAATGGTGGCACAGCCGCGCCGCCCCGCGTGGTTCGGACACGACCCGGAAAAGCGAGGGTTTGTATGCCGGCGGGGTTACCGTGGGACTCTATGGCCGGCCGAACCTCCCAGGCGAGTCGGCGGCGCGGCGGGTCGACCAGCCGTGGCGCCGCGACCGGTCGTGCCCGGACCCCGGCCCGCAAGCGCCCGACAGCCCGTCGGCGCCCGGCCCGCAACTCGCCGGCCGTCCTGGTCGGTCGTGCTGTCGGTGCCACCTGGATGGGGCTGGCGCACGGCGTCGGCTGGGCGGTGCGTACCGCCGGTCGCCGGGCGGCCACCGCGCGGGAGTTGAGCCCGGAGCACCGGCGCGACGGTGCCGGGCTGTTCGTACTCGGCCTGGCCATTCTCACCTCGATGGCGATCTGGTTCGGCGCGGCCGGGCCGTTCGGGGTCCGCGTCGCGGACATGATGCGGCTGTTCATCGGCGCGATCGCGGTCGCCGTGCCGTTGCTGCTGCTGATCGGCGCGGTCCGGCTGATGCGTGATCCACCGGAGGAGCCGGACCCTCGGGGCCGCGGGCTGGTCGGCTGGTCGGCGATGCTGGTCGCCACGGCGGGGCTGCTGCACATCGGCCAACGCCCCGACGACGACCTGCAACGTGACTACGCCGGCGGGCTGATCGGACTCGGCATCGGCACGGTACTGGAGCACACGGTCAGCTACTGGGTCGGCGTGCCGTTGCTGATCCTGCTGCTGGTCTTCGGTCTGCTGGTGGTCACCGCCACCCCGATCAACCGGATCCCGGAGCGGCTCGGGCTGCTCGCCGGGGTGGTGACCGGGCGTGGGCCGGAGTCCGATCCGGCCCCGGCCGGTGCCGACACCGCTGACGACGAGACCGCCGGTGACGAGCGGGCCCGCCGCCGGCCGCCGCGCCGCCGGCAGGCCAGCCGGACGGCCGACGCCCTGCCGGTGTCGTCGGCCGGTGACGATGGCACCCTGGCCGAGCCGCTCGATCTGCAGGAGACGATGGAGCTGCCGCGCCGGCCGGCGGCGAAGGTGCCGACCACCCGCACCCCGCCGGAGCCGCCGGAGCATTCGCCGACCCCGACCCGCGCCGAGCAGTTGGCGATCACCGGGCTGTCCGGGGACTACCGCCTGCCACCGGCAAAGCTGCTGCGGACCGGTCCACCGGCGAAGACCCGCAGCAAGGCCAACGACGAGGTGATCGCCGCACTGCAGGGGGTGTTCGAGCAGTTCGACGTTGACGCGGCGGTCACCGGGTTCACCCGGGGTCCGACGGTGACCCGATACGAGGTGGAGCTCGGCCACGGGGTGAAGGTCGAGCGGATCACCCAGCTCTCCCGCAACATCGCGTACGCGGTGAAGTCACCTGACGTGCGGATCCTCAGCCCGATTCCGGGCAAGAGCGCGGTCGGCGTGGAGATCCCGAACACCGACCGGGAGGACGTGTCGCTCGGTGACGTGCTGCGCTCCCGTGCCGCCGGTGCCGACCATCACCCGATGCTGGTGGCGCTCGGCAAGGACATCGAGGGCGGCTTCGTGGTGGCCAACCTGGCGAAGATGCCGCACATCCTGATCGCCGGGGCGACCGGCGCCGGCAAGTCGTCCTGCCTGAACTCGCTGCTCATCTCGATCCTCAGCCGGGCCACCCCGGACGAGGTACGGCTGCTGCTGATCGACCCCAAGCGGGTCGAGATGACCGGGTACGAGGGCATCCCGCACCTGGTGACCCCGATCGTGACCAACCCCAAGAAGGCGGCCGAGTCGCTGGAGTGGGTGGTACGCGAGATGGACATGCGCTACGACGACCTGGCCGCGAACGGTGTCCGGCACATCGACGACTACAACCGCAAGGTACGGGCCGGGGAGATCACCGCTCCGCCCGGCAGCGAGCGGGAGATCCGGCCGTACCCGTACCTGCTGGTGATCGTCGATGAGCTGGCCGACCTGATGATGGTCGCCCCCCGGGACGTGGAGGACTCGGTCGTCCGGATCACCCAGCTCGCCCGGGCCGCCGGCATCCACCTGGTGCTGGCCACCCAGCGGCCGTCGGTGGACGTGGTGACCGGCCTCATCAAGGCGAACGTGCCGTCCCGGCTGGCCTTCGCCACGTCGTCGCTGTCCGATTCGCGGGTCATCCTGGACCAGCCGGGCGCCGAGAAGCTGATCGGCCGGGGCGACGGCCTGTTCCTGCCGATGGGTGCGTCGAAACCGCTGCGCATCCAGGGTGCCTGGGTCAGTGAGAAGGAGATCGACGAGATCGTCGCCTTCTGCAAGAAGCAGCGCGAGCCGGAATTCCGCCCCGACGTGCTCACCACCGCCCAGGAGAACAAGAAGAAGATCGACGAGGACGTCGGCGACGACCTCGACCTGCTGGTCCAGGCGATCGAGCTGGTGGTGACCTCGCAGTTCGGGTCGACCTCGATGCTGCAGCGCAAACTGCGGGTCGGGTTCGCCAAAGCGGGCCGGTTGATGGATCTGATGGAGACCCGGGGCATCGTCGGGCCGTCCGAGGGTTCCAAGGCACGCGACGTGCTGGTCAAGCCGGACGAGCTGGAGGACGCGCTGGCGAGTCTGCGGGCCGTCGAGGCGAGCTGACCGCACTGGTCCGGTCGGCTGACCGATCGGATCGTCCGGCACCGCGCCGCCCGGCCGCCGTACACCAATGGCCCGGTACCCTCGTCAGGTGTCTGCTTTTCCCCCGCCTCCCGCCCAACCGTCCGGCCGGCGCGTCGCCCTGCTCACCCTGGGGTGCGCCCGCAACGAGGTCGACTCGGAGGAGTTGGCCGCCCGGCTGGACGCCGACGGCTGGCAGGTGACCACCGACGCCGACGGTGCCGACGTGGTACTCGTCAACACCTGCGGCTTCGTCGAGAAGGCCAAGCAGGACTCGGTGCAGACGCTGCTCGATGCCGCGGACGGCGGGGCCAAGGTGGTGGCTGCCGGCTGCATGGCCGAACGGTACGGCCGGGAGCTCGCCGAGCACCTGCCGGAGGCGCAGGCCGTCCTCGGGTTCGACGACTACCCGGATATCTCCGGCCGGCTGCGGGCGGTGCTGGCCGGCGAGCAGCTGCCCGCGCACGCCCCGCGGGACCGCCGCACGATGCTGCCCCTGACCCCGGTGTCCCGGCAGCACTCCGGTGTCGTGGTGCCCGGTCACGCGACGGTCGACGAACGTACTCCTGCGCACCTGCGCGCGGTCCTGCGGCACCGGCTGGCCGGCGGCCCGGTGGCGTCACTGAAGCTGGCCAGTGGCTGTGACCGCCGGTGCGCCTTCTGCGCCATCCCGGCGTTCCGGGGGGCGTTTGTCTCCCGCGCTCCCGAGGAGCTGCTGGCCGAGGCCGAGTGGCTGGCCGGCACCGGCGTTCGGGAACTGGTGCTGGTGAGCGAGAATTCGACCTCGTACGGCAAGGACCTGGGGGATCCGCGGCTGCTGGAGAAACTGCTGCCACAGTTGGCTGCCGTCGACGGCATCGTCCGGGTACGGGTCAGCTATCTGCAGCCGGCGGAGACCCGTCCGGGTCTGATCGAGACGATCGCCACCACGGCCGGCGTGGCACCGTACTTCGATCTGTCCTTCCAACACGCCAGTGAGCCGGTGCTGCGCCGGATGCGGCGCTTCGGCTCCACCGGGCGGTTCCTCGACCTGCTGGCCTCGGCCCGGTCGTTGGCGCCGCAGGCCGGCGCGCGAAGCAACTTCATCGTCGGATTCCCCGGTGAGACCCGGTCGGACGTCGACGAACTGGTCCGGTTCCTGTCCGCAGCCCGGTTGGACGCGATCGGGGTGTTCGACTACAGCGACGAGGACGGCACCGAGGCCGCCGGTCTGCCCGACAAGGTACGGGCCGCCACGGTGAAGCGGCGCTATGACCGGATCTGTGCGCTGGCCGACGAGCTGTGCGCGCAGCGGGCCGAGGAACGAGTCGGCACGACGGTGGAGGTGCTGGTCGACAGCGTCGACGACGGGCTGGTGGAGGGTCGGGCCGCGCACCAGGCACCGGAGGTGGACGGTTCGACGACGTTGGTGGCCGGCGCTGCCGGTGTCACCGGAGCCGGGGTCGACCTCGCCACGCTGCGCCCCGGCGACCTGGTCCGGGCGACGGTGACCGGGACCGAAGGGGTCGACCTGGTGGCAGTGCCGAGTGACGTGCTCTCGTCCGGTACGGCCGACCGGCCGCTCTCCAGCGCGGTCAGGTGAGCCGATGACCGAGCCGGGTGCCTCCGCCGGTCCGCGTACCGCCGTCGCTGCGGTACCGGTGGTCAACGCGGCCAACGCGCTCACCGGGCTACGCATGGTGCTGGTGCCGGTCTTCGTGGTGTTCGTGATTCTCTCCGGGATGACCCACCCGGGCTGGCAGATCGCCGCCTGCCTGACGTTCGTCGTCGCGTCGGCGACCGACCTGATCGACGGCTGGATCGCCCGCCGGTACGCCTTGGTGACGTCGTTCGGCAAGGTCGCGGACCCGATCGCCGACAAGGCGCTGACCGGCACCGCGCTGGTACTGCTGTCCTGGTACGACCTGGTGCCCTGGTGGGTGACCGGGCTGATCCTGGTGCGTGAGTGGGGGGTCACGCTGATCCGCTTCTGGGTGCTGCGGCACGGGGTGATCGCGGCGAGCCGGGGCGGCAAGGCGAAGACGGCGCTGCAGATCACGGCGATCGTCTGGTACCTGCTGCCGCTGCCGTCGGTGCTCGCCGCAGTCGCTCCGTGGATCATGGCGGCCGCGCTGCTGGTCACCGTGGCGACCGGGCTGGACTACCTGGTCCGCGCGCTGCGGCTGCGCCGTACCGGGCCGGACCGGTGACCTCGGCCGGGTCGGACCGGGTGCCTCCGGCCGGCGCGTCAGCGGGCGGGCGGCCGCCGCCGGACGGCGGCGATCTCGGCATGGGGCGGTCGGCCAGCGGCAGCCCGGCTGCGGCGGTCGTGCACGCCCTGGCTGAGCGGGGCGAGACGCTTGCGGTCGTCGAGTCGCTCACTGGTGGCTTGCTGGCGTCCGCCCTGGTCGAGGTTGCCGGGGCGAGCCTGGTCTTCCGCGGTGGGCTGGTCGTGTACGCCACCGACCTGAAGCGTACCCTGGCCGGGGTGCCGCAGCGGTTGCTCGCCGACCGGGGACCGGTCGACCCGGACGTCGCGGTCGCCATGGCCCGGGGTGCCCGGGTCCGGTGCGCCGCCGACTGGGCGCTGGCTACCACCGGGGTGGCCGGCCCACAGCCGCAGGGCGGCAAGCCGATCGGGCGAGTCTACGTTGCCCTGGCCGGTCCGGCTGGAGTGCATCAGGTCCGGCGGTTGGACCTCGGCGGCGGTCGGGATGCGGTACGCAGGTCGAGCGTGACCGCTGCCCTGCGGCTGCTGACGACGCAACTACACGCCACGCGGCCCTGAGCGGGGGACACCCGCAACGCCGAGCGGATATAACTGACATCTGACTCTGATCGCCCTGCCGGGCCCGATTCGTGCTCTCGGGTGGGGTGTCGATCGGGTGGCGAACGGATAAGGTTGCGGGAAGCCTCCGGCACTCGCCGGCCGGTCCCGGACAGGGGGAGGTGCGATGGTCCTGCTACGCCGCGTTATCGGTGACGCGCTGCGTGCCCGCCGGCAGGGTCAGCGCCGGACTCTGCGCGAGGTTTCCACCGCCGCGAACGTCAGCCTCGGCTACCTCTCTGAGGTCGAGCGCGGCCAGAAGGAAGCCTCGAGTGAGCTGCTCGCTGCGATCTGCGACGCCTTGGGTGCCCAGTTGTCGGAGGTGCTGCGTGACGTGAGCCACACCGTCGCCGTCGCTGAGCAGCGGCAGGGCCTGCTGGTTCCGTTTCCCGAGCAGTCCCCGACGTCGTCCGAGCGGCCCCTGGAGGAGCGGCCGAGCCACAGCGAAGCGCTGCGCTCCGCCCCGGACGGCGCCGTCGGTACGACCGAGCGGGGCGACGCTTCGGCGCACCAGGTCGCCTCCGAGGGCGGGGTGACCGTCTCGGTCCGCAGCGACTCGCCGCTCAAGACGACGCTGCGGGCCTCCCGGCGGGTGCCGAACACCGGTGGTCGGGACCGTGACGTCGTCTGCGCCGCCTGAGCCGCAGCCGGTCGAGCGGCTGCGGGCTGCCGGATCCTGGGCTCGCCACCGCTGGATCCGGGACACTAAGGTTGACCCTCAACCGGCCCACCCTGCCGGATCCCACCGATGGCGGCTTACGCGGTGGCGACGGCCTGGGACGATGGTAGGGGTGCCGGCGCACCGTACCGCCCGGGTCGGGCCGCCGTGACCGCCTGACCGTTCGCGCCGATAGTGAGGGGATACCGCAGAGATGGCGAACCCGTTCGTCAAGGGTTGGCGCTACCTGATGGCGCTGTTCGGCGCCAAGATAGATGAGCACGCCGACCCCAAGGTGCAGATCCAGCAGGCGATCGAGGACGCCCAGCGCCAGCACCAGGCACTGGTTCAGCAGGCCGCCGCGGTGATCGGCAACCAGCGACAGCTGGAAATGAAACTCTCCCGGCAGATGAGCGAGGTCGAGCGACTGCAGGGGATGGCCCGGCAGGCGCTGGTGCTGGCCGACAAGGCCCGCGCCGAGGGCGACGAGGCGGAGGCGAACAAGTACGAGCAGACCGCCCAGACTCTCGCCACCCAGTTGGTCGCCGGCGAGCAGTCGATGGAGGACCTCAAGACCCTGCATGACCAGTCGTTGGCCGCCGCCGCCCAGGCCCGTCAGGCGGTGGAGAACAACCAGATGATCCTGCAGCAGAAGCTGGCCGAGCGGACCAAGTTGCTGAGCCAGCTCGAGCAGGCCAAGATGCAGGAGACCGTGGCGTCGTCGCTGGAGTCGATGTCGGCGCTCGCCGCGCCGAAGAACACGCCGTCGCTCGACGAGGTGCGGGACAAGATCGAGCAGCGCTACGCCACCGCGATGGGCCGGGCCGAGCTGGCCGGCAACTCCGTCGAGGGGCGGATGCTCGAGGTGCAGAAGTCCACCCTCGACATGGCTGGTTCGTCGCGGCTCGACCAGATCCGGGCCAGCATGGCGGGAGAGAAGCTCGCCGGGGCACAGCCAGGGCCGGCGGTCGAGCAGACCCCGGCGGGTGCGGACAGCACGGCCGGCGCGGACGGTGCCAGTGTCGCCCGCCTCGACCAGCTCCGTGCCTCGATGGCGAAGGACAAGAACACCGGTGACGCCTCCGCCGCCGGCTGACCATCGGGCCAGGGGGGCGGGAAGGAGCAACGGTGGTGGATCCACGGACTCGTTACTTCCGCAGGCTGCGTCGCCTGCGTCGGGGTGCCCGCCGGTGGACCGTACTCGCTGGCGGCTTCGGTGGCGCGGCGGCGGTGCTGCTGCCGTACGCGGGGGTCAGTCCGGTCGACGCGGTATGGGCGGCGGCGGCCGGTGCCAGCACGGCGTTGGCCTTCTGGCGTTGGTCCGACCTGCGGGCGCTGGCCGGGCAACCGCCACCCCCCACGCCGGATCCGGCCATCGCCGCCGAGCAGGCCCGGCTCAAGCTGGTCGCCACCGTCGAGCGGATTCCGCTCGGCCGGGCCGCCGTCGGTGAGGTACGCCGACAGCAGGCGCTGCTGGCGTTGCGCGGAACGGTGGCGGCGGACGTCTGGACCCGGCTGGACCGGGCCGCGCGTACCCTCGCCGGGCTGGTGCCGCGGCTGACCGGGCCGGGCGAGTCGGCCCAGCTCGAAGCCGCGGTGGCCGAGCAGTCCCTGCGCGACCTGGCGTACCGGGTGGCCAGCGTGGAGAAGGCGGTACGGCTGGCTCCGGCCGATGCCGGGCTGGCCAACTCGCATCGGGTGCTCGTCGAGCAGTTGGAAGCCGGCACCGTCGCTTACGAAGGTCTCGTCGCGGCGGCCGCCAACTACGTCGCCGAGGACGGTCGTGCGGTCGGGCAGCACCCGTCGGTGAGCCGGCTCACCGAGGCCGGTGACCTGCTGCGGGGGGTTGCCGCCGGGCTGGCGGAGCTGCGCCAGCCACCAGACCCGGCTGGCACGTCGGGCACCAGTAGGTGACCCGGCCCGCCGACTCGGTGCGTCGCACCGCCGTGCCGCAGCGGCGGCACGGCCGCCGCCAGCGGCCGTACACGTAGGTGGCCTCCCCAGGTAGGCCGGTGATGCTGCGGCTGGCCCGCCCCCGGTTGGCGACCAGCAGCCGGCGTGCCAGGTCGACGACGGCGGCCAGGTCCGGCACCTCGCGGACCGGCGTACCGGGCGCGACACCACGCAGAAACAGCAACTCGCAAGCGTAGACGTTGCCGATCCCGGCGAGATTACGCTGGTCGAGTAGCGCCTCGACGACGGGCGTCTCGGGCCGAGCGGCGAGCCGGCGGACCGCTTCGGTCGCGTCCCAGTCAGCACCGAGTAGATCCGGCCCCAGCCCGGCGGTGAGCTCCGACTCGCGGTCCGTCACCACCAGCATCAGTTCGTGCAAGTGGTAGCCGACGGCGACGGATTCACCGGTGCGCAGCACCACGCGAATCAGGTGTGCCGGCCGGGCCGTCCAGCGTTGACCGACCCGGTAGGTCCGCCAACTGCCGTCCATCCGCAGGTGCGAGTGCAAGGTGTACCGCCGGTCGTCCGGTGCCGCGAGCCGCAGCAGCAGGTGCTTGCCACGGCTCACGCAGTCCAGCGCGGTCCAGCCGGACAGGTCGGTGGTCGCGAGCCGGGGGATCCGGAAGTCGCTGCCGGTGAGCAGCCGGCCAGCCAGCACTTCCCGCAGCCGGTGAGCGGTGTTCCAGACGGTGTCGCCTTCAGGCACGACGACAATCCTGCCGCAGGTCGTGACCGGGCGGGCCGATAGCCGGCCGACTGCCTCAGGCCGGACAGCCGACTGCCCGGGCCAGATGTCTCCGGCCCGGGCAGTCAGGGTGACGATGACGGTCAGTATCGTCGTCGGAACACGGCGAAGGTGGCTGCGGTGCCGAGCGCCAGCGCACCGATCAGCACCACCCAGATCGCTGTCGAGTTGATACCGTTGTTGATCTCCGCGTTGGCTTGTACCGCAGCGAGGAGGCTGTCGTCCGGCGGTGCCGGCAGAGGAACCGGGGGAAGTTCGCCGTACCGCACCAGACCGGTGCTCTCCAGCAGTGACATGTGGGTCTGGACGAAGCCGTTGGCGTCCTGCGCGAGCTGCCGGACGACGTCGTTACGGGTACTCGCTCGGACCGCACCGATGACCGGGAAGATGTTGCCGTGGGCGGCGCGGAGCCGCTCAACGAAGATCCGGTCGAACCGGGCACCCTCCGCGACCTTCATCTCGTCGACCCAGCCCTGCTGGGTGGGGGTCGGGTCGGTAGGCAGCTCCACGCCGAGCTCGTTGGCCGCTTCGACCACCAACAGGTCGAGCTCGATGTGCTGGTCGGCAATCTCGGCGCCGACCTCGCGGACCCTCTGCGTGCTGCCCTTCTCTGCGGCCAGCACACCAGCCGGGATCTCCCACAGTCCGGCGAGCCGGACGCCGTTGAGCAACTGGATGTCGGTGGCGGCGAGCTGGGTCGCTCCGGAGGGCTGCGCGAGCGCGGCGCCGGGCAGTGCGAGCAGCCCGGCGACGAGACCCACCAGGACTGCTGCCAACCGGCGCGGGGTGTGTGCCGCAGATCGTGCCCGGGCCATAGTGTTTCAACCTCCGAGTGGGGTCGACAGAGCGGTCGATGATCGACAAGAACGTTATGTCGAATGCCGCCTGCGCGTCAATGCTTTCGGCTCGGAACCACAGAAAAAAAGGAGCACCTAAACGTTTGCTGTGGCTAATCTTACTGAGATTGCCGGCATCGTCCGTTCAGCTGATGTTCCCGGTTCAACGTGGAGGTCACGGGCTTGTTCACATAGCGCGAATCTGGCCGCCTGGTATCTCGTGGTAGGAGTGCGGTTCGTGGCGTCGCGGTAACAGGGCGCCGATACCGTAGCAGAATGTCGGCCAATTCCTGACCCGGCGGATCACTGGAATCGCTACGGTGACTCGTCGGGACGCGGTGGCCGGACGATGTCGGCGTAGCGCAGATGGCTGGCGCCGTAGATTGCGAAGTTGAGCCGGGCATGGGACAGGCTCAAGTCGCCGTTCGGCCCGCCACGCACCACCTCAGCGTCGCCATCGCCCTGGCCGTCGTCGGTCCAGAAGCAGACGGGGCAGGTGGTGCATCCGGTCCGGTAGCCACAGCAGGGGCATCTGTCGACGGAGTACGGGACCACCCGCTAAGCCTTCCACAGGAACGTTTCGGGCATGTGCCTGAGGTACCCCGTCGGCGGTCCGTCGACAAGCGCACCGCCGACGGCGGGTACCTCCGGCGCACCCGCCCGTGCCGGCGGTGCCTGGCCCGACGTTCACGATCAGCCCCGTAACCGCAGTCCACGTGGCGTGGCCCGGAAGCCGGCGGCGGCCAGCGCCGTCCGTAGCGTGGAGCTGTGCACCCGCTCCCCGTCGGCGCGTTCGACCGTGATGGTGCCGAGTGCCCCGGAGCTCACCGCGTCGGCCAGCGCCCGGGCCGCCGCCTCGAGCCGCTGTCCGTCCTGAGTGAAGCAGAGCAGACTGCGACCGCCTCGTTCGACGTAGAGCGCCGCCTCCGCGTCGACCAGGACCACCAGCGCCCCGGCCTTGCGCCCGGGTCGGTGCCCCGCGTTCGACTCGTCGGCGCTGTCCACCGGTCGCTCCGGCCAGGGCAGTGCCGCGCCGTACGGGTTCGCCGGATCGGCTGCCGCCAGCACCACCGCCTCCGGCTGCCGGCGGTGCGTCGGATCGGAATTGGCGAGTTCCCGCAGCCGGTCCACCGCACCCGGTACGGCGAACTGGGCCGCACCGAGTCCGTCGACGAAGTAGCCCCGGCGGGCCGCGCCGCGTTCCTCCAACGCGGCCAGCACCGGGTACACGGCGGCGAACCCACCCGGCTGCCCCTCGGCGGCGACCGCCCCCCGGGTCACCACCCCGTGCCGTTCGAGCAGCACGTCGGCGGTGAGCGCCGCCCGCCGGGTCGGGTCGGGGTCGCGGGATGGCAGCAGTGACCACCGACCGGCCAACTGCGGTGCGGCGGTACGGGCGACGAACTCCCGACCGACCCGCCGGGCCCGACCCCGTGCCCCGGCGGCGGTGCGGACCCGTTGTGTCGGGCGCGGGCCGAGTACGGCCCGCAGTGGAGCCAGTGTGTCGTTGGTCAGCCAGCCGGCCCACACCAGATCCCAGATCGCCGTCTCGATCCGCCCGGCCGGATCGGCAGTGTCGGCGGGCGCAACGCCAGCGGTGCCGGCGAGCGCCGCGTTGACCCGGTCGGCCAGTTGCCGGAAGAACAGCGCCTGCTGGTCGGCGAGGGCGGCGAGCACCGCCTCGTGCACCGGGGTCAGCGTGAGCGCCGGGTCCGGCGCCGGTAGCAGCAGGGGCGCGGTCTCCGTGAACACCAACCGGATCCAGCCGTCACCCGCGCCGACCGCGCCGGCACCGGACCAGGTGACCTCGCCGGAGGCGCAGAGCTCGTCCAGGTGCGCGGGGGAGTAGTCGGCCACCCGGGCCGGCAGGATCAGCCGTTCCACCGCTGCGGCCGGCAGGACCGCCCCCTGCAGTTGCTCGACGGCGGCAGCCACGCCGTCCACCCCACGACCCGGGCCGGCGACCTGCTGCCACCGGGGAAGGAACCGGACCAGGGCGGTGGCCGGCACCGGCTCGATCTCGCGGCGCAGCGCCGCGAGCGATCGGCGCCGCAGCAGCCGCAGCACATCGGCGTCGCACCACTCGGTGCCGGCCCGCCCCGGGGTGAACTCGCCGGCCACGATCCGCCCGGTCGCGGCGAGCCGCCGCAGGGTCTGTTCGACGACGAAGGCGCCCAACCCGAACCGGGCGGCGCACGCGGCGGTGTCGAACGGCCCCCGGGTACGGGCGTAGCGGGCGACCAGGTCGCCGAGCGGGTCGGCCACCGGGGCGAGGTACGCCGCAGCGACGCCGACCGGCAGCGCGACACCGAGCGCGTCGCGCATCCGCCCGGCGTCCTCCACCGCGATCCACCGCTCCTGCCCGGCGATCCGCACCCGCACCGCGCGCCGGGCCCGGGACAGCTCGGCCGGCCAGCCCGGGTCGACCTGCCGGGCCAGCAACTCGGTGTCGGCCAGGTCGCCGACGACCCGCAGCAGCTCGGCCAGGTCCTCGGCGTCGCACACCCGGCGGTGCCCGCCCAGCCACTGCAGCTGCCGGTGGGTCTCGGCGAGCACCGCCGGGTCGAGCAGTTCCCGCAGCTCGACCCGGCCGAGCAGCTCACCGAGCAATGTTGAGTCGAGGCTCAGCGCGGCGGCCCGGCGCTCGGCCAGCGGCAGGTCCCCTTCATAGAGGAACGCTCCGACATAGCCGAACAGCAGGGAACGGGCGAACGGTGACGGTCGCGGTGTCTCGACCTCTACCAACCGCAGCCGCCGTGCCGCCAGGTCGCCCATCAGCCCGACCAGCGCCGGCATGTCGAAGACGTCCCGCAGGCATTCCCGCGCCGCCTCCAGGGTGATCGGAAAATCGGTGAACTCCCGGGCCACGTCGAGCAGTTGGGCGGCGCGTTGCCGCTGCTGCCACAGCGGCTGCCGGCGTCGCGGATCCCGGCGTGGCAGCAGCAGCGCCCGGGCGGCGCATTCCCGGAACCGGGCGGCGAACAGGGCCGACCCGCCGACGGCGGTTTCGACGAGCTGGCTGATCTCGTCGCTCTCGAAGGCGACCAGGTCGGCACCGGGTGGTGTGTCGGCCACTTCGGGTAGCCGGATGACGATGCCGTCGTCAGCGGGCAGCACCTGGGCGTCGACGCCGTATCGCTCGGTCAGTCGCTGGCCGATCGCCAGTGCCCACGGCGCGTTCACCTGGGCACCGAAGACGCTGTGCACGACCAGCCGCCAGTCGCCGAGCTCGTCGTGGAACCGTTCGACGACGACCGTCCGGTCGTCCGGCAGGCTGCGGGCGGCGGCGCGTTGGTCGTCGAGGTAGCGCAGCAGGTTGTCGGCGGCCCAGTCGTCCAGACCGGACGACAGCAGCCCGGCGCGGGCGGCGGTCGGGTCCTGCCGGCCGACCTGGCGCAGCCGGGCGCCCAGCGCACGGCCCAGCTCGACCGGGCGACCGGGTTGGTCGCCTTTCCAGAACGGCATCCGGGCTGCCTGGCCCGGGGCGGGGGTGACCAGCACCCGGTCCGGGGTGATCTCCTCGATCCGCCACGACGTCGCGCCGAGCAGGAAGACGTCGCCGACCCGGGACTCGTAGACCATCTCCTCGTCGAGTTCGCCGACCCGCACGGGCCGTTCCGCCCCGGCCAGGAAGACACCGAACAGGCCACGGTCCGGGATCGTGCCTCCACTGGTGACGGCCAGCCGCTGCGCGCCCGGCCGTCCGGTGAGCAGGTCGGCGTCGCGGTCCCAGACCAGCCGGGGCCGCAGTTCGGCGAAAGCGGTCGACGGGTACCGACCGGAGAGCATGTCCAGCACCGCGTGCAGCGCCGAGTCGGGCAGGTCGGTGTACGGGGCCGCGCCGCGTACCAGGGTCGCCAGCGCGTCCACCGGCCAGGGATCGAGCGACACCATGGCGACGATCTGCTGGGCCAGGACGTCGAGTGGGTTGCGCGGGTACCGCAGCTGCTCGATGGCGCCGTGGGACATCCGCTCGCTGACCACCGCACAGGCCAGCAGGTCACCACGGTGCTTGGGCAGGATCACCCCGTGCGACAGCGCGCCCACCTGGTGCCCGGCCCGGCCGATTCGCTGCAGGCCGGCGGCGACGCTCGGCGGTGCCTCGATCTGTACGACGAGGTCGACCGCACCCATGTCGATGCCGAGCTCCAGGCTGGAGGTGGCGATCACCGCCGGCAGTTGGCCGGACTTCAACGCCTCTTCGATCTGCTGCCGTTCAGAGCGCGACACGCTGCCGTGGTGGGCGCGGGCGATCACTGCCGGGGCGCCGTGTGCGGTGTCCGACTGGGCCATGATCTCCGCCGGCATCCGGGTGCTGGACCGCCGGTCGTTGCCGCTGCTGTCGGCGCGGGGCGGGCCGGACTGCTGGTCCGTGCCGTCCGCCCGGTCTGCGGCGAGTTCGTTGAGCCGGGCGCAGAGCCGTTCCGCCGAGCGCCGGGAGTTGGTGAACACTATGGTCGACCGGTGCCGCCGGATCAGGTCGAAGACGCGTTCCTCGACGGCCGGCCAGATCGACCGGCCGGCCGGCGGCGGACCGTCGGCGTCCTCCTGCACCGTCTCGCGTTCGTCCAGCTGGTCGAGATCCGGCACCGGCACCTGGACGCTGACCTCGATCGTCTTGGCCGTGGCCGGGGCGACCACCTGCACGGGCTGATAGCCACCGAGGAACTGGGCGGTCTCCTCGATCGGCCGGACCGTGGCGGACAGGCCGATCCGCTGGGCGGGCGCCGGCAGCAGCGCGTCCAGCCGCTCCAGCGACAGCGCCAGATGCGCACCGCGTTTGGTGCCGGCGACCGCGTGCACCTCGTCGACGATGACCGTACGCACGCCGCGCAGCGACTCCCGGGCGGCCGAGGTGAGCAGCAGGAACAGGGACTCGGGAGTGGTGATGAGGATGTCCGGCGGTTGCCGGAGGAAGCTGCGTCGCTGATCGGCCGGGGTGTCGCCGGTGCGAATGCCGACGGTCACCTGCGGTGCCGGTGCACCGATGCGGGCGGCGGCTTGGCCGATGCCGACGAGCGGGGTACGTAGGTTGCGGTCGACGTCGACCGCGAGTGCCTTGAGGGGGCTCAGGTAGAGCACCCGGCACCGCAGCCGCGGATCGTCGGGAGCGGGCGAGCGGGTCAGCTGGTCCAGCGACCACAGGAACGCGGCGAGGGTCTTGCCGGATCCGGTGGGTGCGACCACCAGGGCGTGCCGGCCGTCGCTGATCGCCTCCCACGCGCCGGTCTGCGCGGCGGTGGGCCCGGCGAAGGCGGCGGAGAACCACTCCCGGGTGGCTGCCCCGAAGCGCTCCAACACCGCGGTCATCGCTGTCCCTCCATCGGTCCGTCCGGCTGCCAGCGTGAACCATCCTGCCCGCCGGGTACGACGAAGCTGGGCCGTCCGAGCGACCGAATCCCACAAATTCGGGTGAGACCGGCAGGTCTGGCTTGCCCGACTTAGTAGTTATGGAGTAACTTTCTGTCATCGTCCGATCTCTCAAGGAGTACCCCCATGCCCGTTGTCGAGCGCGGCCTCCACCACGACACGGAGGTGCTTCTCCGGAAGGTGGACGGCCTGGTGGCCCTGCTGCGGCTGCGGCACCACCGGCTCGACCCAGTGGCGGTGGACCGGTTCGCCGACACCCTGCGGGCCCTGGTCGTCGACAGCGGATCGGCGAGCGCCGCCGACCGGGCGCGGGTACGCGCCACCGTGCATTACCACATGCTGTTGGCCAGCCGACGAGGTCGGCTGCCGCTCGCCGACGTGCCCGCACCCGCCGGACCGGCGACGCCGGCCCGCCCGGCGATGCCCGCCACGCCGACGACGGCTCCCACCGAACCAGCCGGCACATGACGGTAACCGTACGGTAACCACCGAATCCGCTGTGATCGCTTACCATCCAAAGTCCGGAATCCGGCGACGCCCAGGCCCGGCCACCGCCAGGCAGGCACGGCCAGCCAGGCAGCCGTCACCGAAAGACCGGTAGGCTGGCGGGGATCGACAGCGGAGGGGGGGCACGGATGGCACAGCTGCGCCACCTCCCGGCTCCGCGCAGGATCGCCGTCGTCCTACTCGTCCTGCTCACCGTCACCGCCGTGCACGGTGCCGCCTCGGTCGCCGTACCGGCCGTCGCCGTCGCCGCCGGGCCGGCCTCCATCGGAGCCACGCTGCTGCACCAGACCGTCTCGCCCGGTGGTCGCAACTGCGTCGACGACGCCGACCACCGGCAGCAGCAGAGCATGTCGGCCCGGCCCGGCCCAGCCGGTGACGACCACGGCACACCGACCGGTACCGTCACCACGCCAACCTGGTCCGCCTCGCCATCCGCCACCGGCCGGGCCGCCCGGTCGTCGGCCGCTGGTCCGCTCCTGCGCCGCGGGACGCTGCCCTGCTCCAGCCGGGCACCACCCGACCGGCTGGCCGCGCAGCTGACCACCGCGGCGGCGCACCTGCCCATTCCCGACTGAGCCGGGCCACCGACCCGGCGGAGTCCGGGGCCGGCCGGCCCGAGCCTCCGCCACCTCCACGTCACCCCCTGCGCCACGGCCGCGACGCGCCGTCCGGCGTTCCTCACCCGCCGGGCCGGCGAGCCCGGCAACGGACCCGTGCCGGCGCGCGGGCCCGCGACGACACCTACCTGGAGCCATGCGTGCTGGTACTGCTCATCGTCCACCTGGCGACGGCGCTCGTGGCGCCGGCGCTGGTCCGCTGGTGGGGTCCGCGTGCCTGCTACCTGCTGGCCGCCGCGCCCGGCGCCGCCGCCGGCTGGGCACTGGCCAACACCGGTGCGGTACGCGACGGTGCCACGCTCGACGAGACGTACCGGTGGGTGCCGCAGCTCGGCCTCGACCTGGCGTTTCGGGTGGGCACCCTGTCCTGGCTCATGGTGCTGCTGGTCGGCGGCGTCGGAGCCCTGGTCCTGATCTACTGCGCCCGCTACTTCGCGCCGGGTGAGCCCGGGCTCGGCCGCTTCACCGCGAACTTCGTCGGATTCGCCGGAGCCATGCTCGGTCTGGTCCTCGCCGACGACCTGATCCTGCTCTACGTCTTCTGGGAGCTGACCACCGTCTTTTCCTACCTGCTGATCGGCCATCATCCGGAGAAGCGGGCCAGCCGCCGGGCCGCCGCCCAGGCGCTGATCATGACCACCCTGGGCGGCCTGGCCATGCTCGTCGGGTTCATCATGCTCGGTGAGCAGGCCGGCACCTACCGCTGGTCGCAGATCGCGGCCGGCCCGCAGCCGGCAGGCGGCTACCTGGCCGTCGCGCTGGTGCTGGTCCTCGTCGGCGCGCTGTCCAAGTCGGCGATCTTCCCATTCAGTTTCTGGCTGCCCTCGGCGATGGCCGCGCCCACCCCGGTCAGCGCCTACCTGCACGCCGCCGCCATGGTGAAGGCCGGCATCTACCTGGTCGCCCTGCTGTCACCGGTGTACGCGGGCAACCCCTGGTGGTACTGGCTGATCGTCACCACCGGCACCGCCACCATGCTGGTCGGCGGCTGGGCGGCGCTGCGCCAGACCGACCTCAAGCTGCTGCTGGCGTACGGGACCGTGAGCCAGCTCGGCTTGCTGGTGTTGGTGACCGGCGCGGGCGAACGCGCCCCGGCGTTGGCCGGGGCGACGATGCTGCTCGCTCACGCCCTGTTCAAGGCGACCCTGTTCCTGGTGGTCGGCATCGTCGACCGGTGCGCCGGCACCCGCGACCTCACCGAGCTGAGCGGGCTGGGTCGACGGATGCCGGCGGTCGCCGTGGCCGCCACACTCGCCGCCGCGTCGATGGCCGGGGTGCCGCCGCTGCTTGGCTTCGTCGGCAAGGAGGCGGTGCTGGAGGCGTTCGCACCGGACCCGGTCGTGTTGGCGCTGATCGTCCTCGGCTCGGTGCTCACCACCGCGTACAGCGCCCGGTTCATCTGGGGCGCGTTCGCCGGCAAGCCCGGTCGGGAGCCGACCACCGCCGCGTCGGTCGGCCCGGTGTTCGTGCTGCCGGCCGGCGTACTGGCGCTGCTCGGCCTGCTGCTCGGTCCGGCGGCCGGCGTCGTCGACACGGTGCTCACTCCGTACGCCGGACTGTTCGGCCCGGGTGACTACCACCTGGCGCTGTGGCACGGATTCACCCCCGCACTGGGGTTGTCCCTGGTCGCGCTCGTCGGCGGCGCCGCGCTGTTCCTGGCCCGGGAGCGGGTGGCCGCCGTGCAGCGGCGGCTGCGGGCCCCGACCGACGGGGCGACCAGTTACGCCCAGGCGACCCACCTGCTCGACCGGATATCGGTGGAGGTCACCGGTGCCACCCAGCGCGGGTCGCTGCCGCAGTACCTCGGCATCATCCTGCTGGTGCTGGTCACCGTGCCCGGTGGGGCGCTGCTGGTGACCCGCCCATGGACCGGGCAGTGGCGCTGGTACGACACGCCGGCGCAGATCGGGGTGGCCGCCGTCCTGGTGGTTGCCGCGATCGCCACGGTCCGGGCACAACGCCGGCTGAAGGCCGTCATCCTGGCCGGGGTGACCGGGTACTGCACCGCGTTGATGTTCGTCCTGCACGGCGCGCCCGACCTGGCGCTCACCCAGTTCCTCGTCGAGACGATCACCATCGTGGTGTTCGTCCTGGTGGTCCGTCGCTTGCCGATCTACTTCTCGGAACGTCCACTGCGCTCCAGCCGGTACGCACGGATCGCCCTCGGGGTCGTCGTCGGTGTGGTGATGGCCGGCATGGCGATGGCGGCGGTCGGCAACCGGGACGCGGCACCCGTCTCGGCGGCCTACCCCGAACAGGCGGTGGAATACGGCGGCGGGCGCAACGTGGTGAACGTGACACTGGTCGACATCCGGGCCTGGGACACCATGGGGGAGATCTCGGTGCTGGTCGTCACGGCGACCGGCGTGGCCAGCCTGGTGTTCCTGCGGCCGCGTACCGGGCCGGGTCCCCGCCGGGTCGGCGCCGCGACCGCAGCCGGCCACGGTGGCCGGCCGGGCGGCCCGTCACCGCCGGCCCGGTCCCGGCGCCAACGGATCTGGCTGCGGGGCGGCGCTACCCAGACCGCGCGGGGCCGGTCGATCATCTTCGAGGTGGTCACCCGGCTGCTGTTCCACGCCATCCTGGTGTACTCGATATTCCTGCTCTTCTCCGGCCACAACGCACCCGGGGGCGGGTTCGCCGGCGGGCTGGTGGCCGGACTGGCACTGGCGGTGCGCTATCTCGCCGGTGGCCGCCACGAACTCAACGAGGCGGCACCGGTGGACGCCGGGCTGGTGCTCGGCGTCGGTCTGTTCCTGGCGATCGGCGCCGGGCTGAGCCCGATCCTGGTCGGCGCCGACGTGCTGCAGAGCGCCATCGTGGACCTGCACCTGCCGGTGATCGGCGACGTCCACCTGGTCACCTCGCTCTTTTTCGACGTGGGCGTCTACCTGATCGTGGTGGGCCTGGTCCTGGACATCCTGCGCAGCCTCGGCGCCGAGGTCGACCGGCAGATCGCGCGGTCCGCCGAGCCGGACGTCGAGGTGGACGACACCCCGCAGGGCGAGCTCGCCACCGCACCGGGTGCCGCCGGCAACGCCACCGCACCGGGTGCCGGCAGCGACCGGGTCGCCGGAGGAAGGAGCTGACATGCCGCCCAACATCGTGCTCGTCCTGGTCGTCGGGGTGCTCTTCGCCGCCGGCGTCACCCTGTTGCTGGAACGCAGTCTCACCCGGGTGGTGCTCGGGGTGATCCTGCTCGGCAACGGGGCCAACCTGCTGATCCTGCTGGGCGGGCGGCCCGGCGGGGCGCCCATCGCCGAGGTGACCGCCGCCGAGGAGATGAGCGACCCGCTGCCACAGGCGCTCATCCTCACCGCGATCGTGATCACGCTCGGGCTCACCGCGTTCCTGCTCGCCATGGCGTACCGCAGCTGGCTGCTCTTCGGCCACGACGAGGTCCAGGACGACCTGGAGGACCGGCTCATCGTTCAGCGCGCCCTCGCCGACCAGGGACCCAACGCCGAGGACGATGCCGAGGACAGCGACGACAACGACACCGACCCGATCGACGCGATCGGTGCCCCCCGTACCGCCCCGGCCCGCGCCGGCGATCTCGATCGGAGCGACCCGTGAGCTTCCTGGTGCCGTTGCCGGTGATCGTGCCGCTGCTCGGCGCGGGTATCACCCTGGTGCTGGCCCGGCATCCGCGCGCCCAGCGGACCATCAGCGTCGCCGCCCTCACCGTCACCTTCGGCGTCGCGCTCGCCCTGTTGATCACCGCCCACATCGAGGGACCCCAGGTGGTACGGGTGGGTGGCTGGCCGGTGCCGCTGGGCATCGTGCTGGTCGCCGACCAACTCGCCACCCTGATGCTGGTGGTCTCCACCGCAGTGACGCTTTGCGTACTGCTGTATTCGATCGGTGAAGGTCGCGCTGACGGCCGGGAGAGCACACCGGTGGCGATCTACCACCCGACGTACCTGATTCTCACCGCCGGAGTGACCAACGCGTTCCTCTCCGGGGACCTGTTCAACCTGTACGTCGGGTTCGAGATCCTGCTCGGCGCCAGCTACGTGCTGCTCACCCTGGGCGGCACCGAGGTACGAATCCGGGCCGGCACGACCTACGTCGTGGTCAGCATCCTCTCCTCGGTCATCTTCCTCACCGCCATCGGGCTGATCTACGCCGCCACCGGCACGGTGAACCTGGCGCAGCTGGCCGACCGGCTCGACGGACTCCCCGACGACCTGCGGCTGATGCTGCAGCTGATGCTGCTTCTCGCGTTCGGCATCAAGGCCGCCGTCTTCCCGCTGTCGGCCTGGCTGCCGGACAGCTACCCGACCGCGCCAGCTCCGGTCACCGCCGTCTTCGCCGGTCTGCTGACCAAGGTCGGCGTCTACGCGATCATCCGTACCGAGACGTTGCTGTTCCCCGGCGGACGCACCCGCGACCTGCTGCTGGTGGTCGCGTTGCTGACCATGGTGGTCGGCATCCTCGGTGCGGTCGCACAGTCGGACATCAAGCGTCTGCTCTCGTTCACCCTGGTCAGTCACATCGGCTACATGCTGTTCGGGATCGCGCTCGGCACCGCTGCCGGACTGGCGGCGGCGATCTTCTACGTGGTGCACCACATCACCGTCCAGACCACGCTGTTCCTGGCGACCGGCCTGGTGGAGCGCCGGGGCGGCAGCACCAACCTGGAGCGTCTCGGCGGGTTGGCCCGAGCCGCGCCGCTGCTCGCCGCGCTGTTCTTTCTGCCCGCGTTGAACCTGGCCGGCATACCACCGTTCTCCGGGTTCCTCGGCAAGCTCGGGTTGCTGCAGGCCGGGGTCGCCGACGATGGCCCGCTGGTCTGGGTGGTCGCCGCCGGCGCGGTGGTGACCAGCCTGCTCACCCTGTACGCGGTGACCCGGGTGTGGAATCTCGCCTTCTGGCGCAAAACCGCACCGCAGGCCACAGCGGGCGGTCCGGCGACGGCACCGGCACCTGCTGCGGCCCCGCAGCCGGCGACCGTGCCGTCCGCCACCCGGGCGGTGTCCGGTGTCCGGGTGCCGTCCACCGACTCGGCCTCCACCCCGCTCGCCGCCGACGGCCCGGGGTCGGTGGAACCGATGCCGCCCCTGCTGGTCGGCGCGACCACCGCACTGGTGCTGCTCGGCCTGGCGCTGACCGTGCTGGCCGGACCGTTGTACCAGATCGGCACCGAGGCGGCGGCCAACCTGGTGAGTCGTACGCCGTACGTCGACGCGGTGTTCCCGCAGGGAGGAGCCAGATGAGTCCGGTGTCCAGGGCCGCGCGCTGGCGTGCCCAGATCGTCGCGGTCGCCGCTCTGGTGGTGCTGTGGAACCTGTTCTACGGGCGGTTCTCCGTCGGCAACCTGCTCGGTGGGACGGCCGTCGCGTTGGTGGTGGTCACCGTCTTCCCGCTGCCGCCGGTCGCCTTCGAGGGCCGGATCCGGCCGCTGGCGGTGCTGCGCTTCCTCGTCCGGTTCGTCGTCGACCTGTTCATCGCGAGCGCGCAGGTGGCCTGGACCGCCGTCCGGTTTGGGCACACGCCGCGCAGCGCGGTCCTCGCGGTGCGGCTCCGAGTCCGGACGGACCTGAACCTGACCCTCACCGCCGAGGCGTTGTCGTTGATCCCGGGCAGCCTCATCGTCGAGGCCGACCCGGCCAGCGGCACCCTCTACGTCCACGTGCTCGACGTCGTCGACCACCACGACGTCGAGCAGGCCCGGCGGAAGGTGCTGGCGTTGGAGGAGCGGATCGTCCGGGCCGTCGGCTCGGCGGACGACGTGCGTCACCTCGCCGACCCTCGCCCGGCCGACCATCACGGAGAGAATCGATGACCTTTGTGGCTGTCGTGGTGACCGTCCTGCTGGCCGTGGCGGCCCTGCTGACCGTCGGGCGGATCATCCGTGGTCCGACACTGCTCGACCGGGTAGTGGCCGCCGAGGTTCTGATCGCCATCATCGTCGGCGGGCTTGCCGCCGAGGCCGCGGTCAACCGGCACGCCACCACTTTGCCGGTGCTCGTGGTGCTGTCCCTGCTCGGGTTCGTGGGCTCGGTCAGCATCGTCCGGTTCGTCGCCGCCCGCCCGCCTGCGGTGGCCGCCGCCGAACGGGAGCAACGGTGAACGGGGTGCTGACCGTACTGTCCGGCACGCTGCTGATCGGCGGCGCGTTGCTCAGCCTGGCGGCCAGCATCGGTCTGCTGCGCTTCCCCGACGTTGCCGCCCGGATTCACGCGGCGACCAAGCCGCAGGTTCTCGGCCTGTTGCTGTTCCTCAGTGGGCTGGCGTTGCGGCTGCAGAGCGGCACCGAACTGGCCACTCTGCTGATGGTCGCGGTCTTCCAGATGGCGACCGCGCCGGTCGCGGCCCACATCATCGGCCGGGCCGCCTACCGGGCCGATCTGGTACGGCGGGACCTGCTGGTCACCGACGAGGCGGACGGGATCACGACGGGCGCCACCGGCGGCGACGGAACCGGTGGGCAGCGGCGGGCCACTATATAATCCGGCCATGACCGATGCTCCTGCCCAGGAGGGCAGCAGTAGCCAGCCGGGTAGGACCCGGCTGCCGACATTCCGGCCGCCGGTCGCCGGAGCGCTGAGCCCCCGGTGCTGATCGTCTTCGGTCTCTTCCTGATCACCGTCTTGACGGTCGCGACCGGCTACTTCGTCGCCCAGGAGTTCGGCTACGTCGCCGTCGACCGGGGCCGGCTCCGGGCCCTGGCCGACCGGGGCGACCCGGCTGCCGCCCGGGCGCTGCGGGTGACCAGCCGGCTGTCGTTCATGCTCTCCGGTGCCCAGCTGGGGATCACGGTCACCGCGTTGCTGGTCGGCTACGTCGCCGAGCCGTACCTCGGCGCCGGACTGTCCGAGCTGCTCGGCGGGGTCGGAGTTCCGCCGGCCGCCAGTCTGACCATCTCAGTCGGGTTGGCGCTGATCATCTCGACCGTGGTGCAGATGGTCCTCGGTGAGCTGGCCCCCAAGAACCTCGCCCTCGCACGGGCCGAGACGTTGGCCCGGGCGCTCAGCCGGTCGACCCTGATCTACCTGGCCGTCGCCGGGCCGCTGATCCGGATGTTCGACATCGCGGCGAACCGGTTGCTGCGACGGGTCGGCATCGAGCCGATCGAGGAGCTGCCCAGCGGCGCCACCGCCGAGGACCTCGGCCAGATCATCGCCGAGTCCCGCCAGGAGGGGCATCTCGACTCGGCGATGTCCACGCTGCTCGATCGGGGACTGCACTTCCGGCAGCTGACCGCCGGTGAGGCGATGGTGCCGCGGGTCGACGTGCACACGGTGCGGGTCGACGCGCCACTGACCGGGCTGGTGGAGCTGCTGGACACCGGGCACTCCCGCTTCCCGGTGCACGGCTCGGACGGCGTCGACGATCTGGTCGGCATCGCCAGCATCGCGGACGTGCTCACCGTAGCGCCGTCGCGGCGGGCGATGACGACCGTCGCGGCCGTGATGGTTCCCCCGCTGCTGGTGCCCGAGACCTTGCCGTTGCCGGCGGTGCTGGACCGGCTGCGTAAGGGGCACCGGCAGCTGGCCTGCGTGGTCGACGAGTACGGCGGCTTCGCCGGGGTGATCACCCTGGAGGACATCGCCGAGGAGCTGGTCGGACCGATCCGGGACGAGGACGACCCCCCGGAGCCGGCCCCGGCCCGCCAGCCGGACGGCTCCTGGCTGGTCCCGGCCCGCTGGCGGATCGACGAGGTCGCCGACACCACCGGGGTCGAGCTGCCCACCGCCCCCGAGTACGACACCCTCTCCGGCCTGGTCATGCGGGAGCTGGGCCGGGTGCCCGAGGTCGGCGACCAGATCTCGATCAGCCTGGACGAGACAGCCGCCGGCAACGGCCATCATCGGGCCCGGCGGGCCGTACTGCACGTTATCTCCGTCGACCGGCACGTGCCCGACTCGGTCCGGCTGGAGGTGATCGGGTGAGCGCCGGGTGGGCGTTGCTGACCTCGCTGGTGCTGCTCGCCCTGAACGGATTCTTCGTGGCTGCGGAGTTCGCCCTGGTGGCGAGCAAGCGGTACCGCCTGGAACAGGCTGCGGCGGGCGGCTCGCGGGCGGCCCGGGCGGCGTTGGACGGCTCGCGCGAGCTGTCGCTGATGCTCGCCGGGGCGCAGCTGGGCATCACCGTCTGCACCCTCGGTCTGGGCGCGTTGGCCGAACCGGCGGTGGAGCGGCTGGTGGCGCCCCTGCTGGAGCGGGCCGGTCTGCCGTACGCGGCCAGTCACCTGGTCGCGTTCCTGTTCGCCCTCGCCCTGGTGGTCTTTCTGCATCTGGTGGTCGGCGAGATGGCACCGAAGTCGTGGGCGATCACCCACCCGGAGCGATCGGCGCTGCTGCTGGCGCTGCCGTTCCGGGCATTCGCCCGGGTGTCCCGGCCGGTCCTGTCCGGGCTGAACGCGATCGCCAACGCCGTGCTGCGGGCGTTCCGGGTCGAACCACAGGACCAGCTGGCCCAGGTGCACGGCCCGGACGAGCTGCGCATCCTGCTGGAACAGTCGCGGGAGCACGGCCTGCTGCCGCCGGACCAGCACGAGCTGCTGGCCAAGATGCTCCAGCTGGAGCGCACCACCGTGCGGGACGTGATGCAGCCGGTGGACCAGGTCGTCGCGGTGGCCCGGACGGACACCGCCGTGCGGGTGGAGGAGCTGTCCCGGGGTAGCGGTCGGTCCCGTCTGGTGGTCTACGGCGAGGCCGGCGATCTGATCGGCATCGTGCACGTACGCGACGCGGTGCGGGCGAACACCTGTGACGGAGCCCCGACCGCCGAGTCGCTGATGAGCCGGCCGTTCCTGCTGCCGGCGACGGCGACCGTCACCGAGGCGGTGGCGGCGATGCGCGCCGACCAGGTCCAGTTGGCGCTGGTCACCAACGGTGCCGGAGCCGACCGGCCGATCGGTTTCGTGGCGTTGGAGGACCTGCTGGAAGAGGTCATCGGCGAGTTCGACGACGAGACCGACGCCGTCCCGAGGGGACGGCGGATGCGCTGAGCTGCGCGTCGACGGTGTGGTCTCGCCGGGCCGGCGGTCATGCTGCTCCGGCGGGTCACGCTGCTCCGGCGCTGGCGGTCGCCAGCTTGACCCCGAAACCGAGGAACAGGGCACCCACCCCGCTGGTGACCGTCACGGCGAGCCGGCGCCGTTGCCGGAACTGCATCGCCAGATAAGTCCCGGTGAAGATCAGCACGGTCAGGTAGATGACGCTGAACAGTTGGGCGATCGTGCCGAGCAGCAGGAACGACAGCGCCGGGTACGGGTACGCCGGGTCGACGAACTGGATGAAGAACGACACGAAGAACAGGATCGCTTTCGGGTTCAGCAGGCTGATCACCGTCGCCCGCCGGAACGGGCGACGCGCCGCCGCCGGCTCGGCTGCGTCCACCAACCGGGGCGCGCCCGGGTCGTCCCGCCGCCGCCAGCGCCGCCAGGCACCACGGAGCATGGTGACGCCGACATAGCCGAGGTACGCCGCCCCGGCGTACTTGATCACGGTGAACACCGCCGGATGGGTGTTGAGCAGGGAGGCGACCCCGGCTGCGGAGAGCACCATCAGCACCGTGTCGCCGAGGAAGACGCCGCCGGCCGCCCGGTAGCCGTGCCGCACGCCGCGTCGGGCGGCGGTGGACAGGACGAACAACGAGTTCGGCCCGGGCAGCAGAATGATCGCCACGGTGCCCAGGACGTACGTCCAGATGTCGGTGATGCCCAGCATGGGGGTCATCCTCACCTGTCCGCCGGTCCGCTGGCGAGAGAAATTTCGCTGGTGGTGAAGTAGGTCGGCACCGCCCGGGTGACTCCGGTAGCGGATTGCGGCGGGTCGGCGACGGTGCGCAGCGGCAGCACCCCGGCCCAGTACGGCAGTGCGAGGTCGGCCTGATCGTCGACGGGGTCACCGGTGCGGCCCTTGACCGACACCTCGTCGAGAGCGACGGCGAGCACCGCTGTCTGCGCGAGTTCCCGGTTCGTCGGTGGCCGGCTGTCCGAGACCCGGCCCGGAGCCGCCTTGTCGATCAGGGCGTCGAGTGCCCGCCGCTTGTCGGCCGGATCGCTGACCAGCCGGGCGGTGCCGTGTACGACGACTGACCGGTAGTTCGCGCTGTGGTGCGCCTGGGCGCGGGCATAGACCAGGCCGTCGAGCAGGGTGACGGCCACACAGACGGCGAGCCCTTGTGGGTCCCGGGCGGCCAACAGGGGCGTGCTCGCGGTGGAGCCGTGCAGGTACAGGGTCTCGTCGACGCGTACGTGCAGAGTGGGCAGTGCCCGGGGCGCGCCGTCGGCGACGAACGCCAGGCAGCAGTGGTACGCCTCGTCGAGGATGCGGTGTGCCTCGGTGCGCTGGTAGGTGACCCGGTTGAGGTGTCGCGTGGCGGTGGTCCGGGCGGTGGCGGGATACATTCGGGCTCCCAAGTTTGTTCTAGTACAATATGCTATTTGTGTCAGAACAATATCAGCCGACCGGTGCGACCGCGACCGAGATCTCGGCCAGCGTCGAGGCCGGTGTCCGTACGGGTGCGTTGGCACCTGGTGCCCTGCTGCCGGCGGTGCGTACGCTCGCCGACGCACTCGAGGTCAGCCCGGCCACCGTCGCCAAGGCGTACCAGGCGCTGCGCCAACGTGGGATCGTCGACACCGACGGCCGGCGCGGCACCCGGGTCCGCGCCCGCCCGCCGGTCGCCGTGACCCGGCCCGGCCCGTCCGCGCCGGCCCCGCCGGGCACCCTGGACCTGTCCACCGGTGAGCCGGATCCACGGCTGTTGCCGCCGCTGGCGACACATCTCGCTGCGGTCGCCCGGGAGTTGGCCGACACCGCGTCCGGGCAGGGTTACGCCGACGCCGGCCTGCTGCCCGACCTTGCCGCGCTAGCCATGGTCCGGTTGGCTGACGACGGCCTGCCGGCCGGCGGTCTCACTGTCACCAGTGGCGCGCTGGACGGGATCGAACGCCTGCTCACCGGCACTCTGCGCCCTGGCGACCGGGTCGCGGTGGAGGATCCCGGCTGGGCCAACCTGCTGGACCTGATCGCGGCACTGGGCCTCACTCCGGTCCCGATGCCGGTGGACGACCGCGGCCCGACCGAACCCGGCCTGCGGGCGGTGCTGTCCGCCGGCGTCTCCGCCATCGTGGTCACCACCCGGGCGCAGAACCCGACCGGCGCCGCCCTGGACGCGGACCGGGCCGACCGGCTGCGACGGCTGCTGCGCGAGGCCGACGATGTGCTGCTCATCGAGGATGACCACGCCGCTGAGCTCTCCGATGGTCCGCCGCACGTGTTGGCCGGCGTGACACCCCGGTGGGCGTTCGTCCGCTCCGTAAGCAAGCCGTACGGCCCGGACCTGCGGATCGCCCTGTTGACCGGCGACGAGACCACTCTCAGCCGGGTGGCCGGTCGGATGCGTATCGGTTCCGGCTGGGTCTCCACGGTCCTGCAGCGGCTGCTCGGACAGTTGTGGCGCGATCCCTCGGTCGCCGCCACCGTGGCCGGGGCCGGCCGGGTCTACCAGCGCCGCCGGGAGTCGTTGCGGGCCGCGCTCGCCAACCACGGCGTCGCCAGCCACGGCGGCAGCGGGATCAACGTCTGGGTGCCGGTGACGGACGAGACCCACGTGGTGGCCGCGCTGCAGGCGGCCGGATTCACCGTCTCCACCGGAGCCCGCTACCGGCTACGCAGCGCGCCGGGTATCAGGATCACCGTCAGCGGGCTCGACGAGCACCGGGCCGGCGAGCTCGCCGCGGCGGTGCGCGACGCGCTGCGCCCAGCAGGACTCACCGGGGTCGGCAGGTGAGGTACGCGGGCCGCACTCGGACCGGTCAACCCAGGCGCTCCGGTCAATCCGCAACCGGGTAGGAAGGACTTGTGACCGTGCACGAAACCACCGCCGGAGCCGATGGGTACGTCCCCACCGGTGCCCGTAGCCTCGCCGACCTGCGCGCTGCCGCCCCCAGTTGCCAGGGCTGCGAACTGCACCAGCCCGCCAGCCAGGTGGTCTTCGGCCGGGGCAACCCCGATGCCCGGGTGGTGATGGTCGGCGAGCAGCCCGGGGACGTCGAGGACCGCCAGGGGCTGCCGTTCGTCGGCCCGGCCGGCCGGCTGCTGCGCCGGGCGGTGGACGACGCCGGGATCCCGGTCGACCAGATCTATCTGACCAACGCGGTGAAGCACTTCCGCTTCGTGTCGCGCGGCGGTCGACGGATCCACCAGACCCCGGACCGGGCGCACATCGTGGCCTGCCGGCCATGGTTGGTTGCCGAGTTCGCGATGCTGCGCCCGGACGTCGTCGTGGTGCTCGGCGCGACCGCGGCCCGGGCACTGCTCGGCCCGGCGTTCCGGGTGACCCGCTCGCGTGGCGTACCGTTGCCGTGGCCTGCCTCGGCCGAACGGGCCGAGGAGTTTCCGGTGGGTCCGGCGCAACTGGTGGCCACCATCCATCCCTCTGCGGTGCTGCGTGCCGACGCCCAGCAGATCGCCTTCCGAGGGCTGGTCACCGACCTCGGCGTCGCCCGCAGACTGCTCGCCGATCGGGGCAGCCCGACCCAGGCGGTACGCCGATGACCGCGCTCACTGCACCGTCGTCGGTGACCGACCCGCCGCCATCCGGTGACGTCACCCGCATCCAACGCCGTACGCTGCGGCTGCTCGCCGGTACCCAGATGATCGGCGGCGTAGGCGTCACCATCGGGATCTCGGTCGGTGGCCTGCTCGCCGCCGAGCTCGGCGGGGTGGCCGTCTCCGGCCTGGCGCAGAGCGCCGCAGTGGTCGGCGGGGCGCTGCTCGCCGTACCCGTGGTCCGGATCATGAACGGGCACGGCCGCCGACCCGGTCTGGTCTTCGCCTACCTGACGGGTGCGACCGGGGCGGTGCTGGTGGTGGCCGCCGCCGCGGGGCGCTGGGTGCCGCTGCTGTTCGTCGGCATGGTCCTGTTCGGCGGGGCGACGACTGCCGGGCTGCAGGCCCGGTACGCGGCGGTCGACCTCACCGAGCCGCGTCGTCGGGGCCGGCAGCTGTCGCTGGTGGTCTGGGCGACCACGGTCGGCGCGGTGACCGCCCCCAACCTGGCCGGGCTGGCCGACCGGTCGGCCAGCGGGGTCGGGCTGCCGCCGCTGGCCGGCCCGTTCGCCGTCAGTACGCTGGCGTTCCTGCTGGCCGCGCTGCTGGTGCTGGTGTTGTTGCGACCGGATCCGCTGCTGACCGCCCGGCGGATCGCCGGCCCCGCTGCGGCGACCGCCCCGGTGCAGTCCGGCCGGGCTTCGCAGGCCAGGTCCGGCCGAGGCCTGCGGGCCGCGTTCGTGGTGGTAGCCGCCCGGCCCGCCGCGCGGCTCGGGGTCTGCGCCGTCGCAGTCGGCCACCTGGTGATGGTCGGGGTGATGGCGATGACGCCGGTCCACATCGGGATGGGGCACACCGGCGGTGATCTGTTGCGCACCGTCGGGCTGGTGCTGAGCCTGCACATCGCCGGGATGTACGCGCTGTCGCCGGTGGTAGGTTGGCTCACCGACCGGGCCGGTCGCCGGCCGGTGATCGTCGGTGGGGTCGGGCTGCTGCTGGCCGCGTGTGCCGTGGCGGGCACCGCCGGCCACGACCCGGTACGCCTGGTGATCGGGCTGGTGCTGCTCGGGCTCGGCTGGTCGGGCACCATGGTCGCGGGCTCGACCCTGCTGTCGGAGTCGGTGCCGGTCGACGTCCGTCCGTCGGTGCAAGGCCTGTCGGACCTGGTGATGGGTCTGGCCGGCGCGTTCGCCGGCGGGGTCAGCGGAATCATCGTCGGGCTGTCCGGTTACGGCGTCCTGACGTTGCTGTCGGCGCTGGCCACGGTGCCGCTGCTGGGGTTGGTGCTGCGCCCGGTGCCGGCTCCGTCGAAGCAGTAAGGAGGCAGGGATGCGGTTGACGGACTTCTGGGGCCGGTTGGACGAGGCGTTCGGGCCGGCGTACGCCCGCAGTATCGCCACCGATCAGGTACTGGCCCAGTTGGGTGGGCGCACCATCGCCCAGGCACTGGCGGCGGGTGAGGAGACGGCGGTGGTCTGGCGGGCGGTCTGCGCCGCGTATCCCGACCGGGTCCCTGGCCGGTTGCGCTGATCGCGAGCCGGTCGAGCTGGGATTCACGACCTGTTGATTACGGTACGCCTCAGTCAATGCGCATAGTGTCACTGTCTCGGTTGTCGGGTGTTGGTTGGGCTCTGATGTCACCGGTGCATCAGAGCACCGGTGACATCGGAACTGGAAGTGTCTCGGGGCAACCGGAGTCGGCCTGTGTGTCGCGCGTCGCTTGTCGGGTCGGTCGTACTCCTGTCGGCTGGTCGTGCCTCCGCTTGACGGGGTACCTCTGCTTGGCGGGCGTGCGTTCGCGTAGCTGAATTCACTCTTTGCGGTCCAATGGATGCTTTGGGTGGTGAAACTCGTGGGCGTGTCTGGTTTTCCACTCGTACATCTGTTCGGCTATTGTCCACAGCTAGGTGCTCATCCACAGGTTGCGGCCCGTCGGCTGTTTTCTGTCGGACCCAGCGCCTAGCGTGACCCGGGTGACGAGAAGCTCGGCCAGGACGCCTGGGAAGTCGGCGAACGTAGGGGTGGCAGCAATGGCGGCAGTGCCAGACAAGGAAAAGGCGCTCGATCTGGCGCTGGCTCAGATCGACAAACAGTTCGGCAAGGGCTCGGTGATGCGGCTGGGCGAGCGGCCGGTGATCCAGACCGCAGTGATCCCCACCGGCTCCATCGCGCTCGACGTTGCACTCGGCGTCGGCGGCCTGCCCCGGGGTCGGGTGGTCGAGGTCTACGGCCCGGAGAGCAGCGGTAAGACCACGGTCGCCCTGCACGCGGTGGCCAACGCCCAGCGTTCCGGCGGCATCGCGGCGTTCATCGACGCCGAGCACGCGCTCGACCCTGACTACGCCAGGGCGCTCGGCGTGGACACCGACGCCATGCTGGTCTCCCAGCCGGACACCGGTGAGCAGGCGCTGGAGATCGCCGACATGCTGATCCGCTCCGGCGCGCTGGACATTATCGTGATCGACTCGGTCGCGGCCCTGGTGCCCCGTGCCGAGATCGAGGGCGAGATGGGGGACAGCCACGTCGGTCTGCAGGCCCGGCTGATGAGCCAGGCGCTGCGCAAGATCACCGGTGTGCTGAACAGCACCGGCACCACCGCGATCTTCATCAACCAGCTGCGGGAGAAGATCGGCGTGATGTTCGGCTCGCCGGAGACCACCACCGGTGGCCGGGCGCTGAAGTTCTACGCCTCGGTGCGGCTCGACGTGCGACGGATCGAGAGCCTCAAGGACGGCACCGACGTGGTCGGCAACCGGACCCGGGTCAAGGTCGTCAAGAACAAGGTCTCCGCGCCGTTCAAGCAGGCCGAGTTCGACATCATGTACGGCAAGGGCATCTCCCGGGAGGGCTCGCTGATCGACGTCGGCGTCGAGCAGTCGATCATCCGCAAGTCCGGTGCCTGGTACACCTACGAGGGCGACCAACTCGGTCAGGGCAAGGAGAAGGCCCGGGAGTTCCTCCGGGAGAATCCGGACGTGGCGGCTGAGATCGAGAAGAAGATCCTGGAGAAGCTCGGCGTCGGCGCGCTCGGTGCCGACGAGGCCGGCGGGCCCGAGCTGCCGCCGGTCGACTTCTGATCCGGATGGCCGGGCGACGACGCGGCGCACGGACGGGCCGGGGCTGGGATGCGGCTCCGCCCCGTCCACGCGCCTCCCGTGCCGGCCGCAGCCGGCCGGCCGACCCCACCGCCGGGTTCGCAGACCCCACCGCTGAGCGCGACGGCCGCACCACCGGGTCCGCCGCGGTCGGCGGTGGGCAGCCGGTGGACGAGGCGCAGCAGGCCCGCGACATCTGTCTGCGACAGCTCGCCGTCCGCCCTCGGACTCGGGCGGAGCTCGCCGCAGTGCTGCGGCGACGCGGCATCTCCGAGGCCACGGCCAGTTCGGTCCTCGACCGGTACGACGAGGTCGGGATGATCGATGACGCGGCGTTCGCCCAAGCCTGGGTGACCAGCCGGCACCACGGTCGAGGGCTGGCCCGGCGCAACCTCGCCGCCGAGTTGCGTCAGCGTGGCGTGGATCCACAGACTGCCCGGGACGCGCTGGACGGGCTGGACGAGTCGACCGAGCGGGCCACCGCGACGGAGCTCGTCGAGCGCAAGCTGCGTACCGCCCGGGGTGCTCCGGACGTGGTGTTCCGACGGTTGGTCGCGATGCTTGCCCGCAAGGGTTACTCGGCGGGGGTAGCTGTGCCGGTGGTCCGGGAGGCACTGGCCGTCCGGTCCGCCGAGGCCGCCCAGTTCACCGACACGGTGGATGCCGAGGCACTGATCGGCGAGGTTCCCGACCCGGATGCTGAGTAGCCCTGGTCCACCTGACGGGACACCATCCCCTGCGGGATGCGCCAAATTTCCGACTCATCCCGGCGCGTCCTGAGCGCGATATGCTGCCTGTGAGTGGGCCGATGCCCTACGTTCCGTTGTCGGTCTGATCATGACTTCTTGACCGAACGGCCCCTCGCGACCTAGCCTCGCGTTACAGACGAACAACCGACCCGTCGCAGGCTAACCGCACAACATAGATCGCATAACAGTACGGCATCACTTCGCAGCAGCAGTTCAGTAGCCAGACATGCCGCAACCGGACAGGCCGGTCCGGCGGCGACAGCACGCACAACGGCCGCTTTCGCCGTGATCGTGCCCGCACCCACGTCGGTGCTGTCTGGTCGTTGGTCAGCCGCCACGGTCGGGTGTTCCCATAGCCGTGGCCGGCGCCGGAGCGAGAAGCCTCCGGGAAGGCCGACGGCGGACTGGAGGCGGTCGTGGCGCAGCGCAGGAAGCCGGCGGGACACGCGAGTGTCGGTAGGCTCGGAGGGTCGGCATGACCGGGCTGGAGTGGATGCTCTTCGCCGCGGTCGTCGTGCTCGCCGGCCTGGTGCTCGCCGGCCTCGCGCTCGGTGCCCGCACGCTGCGCCGGCTCACCACACCGGCGGCCGCGACGCCGGTTGAGGAGGACCCGGCTTTCGTCGCCGCCCGCGACCGGCAGGAACGCTCCCTCGCCGCGCTGCGTACCGCGGCCGACGAGGCGTCCTCCGCCGTCGAGCAGGCCAAGGCCGCCGCCGCTGCGGCCCGTACCGACGCCGCCGCCGCCAAGGCCGAAGCGACCGCCGCCCGGGCCGAGGCCCGTCGAGTGCTCGACGCCGCCCGGGCCGAGGCGGACACCATCCTGGAGCGGGCCCACCGGCAGGCCGAGACCGAAGCCGAGCAGGTCCGGGCAGCGGCCCGGCGCAGCGGCGAGCGGGAGATCGCGATGCTCTCCCGGGCCGTCAAGGAGCAGTCCGCCGAGCTGGACCGGCGCGGCCAGCGGATGGACGAGCGGGAACGTCAGCACGCCGAGGAAGCCGACCGGGTCGCCGAGCGGGACCGCCGGTTGACTGCCACCGCCGCCGAACTCGCCGAGCGCAAGGCAGCCCTGGCCGCCCGGGAGGCGGACCTGACGGCCGCCGAGGAGCGATGGCAGCGCGAGCTGGAGCGGGTCGCCGGGCTGACCGCCGAGGCGGCCCGGGGTGAGCTCGTTGAAGCGATCGAGGGCCAGGCCAAACGGGAGGCGGCAATCCTGGTCCGCGACATCGAGGCCGACGCCCGCAACACCGCTGACCAGCGGGCCCGGCACATCGTGGTGGACGCCATCCAGCGGGTCGCCAGCGAACAGACCGCGGAGAGCGTGGTCAGCGTCCTGCATCTGCCCGGCGACGAGATGAAGGGCCGGATCATCGGGCGCGAAGGCCGCAACATCCGGGCGTTCGAGTCCGTCACCGGGGTCAATTTGATCATCGACGACACACCCGAGGCGGTCCTGCTGTCCTGCTTCGACCCGGTACGCCGGGAGACCGGCCGGCTCACCCTGGAGAAACTGGTGCTCGACGGCCGGATTCATCCGCACCGGATCGAGGAGGTCTTCGAGACCGCCCGGCAGGAGGTGGAGCAGCTGTGCCACCGGGCTGCCGAGGAGGCGCTCGTCGACGTCGGCATCACCGAGATCCACCCTGAGCTGGCCACCCTGCTGGGCCGGCTGCGCTACCGGACCTCGTACGGCCAGAACGTGCTCAAGCATCTGGTGGAGACCGCGCACATCGCCGGGGTGATGGCCGCCGAGCTGCGTCTGGACGTCCCGCTGATCAAGCGGTGCGCGTTCCTGCACGACATCGGCAAGGCGCTCACCCACGAGGTCGAGGGCAGTCATGCGCTGATCGGCGCCGACCTGGCCCGCAAGTACGGCGAATCCGAAGAGGTGGTGCACGCTATCGAGGCACACCACAACGAGGTGCCGCCGCAGACCGTCGAGGCGGTGCTCACCCAGGCCTCCGACGCGTGCTCCGGTGGTCGTCCCGGCGCGCGGCGGGAAAGCCTGGAGGCGTACGTCAAGCGGCTGGAGCGAATCGAGGAGATCGCCGCCGGCAAGATCGGCGTGGAGAAGGTCTTCGCCATGCAGGCCGGCCGGGAGATCCGGGTGATGGTCAAGCCGGACGACGTGGACGACATCGGTGCCGCGGTGCTGGCCCGCGACGTGGCCAAGCAGATCGAGGAGGAGCTGACCTACCCGGGGCAGATCCGGGTGACCGTGGTCCGCGAGTCCCGGGTCACCGAGATCGCCCGTTGACCGGCCGGACGGCCGGTCAACGGGCGGGCCGTCCGGTTAGCTGCTGCCTGACGTAGCCGTGCCGCCGGTGGTGGCGCTGCCGCCGGTGCCGGCCGCAGTCTGTTGGCCGGCCACCGTCGACGCCGGTGCCGCCGGCGGCTGGGGTGTGGCGCTGGTCCGCCGGCCCTGAGCCAGCCGCCGCTGCACCGACTCGGCGAGCTTGGACAGCGCGTAGTTGACCGCGATGAACAGCACCCCGATCACCAGATACACCTGGATCGGGTTACGCAGGTTCTGGATGATCGTCCGGCCGACCAGCAGCGTCTCCTGGTAGCCGATGATGAAGCCCAACGAGGTGTCCTTGAGCACCACGATCAGCTGGCTGATCAGAGCCGGCAGCATGATCCGGAACGCCTGTGGCAGCAGGATCATCCGGGTGGTCTGGAACGACGTCAGCCCGATCGCGGCGGCCGACTCGCGCTGCCCCGACGGCAGACCCTCCATCCCGGAGCGCAGGATCTCGGCGATCACCACGCCGTTGTAGATGGTCAGACCCAGCACCAGGTACGGCAGCATCTCGTGGCCGAACGGGAGGACGATCTCCAGGCCGAGGTCCGGCAGGCCCCGGGCGACGAAGAAGATCGTGATCACCACCGGCAGGCCGCGGAACACCTCGACGCAGAACCGGGTCACCAGGTTCAGCAGCCAGCTCAGCGCCCGCAACGCCAGCGCGAACGAGGTGGCGAGCCCGGTGAACCGGCGGCGCAGCAGCGCCTTCAGCTGGATCCGCAGCACCGCCAGCGCGGTGCCGAACAGCAACGACAGCGCGATCGCCAGGCCGGCGGCGGTCAGCGTGGCGGTGACCCCCTCGCCGAGCAGTGTCCAGACCTGACCGAACACCTCGTTGCCGGGGTCGATCAGTGGACCCCACTTCTCCATGGTGAACTGTTCGCGTTCGGCCAGCGGCCGGTAGACCAGGAAGTACCCGGCGGTGACGGCGGCGAGGGCCGACAGCACGCTGACGATCAGCGTGACCCGTCGGGCCCGTGGTCCGGGGGCGTCGTACAACACGCTCTGCTGCTGGCTCATGGCGTGGTTCCTCCGGTGACGGCTGCGGCGCTCGCGGGGGACGGGGCGGTCATCTGGCCACCGCCCGGTGGGCCTCGACCCGGTCGAGCAGCAGCCCGAGCGGCACGGTCATGATCAGGAAGCCGATCGAGATGCCGACGAAGACCGGGATGATCGGCTCGCCGAGGGCGCTGGTCAGGTTCTGCGCCGAGTTGGACAGGTCACCGACCACCCCGAAGAAGCCGGCCAGCGCCGAATTCTTGATCATGGCGATGATGACGCTGCCCAGCGGGACGATCGCGGCCTTCCACGCCTGGGGGAGTACCACGTACCGCAGGTTCTGGGTGAAGGTCAGGCCGATCGCGCGGGCGGCCTCCGCCTGACCGGGCGGCACCGCGTTGATCCCGCTGCGGATCGCCTCGCAGACGAACGCACCGGTGTAGACGCTCAGCGCGATGATCGCGAACCGGAAGTACGGCAGGTCGATGCCGAGCCGGCTGAACACGATGCTCAGCCCGGGGATCCGCAGGAAGTCGGCGTTCGACCCGAGTGCGGGCAACCCGAAGGCCGAGAAGAACATCACGACGGTCAGCGGCACGTTGCGCAGCACCGTCACGTACGCCCCGCCGAGCCAGCGTAGCGGCGGCACCGGTGAGATCCGCAGGATCGCGACGAGCGTGCCGATCAGCAGCGCGCCGGTCGCGGACAGCAGACACAGCTGCAGGGTGAGCCAGAAACCTCCGACGAAGACGTCGAAGTGGTCGACGAGCACTCTCACACGAAAGACCCTTCTGCGAACCGTCCACCTGGGCGACCGGCCGGCCCGGAGCTGACTGCGCCGGGCCGGCCGGGATCGATCAGGGGCGACCTTCGACGGTCAGTAGCGGTCGACCGCGGGACCGGTCGGGGTGTTGTCGTCGAAGGCACCTGCGGTGGACTCCCACGCCGCGGCGTACGAGCCGTCGTCGTAGATCTTCTCCAGGGTGTCGTTGATGAAGTCGCGGAACGCGTCGTCGCCCTTCTTCACCCCGATGCCGTACGGCTCCTCGGTGAACTGCTCACCGGCCAGCTTGAAGTCGCCCTCGTTGTCGGCGATGAAGCCGAGCAGGATCACGTTGTCCGTGGTGACCGCGTCGACCTGACCGCCGCGCAGCGCGTCCACACACTTCTCGTAGACGTCGAAGAGCACCAGCTGCTCGCCGACATCCGCCAGGTACTCCTGGATGTTCTCCGCCGGCGTCGAACCCTGCACCGAGCAGATCTTCTTGTCCCCGGCCTCGAACGACTCCGGCCCGGTGATCGACTCGTCGTCGGCGCGGACCATGATGTGCTGGCCGGCGACGTAGTACGGGCCGGCGAAGTCGATCCGCTCCTTGCGGGTGGGGTTGATCGTGTAAGTGGCAACCACGATGTCGACCCGGTCCTGCTCCAGCAGCTCCTCGCGGACCGCGGACGGCGCCTCGACGTACTCGATGTCGTCGGCGGCGATGCCCAGCTCGGCCGCGATCAGCTTGGCGATCTCGACGTCGAAGCCGGCCGGCTCACCGTCGAGGCCCAGCTTACCGAAGCCGGGCTGGTCGAACTTGGTGCCGACGGTCATGGTGCCGGCCTCGCTCAGCTCGGCCATCGTGGTACCGGCCTCGAAGCTCGGCGTCGCCACGTCGGGGTTCTCACTGCCGGAGCCGTCCCCGCCGCTGTCGCCGCAGGCCGCCATGGACACCGCCAACGCGGCAGTTGCGGCTACCGCCGCCATACGTGACATACGCATTGCTCAGTTTTCTCCTTCACGATGGGAAGCCCGCCGGGTCGCGGCCGACTCCACGTTGGATGAAACTCGTCCTCGAGCGGGATGTCAGTGGGTGAGGATCTTGGACAGGAAGTCCTTCGCCCGGTCGCTGCGCGGGTTGGTGAAGAACTCGGTGGGCGGGGCGTCCTCGACCAGCTGCCCGTCGGCCATGAAGATGACCCGGTTCGCGGCGTGCCGGGCGAAGCCCATCTCATGGGTGACGACGACCATCGTCATCCCCTCGGCTGCCAGCGAGGTCATCACGTCCAGCACCTCGCCGACCATTTCCGGGTCGAGCGCGCTGGTCGGCTCGTCGAACAGCATCGCCTTGGGCTGCATCGCCAACGCCCGGGCGATCGCCGCCCGCTGCTGCTGACCGCCGGAGAGCTGGGCCGGGAACTTGTCCGCCTGGTTGGCGATGCCAACCCGGTCGAGCAGTTGCAGTGCCCGCTCACGGACCACCGACGCCTTCTCCCGGCGTACCTTCATCGGGCCGAGCGTGACGTTGTCCAGGATCGTCCGGTGCGCGAACAGGTTGAACGACTGGAACACCATGCCGACCTCGCTGCGCAGCCGGGCCAGGGCCCGGCCCTCCGCCGGCAGTGGTCGGCCGTCGAACAGGATGGTCCCGGAGCTGATCGGCTCCAGACGGTTGATCGCGCGGCACAGAGTGGACTTGCCGGAGCCGGACGGCCCGATCACCACCACCACTTCACCACGGTCGACCGAGAGGTCGACGTCCTGGAGCACGTGCAGTGGACCGAACCACTTGTTGACTCCGCTGAGCACGATCAGCGGCTCACTGGTTGTCACCGTCATGCACCGTCCCTGTCCATGCACCGTCCTAGTCGTCACGATCGGTCGAGGTCACCTCACGTGGTCCCGCCACTTTAGGCGGCGTGATGTGTCGGAAGGCAACTCAAATGGTCACGGAGCGGTAACACAGCCCACGTGCCGGCTGCTGTCCGGGCAACATGATCGTATGGCGATTGCACCGTTCTGCACCACGCTGTGGAACTGGTCCGTCGACGGACCGCTCGCCCCAGGTCAGATCCGAGCCACCCTCGCGGCCATCATCGGTCGTCCGGTGGTGTCGCTGGGTGGGGCTTCGGCGGAGCGGTTCCCCGACGGCGTGGTGCTCTGCGACGTCTGGGACGGGGCCGGGGACTTCCCGGTGAACGTCGACTGCTACGCCGCACCGGTCGACCCGCCGGAGCACCGGGTCCTCGCCGCGTTCGCCCGCCGGACCGGACGTCGCTGCGTACTCGCCGACGACACGCTGGACGCGACCCGCCACCTGCTGGTGTCCCCGGACGGCACGGTCCGTCCGGTGCACCTGGACATCGAACCGACCAGCGTCGGTGACCGCCGCACCAACCTGCGGCTGTGCAGCCTGACCGACCCCGGCTGCCGGGCCGGGTTGTTCTGCGGCGGCTCGCGGTGGGGGCCCGACTCGGTGGCTCCGACACTCGCCGCGTGATCCCGGCGGCGGGCGGCCGGCTACGCTGTCTGATGTCATGACTACCAGCGCAGCACACGCCCGCCACCCACGTACCTACCAGGTGCGCACCTACGGCTGCCAGATGAACGTGCACGACTCCGAACGGATCTCCGGCCTGCTGGAATCGGCCGGCTACGTCCGGGCGGGGGAGTCCGACGATCCGGACGTCGTCGTCTTCAACACCTGCGCGGTGCGGGAGAACGCCGACAACCGGCTGTACGGCAACCTCGGTCACCTGCGACCGGTCAAGGAGAAGCGGCCGCAGATGCAGATCGCGGTCGGCGGCTGCCTGGCGCAGAAGGACCGGGGCGAGATCGTCCGCCGGGCCCCCTGGGTCGACGTCGTCTTCGGCACGCACAACATCGGTGCGCTGCCGACCCTGCTGGACCGGGCCCGGCACAACTCCGCCGCCGAGGTGGAGATCCTCGAGTCGCTGGAGGTCTTCCCCTCCACCCTGCCGACCCGGCGGGAGTCGACCTACGCCGGCTGGGTGTCGATCTCCGTCGGCTGCAACAACACCTGCACCTTCTGCATCGTGCCGTCGCTGCGCGGCCGGGAGAAGGACCGTCGGCCCGGCGACGTCCTCGCCGAGGTACGGGCCCTGGTCGACGAGGGTGTGCTGGAGGTCACCCTGCTCGGCCAGAACGTCAACTCCTACGGTGTCGAGTTCGGTGACCGGTTCGCGTTCGGCAAACTGCTGCGCGCCTGCGGCGGGATCGACGGGCTGGAACGGGTCCGGTTCACCAGCCCGCACCCGAAGGACTTCACCGACGACGTGATCGCCGCGATGGCCGAGACCGACAACGTCTGCCACTCGCTGCACATGCCGCTGCAGTCCGGTTCGGACGCCGTACTGCGGGCGATGCGCCGCTCCTACCGCGCCGACCGCTACCTCGGCATCATCGACAAGGTGCGGGCGGCGATGCCGGACGCGGCGATCACCACCGACATCATCGTCGGTTTCCCCGGTGAGACCGACGCCGACTTCGAACGCACCCTCGACGTGGTACGGGCCGCCCGGTTCTCCTCGGCGTTCACCTTCCAGTACTCGAAACGCCCCGGCACCCCGGCCGCCGAGATGCCCGGCCAGTTGCCGAAGCCGGTGGTGCAGGAGCGCTACGACCGGCTGATCGCCTGTCTGGAGGAGATCACCTGGGCGGAGAACCGTCGGCTGCTCGGCCGGACGGTCGAGGTGCTGGTCGCGGTCGGCGAGGGCCGCAAGGACGGGCGGACCGGGCGGCTGTCCGGCCGGGCCCGGGACGGCCGGCTGGTGCACTTCGACGCCGGCCCGCTCGCCGGGCGCATCCGTCCCGGTGACCTCGTCGAGGTGGTCGTCAGCTACGCGGCTCCGCACCATCTCAACGCCGACGGCGAGCCGGTCGCCCACCGCCGGACCCGGGCCGGCGACGCCTACGAGGCAGGGCGGACACCGCGTACCGGCGGGGTGCTGCTGGGGCTGCCGACGGTGGGTGCACCACCTCCGGCGACACTGGCCACCTCGGCCTGCGACCGCTGAACCCTGTCAGCCGCGTCTGACCCGGGTGCCGTCAGCTGCTGATCCGGCACCGCGCCGTCTCCCGGCCGCACCACGCGGCCGGGAGACGGACGTCATCGGGTCAGAGGCCGATCTTGCCGGCGCCGGCGCCGTTCGTGACGACGGACTTCACCTGGCTGGCGGTGGTCAACGAGTAGGAGTACGGGATGCTCGCGACCCCGCCGGCGGTTTCCGGGGTGCCGGAGTTCACGAAGTGGTTGTTGCGGGCGACGAGGGTGCCCGGGTCCGACGCGGCGTAGCCGACGTGCGTCGGGTCGTCGACGTTCTCGAAGTAGTTGCCTTCGACGAGAACGCCGGCGTCCATGGTGGAGGCGACACCGTAGTCGTTGTCGTAGTAGTAGTTGTTGAACACGTGTACCGGGTTGCCGAACCGGACCCGCGGATGCCGGGAACCGGAGCCGTCGAACCAGTTGTGGTGGTAGGTGACCCGCAGGTGACCGCGGTCCTGGCTGGCGTTGTTGTCCGAGTGGCCGAGCAGCATCGACTTGCTGTGGTTGAAGACGCGGTTCCACGACACCGTGATGTAGTCGGAACCGCGCTTGATGTCCACGGCTCCGTCGTACCCGTTGGTGAAGCTGTTGTGGTCGACCCAGACGTTGGTGGACTCGGTCTGGACGTTGATGGCGTCGTCATTCCAGTTGCGGAAGTTGATGTTGCGGATGATCACGTTTCGCTGGTTGCTGATGTTGAATCCGCAGCCGGAGATCGTGGCTGAGGAGCCGACGCCGACGATCGTCTTGTTGCTACCGACGTTCAGCATGCCGGAGCAGGAGATGGTCCCGGACACCCGGATGACGGCGGAGCCGGATCCGCTGATCGCCGAGGACAGCGCCGAGGAACTGGTGACGGTGGTCGGGGAAGCGTTGCCGCCACCGGTGGTGCCGCCGTTCTGGGTGGCCCAGCCGACCAGGCCGGTCGGCGTCTGGCCGGGTGGCGGTGTGGTCGGGTTGGGCGGTGGTGTGGTCGGGTTGGGTGGCGGTGTGGTCGGGTTGGTGCCACCGGTGCAGGCCACGCCGTTCAGGCTGAAACTGCTCGGTGCCGGGTTGGACGAGTTGTTCCACGACCCGTTGAAGCCGAACGAGACGCTCGCGTTCGAACTGAGGTTGCCGTTGTAGCTCACATTGCGAGCGGTGACGGAGCTCCCGCTCTGTGAGATGTCGGCGTTCCACGCCTGAACGACCTCTTGGCCGGCGCCAAAGGTCCACTGCAGGGACCAGGACGACATCGCGTCGCCGAGGTTGGTGAGGACGACGTTGCCGGTGAAACCGCCCGGCCACTGGGAGGCGACCGAGTAGTCGACTCGGCAGCCGGTAGCGGCGTGGGCGGTGCTTGCGCTGACGACCGTGGCACCGGTGAGGGCGACGGCAGCGACCGCAGTGGTGGCCAGCGCCGTGCGGCGCCGTGCTGCGTGCATTGAGATCTCCTTACGGCATGGCGGGGTGCGTCGCCGGTGGGAGAGCCAGCCCGGTTGGCTCGCAGGTGCGGGTGCTGGCGGTGCACCACGCCGTGGGTATTACAGGACGGATCCCGCTGGACAGGCGGGGAAGCGCTTTCCTTAGCGAAACATAGAAGTATCGCGATGTCAAAGGGGTGTGTCATGAGTAGGCGGTAGGGCGACTGGCCTCCGCAGGGGCCGGCTACCCGGAGAGCGGGGTCGCCGGCTGCCCGTCAAGATCACCAGCGGCATCGGCCGCCGGCCGCTGATGTTCCTGGCGGCCGGCGGCTCCCGGGGGCATCCGCCGTCGAGTTCGCGGTCGGATCCCGCCGGTGTCTTGTCAGTGCTCTTCGGTCGGCTGCCCGGTTGGCGCTACTTGGCCTGCTCCGCGAGTGCCAGGAACTGCCGCTTGCCGGCAAGTGCCTTCTCCGCCTCGCGGATCCGCTTGGCGTCACCGGCCGCCCGCGCCCGCTCCAGCCGCTGCTCGGCCTCGGCGACCTGCTCGCGCATCTGAGTCAACAGGGGATTGGCCGACGGCTCGGTACGCCGCCACGCCGAGTCCATCGTTTCCCGTACCCGGTCCTCGACTGCTCGCAGTCGACGGTCCAGCCCCGACGTCGACTCGCGTGGCACCCGGCCGATGTCATGCCACTGGCCCTGCACCTCACGCAGCTTCGCCTGCGCGGTACGCGGATCCGCGTCGATGTCGACGGCCTCCAGTTCGGTCAGCAGCGCCTGCTTGCGCTCCAGATTGGCGCGCTGCTCGGCGTCGCGGGCCGAGAAGACCTCGCTGCGGCGGGTGAAGAAGGTGTCCTGGGCCGAACGGAACCGTTCCCACAGCTTCTGCTCCGCCTCCTTCGAGGCGCGTGGGGCGGACTTCCACTCGGCCATCAGCTCCTTGAGCCGGCTCGCGGTGCTGGCCCAGTCGGTCGACTCGGCCAGCGTCTCGGCCTCGGCGACCAGCTCGTTTTTCGCCGACTGGGCCTGCTTGCGCTGCGCGTCGAGGGTGGCGAAGTGCGCGCCCCGCCGACGGGTGAACCCGTCCCGGGCGGCGGCGAACCGCTTCCACAGCTCCCCGTCGGTCTTCTTGTCGACGCCGCGGATCGTCTTCCACTCGTCGAGAATCTCCCGGAACCGGTCACCGGCACTCTTCCACCCGGTCGACTCGGCCGCGAGCTGTTCGGCCTCGACCACCAGCTCGGTCTTGCGGGCCAGCGCGGCGGCACGGGCGGCGTCCCGGGCCGCTCTGGCCTGCGCTGCCTTGTCCTCGGCAAGGGTCGCCAGCTTGTCCAGCCGGTCGGCCAGCGAATCGAGGTCGCCGACCACATGGGCCTCGGCCAGTGATCCGCGCAGTCGTCGGATCGTGCTGAGCGAATGCGTCGCGTCGGCGGCACCGGACTGTAACCGGGCCTCCGTCAAGTCGACCTCGGTCACCAGGTCGGCGAACCGGCGGGCGAAGTGCGCCAGGCCTTCCTCCGGCGCTCCAGCCTGCCAGGATCCGACCGCGCGCTCCCCTTCGGCAGTCTTGACGTAGACCGTGCCGTCCGCATCAACCCGTCCGAAGGAAGTCCAGTCGCTCATGTGCCCATCCTCGTTCTCCCGGCGTCGCAGGATCGAGATGTCCCGATGGACGCCGCCACGGCGCAGTTAGGTTGCGGGTAAGTTTCCCCCGCGCATTGTCACAGGTCCAACCCTGCCTGCGTCGAGCGCCTGTCGCCGACCGTGACCATACGGTGTCCTTGTCGGTGGTTGGCCCACGAGTCGGTGCCAAAGGGGCCAAATTCCGACACTCAAGGTGACCGGTTGGCTGCGTGGAGCGACAGGACTGCGGGCTACCGTGGACGCCGTGCCCCCGCTGCGCGTCGCCTTCTGCCCACACCCGCCGGTGATCGTTCCCGAACTGGCCGGTGGGGCCGCCGCCGAGCTCGACGAGCTGCGGTGCGCCGCCACCGCCGCCGTCCGGTCACTGGTCGACTGCCCCGCCGAGCGAATCGTGGTCATCGGCACCGACGATCCGTCGATGGTTCCCGATCCGTCCACCGAACCCGATCCGTCGATAGTTCCCGATCCGATGGAGCGGATCTGGCGGCCACCGCTGTCCGCCAGCTTCCGACCCTGGGGGGCGGCGGTCGAGGTACCCCTGGGCACGTCCCTGAACCCGGCGGCCGCCGTCGTCGACGCCGTACCCGCCCCCGACGCCACGTCGACCGGTGCCGGCCGCCGCTTGCCGCTGAGCCTGACCGTCGCGGCGTGGTTGCTCGCCCGCGCCGACGTCGACCCCGCCCGTACGGCGGTCGAGATGGTCGCGGTCCCCGCCGGTTCGCCACCCGAACAGTGCCTACGGCGCGGGCGGCTGCTCGCCGGGTCCGCAGCGGCGGGACCCCGGACCGCCGACCGACCGTGGGCGGCCCTGGTGATGGGGGACGGCTCCGCCTGCCGGGGCCTCGCCTCACCCGGCTACCAGGACGACCGGGCGGAACCCTTCGACGACGAGGTCGCCGCCGCCCTCGCTACCGCCGACCACCGGAGACTCGCCCGTCTGGACCCGGCTCTGGCCGGCGCACTGCGGGTCGCCGGCCGGGCCGCCTGGCAGGTGGCCGCCAGCGCGGCGACTGCTGGTGCCGGTGCGGCGTCCGCTGACGCTGATGCCGCCGGTGCGGCGGCCGGCGACGTGACCGACTGGACCGGCCGGCTCACCTACTACGCCGCACCGTACGGCGTCGCGTACTTTGTCGCCTCGTGGCACCGGAACTGACCAACGGCCGCGGCACCGGGCCGCGCCGACCCGCGTCGATCCGCCCGGACCGAGTGGTGGCGGTGATCGGCCCGACCGCGGCCGGCAAGTCCGCGCTGAGCATCACCCTCGCCCAGCAACTCGGCGCCGAGGTGGTCAACGCCGACTCGATGCAGTTGTACCAGGGGCTGGACATCGGCACCGCCAAGCTCACCATCGACGAACGGGCCGGCGTACCGCACCACCTGCTCGACATCTGGCCGGTCACCGCGCCAGCCAGCGTCGCGGAGTACCAGCGGCTGGCCCGCGCCGCCATCGACGACATCCTGCGTCGGGGGCGCCTGCCGCTGCTGGTCGGCGGCTCCGGCCTGTACGTGCGGGCGGTGCTGGAGAGATTTGACTTTCCCGGCACTGACCCGGCGCTGCGCGACCGGCTCGAAGCCGAACTCGCCGAGACCGGCCCGGCTCCGCTGCACGCCCGGCTGGCCGCCGCCGACCCGGCGGCCGCCGCCGCGATCCTGCCCGGGAACGGGCGGCGGATCGTTCGGGCGCTGGAGGTGATCGAGCTGACCGGGCGGCCGTTCACCGCTACCCTGCCGGAACCGGTGCCCCACTACGACGCCGTGCAACTCGGTGTCGACCTGCCCACCGAACAGCTCGACGACCGGATCGCCCGCCGGGTGGACCGGATGTGGGAGCAGGGCCTGGTAGCCGAGGTCCACGCGCTGCTCGGGCAGGGCCTGCGGGACGGCCGTACGGCCAGCCGGGCGCTCGGGTACCAGCAGGTGCTCCGGATGCTCGACGGCGAGTACGACGACGAGCAGGCCCGTGGGGACACGGTACGGGCGACCCGCCGGTTCGTCCGCCGGCAACGTTCCTGGTTCCGCCGCGACGCCCGGGTGCGCTGGCTCGACGGCGCAGATCCGGACCTGGTTCGGGCGGCGCACGCCGCGTTGCGCGCTCCGCAGCGCTGAGCGGTGCCGGCTCTGCGCCAACCGCGGACTGGCCGCCGCCAGCCGCCCAGGGTCAGTTGTCGGCCGCCGCCGACCGTTGCTGGATGGTCGGTACACCGGCCGGGGCGGTGGACACGGCCGGCTGCGCGGCGACGGCCGTCTGCGCGGCCGCTTCCGAGGCCTGCGCCGCGGCTCGGACCGCAGCGGCCACCGCCGGCGCCACCCGGGGATCGAACACGCTCGGCACGATCACCGTCGGGTTGATCCGCTCCTCGCCGACCACGTCCGCGATGGCCCGCGCTGCCGCCAACGCCATGTCGTCGGTGAACGACTCCGCGTGCGCGTCGAGCATGCCACGGAACACACCCGGGAACGCCAGCACGTTGTTGATCTGGTTCGGCTGATCGGAACGCCCCGTCGCGACGACCGCCGCGTGCCGGCGGGCCTCGCGTGGGTCGACCTCGGGGTCCGGGTTCGCCAACGCGAACACGATCGAGTTCGGTGCCATGGTGGCGATGTCGTCACCGGTCAGCAGGTTCGGCGCGCTCACCCCGATGAACACGTCCGCGCCGCGCAGCGCGCCGGGCAGATCCCCGGCGTACCCGGTCGAGTTGGTGTGCTCGGCCAGCCACTGCCAGGTGGGGTTCAACCCGCTCAGCCCTCGATGCAGTGCGCCCGGTCGGTCGTAGGCGATGACGTCCCCGACGCCCTGACGCAGCAGCAGCTTGATGATGGCGGTGCCGGCCGCGCCCGCCCCGGAGACCACCACCCGTACGTCGCTGAGCTGCTTGCCGACCACCCGCAGCGCGTTGGTCAGCGCGGCCAGCACGCAGATCGCCGTGCCGTGCTGGTCGTCGTGGAAGACCGGGATGTCGAGCAGCTTCCGCAGCTTCGACTCGATCTCGAAGCAGCGCGGCGCGGCGATGTCCTCCAGGTTGATCCCGCCGTAGCCGGGGGCGATGGCCCGTACGATCGAGACGATCTCGTCCGGATCCTGGGTGTCCAGCACCACTGGCCAGGCATCGACGTCACCGAACCGCTTGAACAGCGCCGCCTTGCCCTCCATCACGGGCAGCGCGGCCGCCGGACCGAGATTGCCCAGCCCGAGCACGGCCGAACCGTCGGTCACCACCGCCACGGTGTTGCGCTTTATGGTGAGCCGGCGCGCGTCGGCCGGATTGTCGGCGATCGCCAGGCATACCCGCGCCACCCCCGGCGTGTACGCCCGGGACAGCTCGTCTCGGTTACGTAGCGACACCTTCGGGGCCACCTCGATCTTGCCGCCCAGATGCAGCAGGAACGTCCGGTCTGACACCTTGCGGACCTCGACGCCGTCGAGCGCCTCGAGCTCCTTGACCACGTCGTCGGCGTGCGCCGCGTCGGCCGTGTCGCAGGTCAGGTCAACCACCACGCTGACCGGGTCGGAGTCGACCACGTCGAGCGCGGTGACGATGGCACCGGCCTCGCCGACACAGGTGGTCAACCGGCCGATCGCCGACGCGTCGGCGGGAATGCTGATCCGGATGGTGATGGAGAAGCCGGCACTGGGCAGGCGGGTGGTCGCCACGGGATCCCTCCGTCGTTGGTGGGGGCGGCCGGACCGGGCCGCTGCACCATTCTTGCGCGTGATCCGCGCCGCGCCCGCTCCACCCCGCGTACGGCGTGCCGGAGCCGTTCAGCAGCAGGTCACGGCGGCGGTCATCCGGTCCGGAGTCGGCCGCGATCCGGCCCGGTCCCGGCCATGTGGGTAGCCCGCGTCCTGATATGTAGGTGCGGCGCGGCCGTCGGCGTGTCACGATCGAATCCTGAGGAGGCAGCTTTTGCGTACATATCGTGCCGAGGAGACGGTCCACCCGCCGTTCCACCTGTCGACCGCCACCGACCCGGACGGCCGAACCGGCCCCAACGGCCCGATCGAGCCGACAGACGACGACACCACCGTCGGCGACCTGGAGCTGGCCGACCGGCACGCGCTGCGGCGCGTCGCCGGGCTCTCCACCGAACTCGCCGACATCACCGAGGTCGAGTACCGCCAGCTGCGGTTGGAGCGCGTGGTGCTGGTGGGAGTCTGGGAAAGCGGGACGGTCACCGACGCGGAGAATTCGATCACCGAGCTCGCCGCGCTCGCCGAGACCGCCGGGTCCCAGGTCCTGGAGGGCCTGATCCAGCGCCGCGACCGGCCTGACCCGGCCACCTACGTCGGCCGGGGCAAGGTCGGCGAACTCAGCGACGTGGTGCTCGCCTCCGGCGCGGACACGGTGATCTGCGACGGTGAGCTCTCCCCGTCACAGCTGCGCAACCTGGAGCAGAGAGTCAAGGTCAAGGTCATCGACCGGACCGCGCTGATCCTGGACATTTTCGCCCAGCACGCCAAGAGCAAGGAGGGCAAGGCCCAGGTCGAGCTGGCCCAGCTGGAGTACCTGCTGCCCCGGCTGCGCGGCTGGGGCGAAACGCTGTCCCGGCAGACCGGAGGCAGCGGCCGTGGCGGCGGTGCCGGTGGCGGCGTCGGCCTGCGCGGCCCCGGTGAGACCAAACTGGAAACGGACCGGCGCCGGATCCGTACCCGGATCGCCCGCCTGCGGCGGGAGATCAAAGGCATGCGGACGGTACGCGAGACCAAACGCGCCCGCCGTACCCGCAACGCGGTGCCTGCGGTGGCGATCGCCGGCTACACCAACGCCGGTAAGTCCAGCCTGCTGAACCGGATCACCGGTGCCGGGGTGCTGGTCGAGGACGCGCTGTTCGCCACCCTCGACCCGACCACCCGCCGGGCGCATGCCGCCGACGGCCGGGTCTACACCCTGTCGGACACCGTCGGCTTCGTCCGGCATCTGCCGCACCAGATCGTCGAGGCGTTCCGTTCCACCCTGGAGGAGGTTGCCGAGGCCGACCTGGTGGTGCATGTGGTCGACGGTGCCCATCCGGATCCGGAGGAGCAGGTTCGCGCGGTCCGCGAGGTGCTCGCCGAGGTCGGTGCCGACCGTCGCCCCGAGTTGCTGGTCGTCAACAAGATTGACGCGGCCAGCGAGGAGGAGTTGCTGCGGCTCAAGCGGCTCTGGCCCGACGCGGTCTTCGTCTCCGCCCGGCAGGCCCGGGGCATCGAGGCCCTGCGCGCCGCGATCGAGCAACGCCTGCCACGACCGGCTGTCCAGGTCAGCGTCATACTGCCGTACCACCGGGGTGACCTGGTGTCCCGGGTGCACCACCGGGGTGAGGTCCTCGGCACCCGGCACACCGCCGCTGGTACCCTTCTGCAGGCGCGCGTCGACGAGGCACTCGCCGCCGAACTCCAACCGTTCCTGACTCCGGGCGAGTGACATTCTTTCCGCAGACTCAGTGATCCGCCGAAGACTTCACGTGATTGATCACGGTGTAACAGTCGGACTCAGGCCGGCGTGCGACACTCGTCGGATGCGTCGGCTCCTGACCCCGGCCACGATCGCCGTCGGACTGCTCACGATCCACCTCCTGGCTCCGCCCGGCCCGGCCATGGCCCTGCCCGCCCAGGACCCCTCCCCGCCCGGTACCCAGCAGGTGACACCGGGTGAGCCGGTCTGCGAGATCACCGACGAGCGGCTGCGGGAGCTCTCCGGTCTCGTCGCCACCACCGACGGCTACGTCGTGGTCAACGACAGCACCGAGATCGACAGCAACGAGCGGGTGTTCTTCCTCGACTCGTCCTGCGACGTCGCCAACGCTGTCCAGTACCCGACGCCGCCGTTGGACCCCGAGGACCTGGCGATCTCCCCGGACGGGCAGACTCTCTGGATCGCCGACGTAGGGGACAACCCGACCGCCGACGAGCGTCGCGAACGAATCGCGCTGTGGTCCCTGCCGGTTGACGGCTCCGCCCAACCGGTCATCCATCGGGTGAGCTACCCGGACGGCCCGCACGACGCCGAGGCGTTGCTGATAGCCAACGACGGCACCCCGCTGATCATCACCAAGGAGACCGGCCCGTCCGGCCTGTACCGCCCGGTCGAACAACTCCGCAGCGACAACGACGACCCGGTGCCGATGGAGCGGGTCGGCGAACTCGAACTGCCCACCACCAGCACCCCGAACCTGTTCGCCGCCGCCGGCCGGCTCACCGTCACCGGCGCGGCCCGGTCCCCGGACGGCAGCCGGATCGCCCTGCGCACCTATGCCGACGCCTTCGAGTGGGACCTGTCGGCCGACGGCGACATCGTCACGACGCTCACCAGCGAACGCCCCCGGGCCACCCCGCTCACCGACCCGTTCGGCGAATCGATCGCCTACTCCCCGGACGGGGCCACCTTCCTCACCGTCTCCGACGTCGCCACCCTCGACGAGGGGACCCCGGTGGAGATCCTGCGTTACACCCCGAGCACCGAGGTCGCGGCCCAGGTCGACGACACCGGCGGCGGTGACCGGGAGGGACCGTCCTGGCTCAACCGGATCAGCCTGCAGGAGATCAACCTGCTGATCGCGGCGGTCGGTGTGCTCGGCGCACTGCTGGTCGGACTCGGCATCTTCGGTATCGTCCGGGCCCGGCGGACGGCACGGTCGGCAGCGATCGGTGGACGCGGCGGGGGCCGCGCCGATCGCGACCCGGACCGGTCCGACCGCGACCCGGGGGACCGCGACCGCGCTGCGGCCTACGCCAGCGATTCGCTGGGCAGTGGCGCCTACGCCAGCGATTCGCTGGGCAGCGGCGCGTTGCCCGGTGGCGGACCGGCCCCGGCCGGCCGTAAAGCCGGCGGTGTCTACGGCGCGGCGAAACCCGCCGCCGGTTCGGCCGCCCCGACCGGTCCAGGCGGTGGTGGCGTCTACGGCGGGTCGGCGGCAAGACCGCCCGCCGGCGGGGCCGGCACATACGGTGCCGCCAAGCCCGCCACCGGCGGCCGGGCCGGCGTGTACGGGGCCGCCGCGCCACGGCCGGACACCGGCGGCTACCGTCCGGCCGGCGGGGTCGACTCCGGGGCGGTGTACGGGGCGGCGAAACCGGCGCCACCGGCCCGGCCCGGCGCGGCAGGCGTCTACGGCGGTGCCGGGCACTCCGGCCGGTCCAGGGGCACCAAGGACGCACGCGACTCCGGCGGGTCCTGGGACCTCGGTGGCGACTACCCGGGCGACGGCTACCCGGCCGACCGCTACGACCAGCCGCGAGCCGGTGGGCCGCGCCCACCGGCCGGGCACGTCGAGCGGGAACCCGGCGTCTACGGCCGGTCCGCTCCCGAGCAGCCGGACGAATGGCGCGGCTGAGACCCCGCAGCTGACACTCCTGCGGCTGAGACCCCGCCGAGAACTGCTGCGCGCCGGGTCAGACCCGGCGTAGCACCGCCACCACCCGGCCCATGATGGTGGCCTCGTCACCGGGGATCGGGTCGAACGCGGCGTTGTGCGGCATCAACCAGACGTGCCCGTCGCGCCGCCGGTAGGTCTTCACCGTGGCCTCGCCGTCGATCATCGCGGCGACGATCTCCCCTGAGTCGGCGGTCGGCTGCTGACGTACCACCACCCAGTCGCCGTCGCAGATCGCCGCGTCGATCATCGAATCGCCCTTGACCTGCAGCATGAACACCTCACCCTCGCCGACTAGCTCGCGGGGCAGTGGGAAGATGTCCTCCACTGCCTGCTCGGCCAAGATCGGCCCACCGGCGGCGATCCGGCCCAGCATCGGCACGTACGCCGGAGCCGGCCGCAGCGCCCGCTCGGCCTCGTCATCGGCGGTGTCGTGCGGCGGACGCACGTCGACCGCCCGGGGACGGTTCGGATCCCGGCGCAGGAAGCCTTTGCGCTCCAGCTCCTTGAGCTGGTAGGCGACGCTGGACGGGGAGACCAGGCCGACCGCCTCGCCGATCTCCCGCACGCTCGGCGGGTAGCCGTGCCGGTCCACCCAGCTGCGAATGAACTCCAGAATCCGGCGTTGCCGGGCAGTCAGCTCGCCGTTGACCGGCTCGGGAAATGCGCTCACCACCGGTGTCACGGCACGCAACCGGGACTCGCCGGAACGGCTGCCGCGCCGTCCACGTACCGACGCGCCGGCGTTGACCGTCGTCGCGCCGCCGCTGCCTCCACCCTGCTGGGGCGGGCCCGCCCTGTCGTCGCTCGACACATCCGTCCTCTCCCCGGCCGTCAGATCGCATCCTGATCGGCACCATTGGTGTCGACCAAGACGGTAACCAGAGATCCGGTCAGGTTCAAACATCTGTACGAGATGTCGGTGCGTGTCGTCCTGGCAGTAGTTTATCGTACGCGCGTTCGACTGATTTCGGTGGCGGCATGGGCGGTAACCCTCGGGCAGGGATCGGTGTTGGCAGAGTGACGACGCGCCGAAGTGCGCCGGCCAACTTGACCGGGCCCCGGTTGCGGGCCTACCGTCGACCCCAACATCTAGTAGTTACAAGGGCGTAAGTTGTCCACAGGTTGGGTCTCCTGACTGAGAGCAACGTCTCCAGCGGGCCGGCCCCGCGTACCCGCGTGACCCTGCGGTGACCACTGCGCGCCCATTTCGACCCCGCGGCTCGACGGAAGGGACATCGGCATGCGCTGCCCGTACTGCCGGCACGCCGACTCGCGCGTGGTCGACTCGCGGGAAGCCGACGACGGCCAGCTCATCCGCCGCCGCCGGTCCTGCCCGGAATGCGGCAAGCGGTTCACCACCGTCGAGGAGGCGGTGCTCGCCGTGGTCAAACGCAGCGGCGTCACCGAGCCGTTCAGCCGATCCAAGATCATGGGCGGGGTGCGCAAGGCCTGCCAGGGCCGACCGGTGGACGACGACGCCATCGCCCTGCTGGCCCAGAAGGTCGAGGAGACCGTACGGGCCAAGGGCGCGGCCGAGATCCCCAGTCACGATGTCGGGCTGGCGATCCTCGGGCCGCTGCGCGAGCTGGACGAGGTGGCGTACCTGCGGTTCGCCAGCGTCTACCGGTCCTTCGACTCGCTGGACGACTTCGAACGCGAGATCGAGACGCTGCGGGCCGCCGCCGGGGCGCGGGAGGCCGCGACGACCCCGGTGGCGGCCGCAGCCGGGCCCGGGCCCGGCTGACCGGCCCCGCGGCAAACCCGGAACAGCAAGGCGTACGGCCGACCGCAGGTCCCGGCGGGGCGGGTACGGCCGAGAAAAAAAGCTGAACGGCAAGACGGAAACGACCGCGTGGCACGACGCTGCGCGAGAGCCTGAGGGGGCGATCAGATGGCGGGGGAAGGTGTGACCGCGAAGACAGGCGGTAGCGGTAGCGGCGGCACGGCGAAGGCCAACGGCGCGGCGGGTTCGGCCAACGGTGCGGCCAAGGCCAACGGCAAGGCCGGATCGGCCGCGGGCTCCAACGCGCGGGTACGGGCCAAGGCCGGCGCGGGTGGCCTGACCGTCGAGCGGGTGTGGACCAGCGAGGGTGTGCACCCGTACGACGAGGTGACCTGGCAGCGCCGCGACGTGGTGATGACCAACTGGCGCGACGGCACGGTCAACTTCGAGCAGCGCGGCGTGGAGTTCCCGGAGTCGTGGAGCGTCAACGCGGCCAACATCGTCACCACCAAGTACTTCCGTGGGGCGGTGGGGACCCCGCAGCGGGAATGGTCGCTCAAGCAGCTGATCGACCGGGTGGTGAAGACCTACCGGGCGGCGGGGGAGCAGCACGGCTACTTCGCCACCCCGGGCGACGCCGAGATCTTCGAGCACGAGCTGACCTGGATGCTGCTGCACCAGGTGTTCAGCTTCAACTCGCCGGTCTGGTTCAACGTCGGCACCGCCTCCCCACAGCAGGTATCAGCGTGCCAGCCGTACCACTCGCTCGTGAGCACGCCGGCCGGCCTCGTCCCGATCGGCAAGCTGGTCGAGGAGGACGCCGTCGGAGCCAAGGTCTACGACGCACACGGGCTGACCCGAATTCTCGCGGTCCAGGCCAACGGCATCAAGGACGTATTGCGCCTGCACACCAAAGCCGGCTACACCCTGGACGTAACCGCGGACCACCTGGTCTGGAAAGCGACCGGCGAGGGCACCGGTCGGTTCGTCGAAGCCGGCACCTTGGTCGCTGGCGACACTCTCGAATGGCACCGGCGGGGTAGCGACGGCGAGGCGGAGTTCCACCCCGGCGACGTCCACGAGGCCGCGCTGGCCGGTTGGCTGCAGTCAGACGGCTTTGTCGGCCAGTACGATCAGGGCACCAACCGGTCGCTGACAATCGAGGCGATGACCGTCAACGACGACGAACTCAGCTGGGTCGTCGCCGCGATCGACCAGGTCTTCCCTGGCGCGCACCGCCATGAACGCCGCGTCGTCACCCAGGACGTCACCCTCGACTGCCGGCGGACCCGGTTGTACGGGGAGAATCTGCGCCCGTTCATCGACAAGTGGGGCCTGCTTGCCCGGGGCACCGAGATGGAGGTGCCGGCAACGCTGTTCACCGCGCCGCTGCCGGTCGTCGCCGCTTATTTGAAGAGCATCTTCCAGGCAGAGGGCTATGTCTCGGAGCGTGAGGCGTCCACCTTGGTCGGCCTGGACATGATCGGCGAGCGGTTGATTCGCGGGCTGCAGCGGCTGCTGCTGCGCTTCGGGATCTTCGCCCGGGTCGGTTTCAAGGCCGACCCGCGACCGAACCGGCACGGCACCTGGTCGTTGCGCATCCAGAACCACGGCGACCGGGACACCTTCGCCGCAGAAATCGGGTTCGTCGACGCCCGCAAGTCCGGCAAGCTGGAGGAGAGCTTTGCCAAGGTGGGCCGGTCCGCCAAGGCGACGAAACGCCTCGTCATCGACCGGGTCGAACCGCTCGGGGCGATGGAGGTCTACGACATCCAGACCGAGTCGGGGGAGTACCTCTCCGACAACCTGCGAGTGCACAACTGCTTCATCCTCGCCGTCGACGACTCGATGGATTCCATCCTCGATTGGTACAAAGAGGAAGGGCTGATTTTCAAGGGCGGCTCCGGGTCCGGGGTGAACCTGTCCCGGATCCGCTCCTCCAAGGAGCTGCTGTCCAGCGGTGGCACCGCCTCCGGCCCGGTCAGCTTCATGCGTGGCGCCGACGCCTCGGCCGGCACCATCAAGTCCGGCGGCGCCACCCGCCGGGCCGCCAAGATGGTCATCCTCGACGTGGACCACCCCGACATCGAGGAGTTCGTGCAGACCAAGGCCCGCGAGGAGGACAAGATCCGGGCGCTGCGCGACGCCGGGTTCGACATGGACCTCGGCGGTGCCGACATCGTCAGCGTCCAGTACCAGAACGCCAACAACTCGGTCCGGGTCTCCGACGAGTTCATGCGGGCGTACGAGGACGGGGGCAACTTCGACCTGCGGGCCCGGCTCGACGGCTCGGTGATCGACACCGTCGACGCCAAGAAGCTGTTCGGCACCATCGCACAGGCCGCCTGGGAATGCGCCGACCCCGGTCTGCAGTACGACGACACGATCAACGACTGGCACACCTGCCCGGAGAGCGGACGCATCACCGCGTCCAACCCCTGCTTCACCGGCGACACCCTGGTCCACACCGACAAGGGCCTGATCCGGTTCGACGCACTCATCGACCGGAGCCGGCAGGGCGAATCGTTCGGTGTCTACACCCACGACGCCACCAACCCGGACGCCCCCGCCGACCAGGTCGTGCTGACCAGCCCCGAAGCGGTCATGATCACCGGGACGAACGAGATCACCCGGCTCGAGTTCAGCAACGGCATGGTGCTGCGCTGCACCCCGAACCACCGGATCTGGACCACCAACCGGGGGTACGTCGAGGCCAAGGACCTCACCCCGGACGACCAGATCCTGCCGCTCAACCAGCCCACCCCGGCGACCGCCGCGTCCTGGGAGTTCCGCATGCGCGCGGACAGCAGGGTGTCACCCGGCGACGTCGTGCCGACCAAGTGGCAACGGGAGTCCCGACTGCCGGAGAAGTGGACCGAGGACTTCGCCCACCTGCTCGGCTGGCTGGTCGGCGACGGCTCAGTCCGGGAAGGCACCCCGGGCGTACGCGGTGACAACCCCGGTGCTAGCTGGGTCTACAGCCAGTCCGACCCGGAGGCCATTGTCCAGCGGCACCAGACGGTGCTGGAAAGCATCGTCGGCCTGCGATTCGACCCGGTCCAGATGCCCAACGGCACCGTGCAGCTGCGCAGCAACCGTACTGCCGTCGTCGACTTCCTGACCGGGCTCGGCGTGAGCACTGCCCGCGCCGTGGACAAGCGACTGCCGTCGTCGGTGCTGGAGGCGCCGCCCGAGATCCAGGCGGCGTTCCTGCGCGGGCTGTTCGACGCGGACGGCTGCGCCGCCGAGACCGCCAACGGCACCCGTTACGTCGGGCTCGGCGCGGTCTCGATCGAACTGCTCCGCGAGGCACAGCGTCTGCTGAGTGGGTTCGGCATCGGCAGCCGGATCTACGCCACCCGCAAGGCCGGTGACACCACCTTCCGGTACACCACGAACGGTGGCGACGAGCGCGAGTACCACGGTAAGCAGCTCTACGACCTGCGGATCAGTGGGGAGAACATCCGCCTGTTCGCCAGCCGGATCGGGTTCGACCACCAGGCCAAGGCGCAGCGGGTGGCCCGTTGGCTCGAACAGCACCGGTTCTACCGGACGGATCAGACGGCGAAGTTGGTCAGCCGCGAGTTCGACGGCTTTGAGACCACCTACAATCTGTCCGAACCGCGCAACCACTCGTACATCGCCAACGGCGTGGTCGTCCGGAACTGCTCGGAATACCTGCACCTTGACAATTCGTCGTGCAATCTTGCGTCGCTGAATCTGATGAAATTCCTGCGGGCCGACGGCGGCTTCGAGGTGGAGAAGTTCGTCCGCTCCGTCGAGTTCGTCATCACCGCGATGGACATCTCTATCTGCTTCGCCGACTTCCCGACGCAGAAGATCGGCGAGACCACCCGGGCGTACCGGCAGCTCGGCATCGGCTACGCCAACCTCGGTGCCCTGCTGATGGCCTCCGGTCTGCCGTACGACTCGGAAGCCGGCCGGTCCTACGCCGCCGCCATCACCTCGGTGATGACCAGTACGGCGTACCGCCGTTCGGCGGAACTGGCCGGCGTGGTCGGCGCCTACGACGGCTACGCCCGCAACGCCGAGGGCCACAAGCGGGTGATGCGCAAGCACGCCGCTGCCAGCGATGAGATCCGCCCGACCGGCCCGACCGCCACCGCCCTGGCCCGGGAAGCCGCCCGGCAATGGGAGATCGGCAACAGGATCGGCGAAAAAAACGGCTGGCGCAATTCCCAGGCAAGTGTACTCGCGCCCACTGGTTGCCTCACCGCGGACACAATGGTGACCACCGACCGCGGGCTGGTGCGACTCGGTGAGATCGGCGACGTCTACGGCGACCGCTGGCAGGACCTCGACATGATGGTGTCGACCGACGAGGGCGCCCGCCAGGCGACGAAGTTCTTCGTCAACGGTGAGGAGCCCACTCGCCGGGTGGTCACCAACGGCGGCTACCAGATCCAGGGCACCCTGGCCCACCGGGTCAAGGTGGTGGAACCGGCGACCGGCGAATGGGTCTGGAAGCGGATGGCCGAGGTTGCCCCCGGCGACCTGGTACCGGTGCAGCTCGGCACCCTGGTCGGCGAGCCACGTCGGGTGCCGCTGCCGGTGCTCGACCAGGCGTACTACGCCGGCGACCGGCGACTGTACGTGCCGGACGCGGTCGACGCCGAGCTGGCCGAACTGGTCGGCTACTTCATGGGTGACGGCAGCCTGCACGCCAAGGGGCTGCGGTTCGCCGTAGCCGACACCGACCTCGACGTTGTGGAACGGTTGCGGGTGCTCGGCAAGGGCCTGTTCGGGCTGGAAGCGGAGGTCGCGGCGCGCACCGGCTACCAGGAGGTCGTCTTCTCCTCGGTGCGGCTGGCCCGCTGGTGGCAGGCAGCCGGGTTCGCCAAGACGCTGCCGCACCCGGAACACACCGGCAAGGGCTGGTCGCCCCGGGTGCCGTCGGCGATTCTGGAGACCAACGACGTCACCGTCTACATCGCGTTCCTGCGCGGCCTGTTCGAGGCCGACGGGACGGTGATCGAGGGAGTGCCGTCCGTGTCGACGTCCACCGAGTCGTTCGCCGCGGAGATCCGTACCCTGCTGCTGACCCTCGGGATGGCGACCACCACCCGGCGGACCCGCAGCGGCATGGGCAGCGACATCTGGCAGGTGCGGCTGCGCAATACCGACCACGCGATCCGGTACGAGGAGACGATCGGCTTCATCGGCGCCCGCAAGGCGGAGCAGATCGTCGCCGCGCCACAGCAGACCGGCAACCGGGACCGAATCCACCTGCCGCGTGAGCTTTGGGATCTGCTGGTGCCGGCCGGACACCCGATGCGCGGTGCGGTTGTGCAGTCGCTGGCGAAGACCGGCGGCGTGTCGCGGACGCTGGCCGGCGAGATCTACGGCGAGGTGCTGGACGACCGCCTCGGGCACGCGCTCGGCTACCTCTACGAGACAGTGGCGGCGAACGAGGACGGTGGCGTGCAGCCGACGTACGACCTGTCGGTGCCGGCCAACGTCACCTACGTCGCCGGCGGGTTCGTCAGTCACAACACCATCGGTCTGATGATGGACTGCGACACCACCGGGGTGGAGCCCGATCTGGCGCTGGTCAAATTCAAGAAACTGGTCGGCGGTGGCTCGATGCAGATCGTCAACCAGACGGTGCCGCGCGCGCTGCGCAGCCTCGGCTACCCGGAGGAGCAGGTCGAGGCGATCGTCGAGCACATCGCCGACCACGGTCACGTGGTCGACGCGCCGAGCCTGCGCACCGAGCACTACCCGGTGTTCGACTGCGCGATGGGGGAGCGGTCGATCGCGCCGATGGGGCACGTGCGGATGATGGCGGCGGTGCAGCCGTTCATCTCCGGGGCGATCTCCAAGACGGTCAACATGCCGGAGGCGGCGACCGTCGCCGACGTCGAGCGGATCTACTTCGAGGGCTGGAAGCTGGGCCTGAAGGCGCTGGCGATCTACCGGGACAACTGCAAGGTGGGCCAGCCGCTGTCGGCGGCCAAGTCGGACAAGGCCAAGGAGACCGCCGCCGCCGAGCAGGCCAAGGTGATCGAGAAGGTCGTCGAGAAGGTCGTCGAGTACCGCCCGGTGCGTAAGCGGCTGCCGAAGAAGCGTCCGTCGGAGACGGTGTCGTTCTCGGTCGGCGGTGCCGAGGGCTACCTGACCGCCTCGTCGTACCCGGACGACGGCCTCGGCGAGGTCTTCCTCAAGATGTCGAAGCAGGGTTCGACGCTGGCCGGGGTGATGGACGCCTTCTCGGTGGCGATCTCAATCGGCCTGCAGTACGGCGTACCGCTGGAGACGTTCGTGGCGAAGTTCACCAACATGCGCTTCGAGCCGGCCGGCATGACCGACGACCCGGACGTGCGGATGGCCGCGTCGGTGATGGACTACATCTTCCGTCGCCTGGCGTTGGACTTCCTGCCATACGACCGCCGGGCCGAGCTGGGCATCTTCACCGCCGCCGAGCGGACCGCGCAGATGCGGGCCGAGGCGGAGGCGGAGAACGCGGCGTCGGAGCTGTCGGAGATGGCGGTGTCCGCGCCGGTCGAGCCGAAGCATCCGGAGGCGTCGGCGCCGTCGTCGGCCGACTCCGGCAGCGGTACGGCGACCGAGCCGGCCGCCGCGAGCACGCCGGCCCCGTCGTCGGTGCACTCGTCGACGGAGCTGCTGGAGGCGGTGATCGGCAAGGCTGCCGACGCGCCGCTCTGCTTCACCTGCGGCACGAAGATGCGCCCGGCCGGCAGCTGCTACGTCTGTGAGGGCTGCGGTTCCACCTCCGGCTGCAGCTGATCGAACACGCGTCACGGGGAGCCGGATGTGATCCGGCTCCCCGTTCGCGGTCGGGCTGATGACGGCACCGCCCGGGCAGGGTGATCATCTAGCGATGACCACCGCTGAGGTGTACGCCGACTTCGCCCGCCGGCAGGCGTCCGGGGTGTCGCCCAGCTACGAACGGCTGGCGTACGCGGTCGCCCGCGACGACGATCTCTTGGCGCTGCTCGACTCGTTGCCGCCGCCGACCCGGCAGCCGAATCTGCTGTTCGGGGTGGTCCGGCTGCTCGGCGGGCCGGTCGACGACCCGGCCGCGTTCCACGACTTCACCATGGCGCACTGGCCGGAGGTCGAGGCGCAGATGCGTCGCCGCCTCACCCAGACCAACGAGGCCGGGCGGTGTGCCGTACTGCTGCCGGTGCTGGCGGCGTTGCCGCAGCCGCTGGCGCTTCTCGAAGTCGGCGCGTCGGCGGGCCTGTGTCTCTACCCGGACCGGTACGCCTACCGCTACGACGGCGGCCCGACCGTGGGGCAGGGCGAGCCGTTGCTCGACTGCGCGACGACCGGCTTGACGCCGCCGCGTACCCGGCCGGAGGTGGTGTGGCGGGCCGGGCTGGACCTGACTCCGCTGGACGTCACCGACGCCGACGACGTCGCCTGGCTGGACGCGTTGATCTGGCCGGAGCAGGAGCATCGGCGGGCCCGGCTGGCGGCCGCGGCGGGCGTCGCGGCGACCGATCCGCCGCTGCTGGTCCGGGGTGATCTGGTCGACGACCTGCCGGCGTTGGCCGCGTCGGCACCGCCGGACGCGACGCTGGTGGTGTTCCACACCGCAGTGCTCTACCACGTGCCGGCTCCGCGCCGGTCGGTCTTCGTCGACCTGGTACACGGCCTGCCCGGCCACTGGGTGGCGAACGAGGGGCCGGACATCCTGCGCCACGGCGCGCTGCCGCCGCCACCGGACGACACCCTGCACAACGTGCTCGCCCTGGACGGCCGGCCACTGGCCTGGACCCGACCGCATGGCCAGGGGATTGTCTGGTTCGGCTGATCGCCGACCCGGGCGGCGGCCGTTTCACAGGTGGGCGGCTCGCGCGTCGCGGGTTGTCGCCGGCCGGGTTGTCGGCAGCGCGTGGGACAGGAAGTCCCGGATGCGGCCGACCACGGTGTCCAGGTGGCTTTCCAGCAGGAAGTGACCGCCGCCGGGCACCAGGTGGATCTCGGCGTCCGGAAGGTCCCGCGCGAAGGCACGCGCCCCGTCCGGCCCGAAGATCAGATCCTCGGCCCCCCAAACGGCCAGTAGCGGCACCTGACTGCGCCGAAAGTACGCGTGCAGCTTCGGGTACAGCGGAGGGTTGGTGGCGTAGTCGCGGAAAAGCGCCAGCTGTGCCAGGTCGTTGCCGGGGCGGCTGATGTCGCGGTGGTCGTACGTCCAGGTGTCGGGGTCGACAAGGTCGGGGCGGTCCACGCCGTGCAGGTACTGCCAGCGGATGGCGTCCAGACCGAGGGCGGTGCGCACCGCCGGCTCCGTGTCCGGTCCCGGATCGTCGGCGTACGCCCACACGGGTGTCCAGAAGTCGGGGACGAAGCCGTCGTCGTACCCGTTGCCGTTCTGGCTGATGACCGCGGTGATCATCTCGGGGGCGCTGAGGGCGAGTCGCCATCCGATCGGAGCGCCGTAGTCCTGCACGTAGATGGCGCAGCGGGTGACACCGAGCTCGGCCAGGAACGCTTCGGTGACGTCGGTGAGCGCGTCGAACGTGTACGGGAACGTGTCGGCGGGCGGGGCGTCGGAGTGGCCGAAGCCGATGTGGTCGGGGGCGATGACGTGGAACCGGTCGGCGAGTCGCGGGATCAGCCGGCGGAACATACGTGAGCTGGTGGGGTACCCGTGCAGGAGCAGCAGCGTCGGCGCGTCGTGGGGGCCGGCCTGTCGGTAGAAGACGCGGTGCCCTCGCACGGTGGCGTACCGGTGATGAACTTCGACCATCTCTAACCCTCTCGGAACTTCGTGGTGGTTATCTGGATTCAAGTGGACCCGATCTGCGATAACCTGTCAAGCGCGGCGAGAGGGTTAGTGGCGAGGGTGGGTGAGGTCACCGTGATCGACGAGCAGGCGCTGATCGAGGCGCTGAACAGCACACCCGTGGTGGACGGCCGGCCACAGGACCGGTGGGCCGACGACACCGCACTGCGGCAGTGGGCACACCGGCACGGAGGCTCCGGCGACCCGGCAACGACCACCTGGCTGCGGACCGCCAGAGACGCGCTGCAGACCGCCACCCGCGGTGCCGTGCCCGAAGCGGACCTGCGGCGGATCCTCGCCGGCGTCCAGCAGCTGCCCGAGGTCGACGCGTCGGGCCTGCGCTGGCGCCTGTGTGGGCCCCCCGACCGGATGCTCGCCGTGCAGCTGGTGCTCGCCTGGTTCGACGTACAGGCCCGGCTACCCGGCCGACTGCGGCCCTGCGACAACACCGAGTGCCGCCTGTTCCACCTGGACCGCAGCCGTGCCAACACCGCCCGCTGGTGCTCGATGAAGACCTGCGGCAACCGGCTGAAGGCGCGCCGACACCAACAACGCGCCCGCCGGGAGCCGGCACCCTGAACAGGGCAGCACGGTCCACCGCACGAACTCAGGATCCGGTTCGTTCGCCCATCGTTTCCAGCCTGGGGGCGCACCTGATCTGGCGGCTCGTCGTCGATGCCACCGCGACGACGGCCAGCCACGCCGCCAGGGCGGCGAAGGTCGGCACCGCGCCCAGGGTCTCCAGCGCTATGCCGCCGAGGAGGGCACCCACGGGGCGGGCACCCCAGCCGATCATTCGGGAGGCGCCGTTGACCCGGCCCTGGAGGCGGTCGGGGGTCAGGGCGTACCGGTAGGCGGCGGTGGTGGTGTTGAAGATCGGGCCCATCAGTGCGCCGACCGTGTAGACCGCCCCCAGCGTGAACACGGTCGGGGCCAGGGCCAACGCCGCCATCTGCGCGACCCACCACCAGAGCGCGCCGATCAGGACCACGTTCGGGGAGACGAGGCGTTGTACCGGCGGGGCCACCAGGGCACCGGCGATCGCGCCCACGCCGAAGAGCCCGAGCAGCACACCAACGGCGGTCGGGGACGCGCCGAGGTCAGTGGCGCGCACGATGACGGCCAGGCTGAGGGCGCTGAAGGCCAGGTTGCCAGCCGACGCGATCGCCACGAGGGCGCGCAGGAGATGCTGACGCCACAGCCAGCGGACACCCTCGGCGATCTCTGCCAGCAGGGGGCGACGCTGCGCCACCCGCTTCTCCTCCAGGTCCCGCCGAACCGGGGCGACCAGGGCGACGCCCACCACGTACGACACGGCGTCGGCGGCGAACGGCACCGCGTGGCCCAGCCCGAACAGCAGGCCGCCCAACGGGTGGCCGGCCAGGTCGGCACCCTGGTCGCGGGCCTGGTTCTGGGCGATCGCCGTCGGTAGTTGGGGTTTGGGTACCACGTGTGGCAGGGCGGCGGTCTCGGCGAGCAGGAAGAAGACGTACAGCGTGCCCTCGACGAAGGCCACGACCATGAGGTGACCGATCGTGACCCGTCCGAGCGCGACGGCCACCGCGACCGATGCCAGGGCCACCGCCCGGCCGGCGTCGGCGACGAGCATGATCCGTTTGCGGGGCCAGCGGTCGACCAGGGCACCCGCCGGCAGGAACCAGATCAGGAACGGGGCCGCCTGCGCGGCCGCCACCAGCCCGGCCTGCGCCGGTGAGCCGGTGACGGCCAGCACGAGCAGCGGGTACGCGAGGCCGCTGATCCGGGTGCCGAGCGTCGATACGACCTGGCCGGTCCACAGTAGGAGGAAGTCACGGTTTCGCCAGAGGGAGACCGGCACCGGACCAGTCTGGCAACCGGCCGAGGTTGGGCACAACCAAGATCATTTGATGTTCTGCTGGGATCGTGTCGGCGTGTCGGCCGGCTTTTCATCAAGTGATCATGGCTGGCCGGGCTGGTGCAGCCAGACCCGCAGGGCGCCGATCGGGGCGAAGCCGTGTGCTCGGGCGCGGGCGAGGTCGTCGCCCTGCTCGTAGCCGACCAGCGGCAGCCCCGGGGAAGTGGAGGGCTGCCTCGGTGATGGCGGTCGCCCGGATATCGGACTGTTCGCCGCTGTCAGCGGCGAACAGGTTGGACAGACCGACGACGTCGCCGTCACAGGTCAGGACGAAGCCGCCGGCGCGCCTGCCGGAACTATCAGACGCCCCAGTCCCGCCGGAGCACCGCCGCCTGTCCGCAGAACCGACCTGACCGCCCGTCGCGCTGGCCGGGCAAGCGCTACGCGCACACGGTTGCTCCGGTGCCGGTGCCAGCCGATCGCAAAGATCAGATGACGTAAATTCGGGTGACATGCCGAGGAACTCCCGCATTCTCGTCAGCTGATCTTGTGGCTGCGTCGGCTCCCTGGTGATGAGTATTCGTGTCCGTACCCCCGTCATACCTGCGACGGGCCACGACGAGCGGAACGACGACCTGATAGGTGTGGAGACGCGGCTGATGGCAGCAAGCCGACCGGATGCTCGGGTCGTTCGAGGACGCCGAGGACACGGACACGGTGCAGGAGACGTTCCTGCGGGCCTGGTGGCGTCGGGAAGAATGCTGAGTGGTGTCCCGGAGCCCGGTCGCACTGGGTCTTGCATCAGCGCAATGCGTCTGCGCTGCGTTCGCACCACTCGCGGAACGTCCCTGGCGCCCGGCCCGTGAGGTTCCGCACATCGTCGGTCACGTAGGCGGCGCGACCCTTCGGAACACCGTGTTCAGATATTCCAATGCCTGCGCCTGCTCGGCGGGCACACCCTTGGCGATCTGCGCCCGGGCAAACTCTCTAGTAGGGCAGCCGTACTTCGTGACCTGACCGGTGCGGTGGGGTATGGACGGACAGGATGTGCGGCGACGGAGACGGCCACCGCATGATCGTCCGGTGTTGTGTGGACAACGAAGGATCACGAGGTGGCCGCAGCGGCCATGGTAGAGGCCGGTCGGGTCGAGGAGAACCTCGCCACGCTGATGGGAGACCTCGGCGCGTGTTTCGCCCGGGTCGAACCACTACGGCAGGCCGGCAAGTACGTCCGTGGCCTGATCGCCGACCTGCCACGCAAGAACTGCTGGACCCTGGCCGAACACGCCGGGGACACCACCCCCGACCGGATGCAACGGCTACTCGAACGCGCGGTCTGGGACACCGACAAGGCGATGGGTGAGGTGCCCCGAGGATTCCGGACAGGGAGCCAATAAGGTTACCCTGTAAGGAAAGTCGAGGGAAGAAGCGCGATGGCACGCATAAGCTCATACACCCCAGAGTTCCGTGAAGAAGCAGTGCAACTCGTTCTACAGTCGAACAAGCCAGTGTCGCAGGTTGCCCGGGAGATCGACGTTCACCCGGAGACGCTGCGTTCCTGGGTCCGCCAGTACCGGCGGGAAAACAGCGGCGCCCAGGACAGCCCACAGATCGGCGTCGACGAGCGCGCTCGACTGAAGGAACTCGAACGTCGCAACCGGGAACTCGAAATGGAGAACAGCTTCCTGAAAAAAGCCGCGGCGCACTTCGCGAAGGACCCTCGGTAACGAGCTTGTACGAGTTCATCGAGACGATGCGACTCGACACCGCGAAGTACGCCTACCCCGTCGACTTCATGTGCGAACAACTCGGCGTGTCCAGGTCCGGGTACTACGAATGGCGAACCCGCCCCGACTCCGCGACCGCCACCCGCCGCGCCCACCTTCGATCGGCCATCGAGGAGGTGTTCGCCGCGTCCGACGGCACCTACGGGCATCGACGTGTCCACGCGCAACTGCGGCGCCAGGGCGTGTCCGCCGGGCCGGAACTCGTCCGCCAGCTGATGCGCGAGCTCGGGCTCGTGCCGTGCCAGCCCCGCCCGAGGCGGTGGGGTCTCACCCAGTCGTCGTCCGGCACGGTGCCTGACCTCGTCGGCCGGGAGTTCACCGCCGACGCGCCTGGCGAGAAGCTCGTCGGCGACATCACGTACATCCCGACCGGCGAGGGGTGGCTGTATCTGGCGACCGTCATCGACTGCTGCACGAAGGAAGTCATCGGATACGCGATGGACGACCACTACCAGACGCCGTTGATATCCCGCGCCATCCGTAACGCCGCCCGGAATCGCGAACTCAGGAAGAACGCCATCTTTCATTCGGACCGGGGCAGCAACTACATGTCGGACGACTACGGCAGAACGCTTCGGGATCTGAGGTTGCGGCGATCTGCTGGCCGGACCGGAACTTGTTTCGACAATGCGATGGCGGAATCGTTCTTCGGTGCGCTGAAGAACGAACGCGTGTCGCGTGTGAAGTATCCCACTCGTGAGGCGGCGCGCCGGGACGTTACTGCCTACATCGAATTCTGGTACAATCGTCAGCGTCTGCATTCAGCGGTGGGCTACCGACCTCCCCGGGAAGTCCACGCAGAGTTCGAGAACCTTCAAATCGCGGCGTGAAAGAACCGGCCGAACCACTGTCCGGAAAACGCGAGGCCCCTCAGGGCGTGGTCCGTGACTTCGCCGTGGCACGCCTGGCCGACCCGGACGGCGACAACACGCTGATCTTCGACGAGAGCGGGGTGGAGAAGACCGGCACCGGCACGTGCGGCGTGACCCGCCAGTACGTGGGCTGCGCGGGAAAGGTCACCAACGCCGTCAACCTGGTCAACGCCACCTACGCCACCCGCGCCGGCCACGCCCTGGTCGGCTCCCGCCTGTGGATCCCCGCCGCCGACCTCGACGACGACGCCCGCCGCGCCGCCACCGGCGTCCCCGCCGACACCGAGTTCGCGACCAAACCCCGACTCGCCGCCGACCTGCTCACCGAGACACTCGACGCCGGCGTACCGGTGCGGTGGTGCACCGCCGACGCCGTCTACGGCCGGGACCGGCGGCTACGCGACACCTGCGAGACCCGGGGAATCGGCTACAGCCTCGGCGTGCCGTGCTCGTTCCGGATCACCCTGCCCGGCTGGAAGACGAAGATCCGCGCCGACACCGCTGTCACCGCCCTGACCACCGACACCGCCTGGCAGACCATGTCCTGCGGGGCGGGTTCCAAAGGCGACCGCTGGTACGCGTGGGCGTGGATCGCCACCGCCAGCCCTCGCCACTACCTGCTCGTGCGCCGGAGCCTGGCTGACCCCGACGACCTGGCCTACTTCTACTGCTGGATACCGGAGCGTCTTCCGGCGACCCTGACCGCGTTGGTGAGGGTGACCGGCCGGCGGTGGACGATCGAGGAGGACCACGGGTTCGGCAAGGACCACTTCGGGTTCGACCAGTTCCAGAACCGGCTCCACACCCCGATCATGCGGCACATAGTGCTGGTCATGGCCGCGCTCGCCGTCTGCGCGGTCACCGCCGCCGACGCCGCGGCCGGGACCACGCCACCGCCCCGACCCACCCACCCCAGCGAACCACCACCGGCCGACCTCGGACTCATCCGGCTGACCGTTGTCGAGATCAAGAGGCTGTACAACCTCGCTACCAGAGCCTGGCACAGCCTCGAACACCATCTCCGCTGGTCCTGGTGGCGCCGCCGCCATCAAGCCCGCGCCCGCTGGTACCACTACCGATCCAGACTCACATGATCAAGTCACGAAGTACGGCTGCCCTACTAGGAGTGACTTCCTGGAAGTCGATCATCTGACCGGTCACCGCGGCGATTATCGCCACCTGCTCACGAGAAGTGAGTGCTTCTGGCCCGGTCAGGGTGTAGCCCTTGCCGACGTGCCCGACTTCGGTGAGCACGATGGCGGCGCAGCGGGCCACGTCCTCGGGGTCGATGACCGCCAGACGGCCCTCCCCGGTAGGGTCGACGACCTTGCCAGCGCGGATGCCGTCCAGCCACCACAGGGCATTGGACGCGAAGCCGTTGGGGCGCAGGTAGGTGACGCCCAGCCCGGACTCGCGCATCAGGTCCTCGCGCGCCGCAAGGGCTCCGCCGATGACGAAATTGTCGCTGATCGGCATCAGCCGTGCACCGACCGAGGACAGCAGGACAATCCTGGTGTTGCCGGCGTTGCGTACGGCATCGATCATGACCTTGGTCTGGTCGGTTCCGCTGCCCACCTGCATGAGGAAGACGGCGTCCACGCCCTTGACGGCGTTGGCCACGTCGTCGGGGTTGTCGAGATCGCCGACGGCGCGCTCGATCTCGGCCGGCAGGTCGGCTGCCCGGGCAGGGTCGCGCACCAGGACTCGGACCGGGTGACCCTGTTCGTGCAGCTGCCGTGCAAGCGGGTTGCCGACGTTGCCTGTCGCTCCGGTGATGAGATACATGTCCGCTCCTTCCGTGGTGGTGTGATCACCAGGGCAGTTCGCCGTCGCGATCGGCGAAGGTGCCGCTGGGGCCGTCAGGTGTGCCAGGAATCGACCTTGGCACCGGTTCCGGGCGGCATCCTGGCCCACTTCGGGCCACCCACGCATCGATTGAAGGCCGGGCAGAAGGCCGACAATGGAGTGATGCACGACGTGCCCAACTTCGCGGCGGTGCTCCGCTCCTGGCGCACCCGCCTGCAGCCGGCAGACGTGGGCCTGCCCTTCAGGTCAGGCACGCGCAGGACGGCAGGATTGCGCCGCGAGGAGGTCGCCTGGCTTGCTGGCATCTCACCGGACTACGTCAAACGCCTCGAACAGTGCCGCGCGCATCCCAGCGTCGCCATCGTGCGCGCGCTAGCACGCACGCTGCGCCTGTCCGACGCCGAGTACGAACTGGCCTGCCGCCTGGCGGGGCACGCGCCCCAACCGGGCGGACTGGTGCCCCGGCACATCGGCCCCAGCGTGCAGCGCGTGCTCGACCGTCTCGCCGACACCCCGATCGCAGTCTTCGACGCGGCCTGGAACCTCATCCAGCACAATGATGTGTGGGCCGCGCTGACCGGCGACGACTGGCACGACCGCGACCTCCGGTCGGCGAACATCGTGTGGCGAACCTTCCACGACGACACGGGACGCGTGCGGCATCCGGATCCGCAGGCGCACAAGGCGTCACTCGTGGCCGACCTGCGCGACGTGGCGACGCGTTACCCTGCCGACCGCGAACTGAAGGACATGATCGGCACGCTGCGGGCATCGAGCCCCGAATTCGCGCGACTGTGGGAAGGCTCCGCCGTCGCGCACCACAGGAGCGAACGAAAGACCGTCGACAATCCGCACGTCGGCGAAGTCGAACTCGACTGCGATGTGCTGTCGGCGCACGGCGCCGACCTGCGCATCGTCGTCTACGCAGCGGCGCCTGGCAGCGAAGCGGCAGACAAGCTGCGACTGTTGACCGTCCTCGGCACCGAGACCATGACCCGTCGCTACTGATTTGCTCCCACTGCAGGACGTCTGGCGTGGCACCCGACAGCATCGTGCTGATCGACGGATTCTGGACCAGCCTATGCAGATGGGAAGCCGACTCAAGATCAGATGACGTAGAACCGTACGACACGCCGGTGCAGGCCAGTATTTACGTCATCTGCTCTTGAACTTCGGTTAGGTGTGCGGCCACAGTGTCTCTACCGCTGGATCGGTTGGCGGGTTGGGACACGTCCGGTCGACGTGGGCGGCGGTCCGTTGATCCTCTGTTGAATGCGGAGGCGTTGTCCTGGTGGCTGTTCAGCGGAGGCGTGATCAATCGGTGGCGCGGAACGCTTCGGCAACTACGCCCCATCGAAATCTATCGCTTCCAAGCGTGGGTTTGAGAGCTTCGTCCTCGGTGAACTGGACGCCGAGGTGTGACAGGGTCCGGACGGATGCTCGGTAGGCGGGATGCTGGGTGAGGGCCGGCTTTGCGTACGGTGAGACGACTATCGGAAGCCCGGTGCCAAGGGCCTCGTTGAGTACACCCAGCGCCAAGTTGTCGCTGATTCCGCTGGCCCACTTGTTGATCGTGTTGAAGGACGCCGGTGCCACCACGACGGCGTCGGCGCGCGGCAGTGTTCCGGGCTCGTCAGGGGCGCGAAGTCGGGACGCGACCGGAAACCCGGTCTGGGATGCGAGCCTGTCCGTGTCGATCCAGGTCGCCGCAGTAGGCGTGACGATCAGGCACACCGACCATCCGTCGGCCTGCAACAGGGCGACGCACTCGTCGATGTTGTGAATCGGCGGAGCGGCGGAGGAAACCAGGTACAGCGTCGGTTTGCCGGTGCCAGTCATGATCAGTTGGCATCGATCCTGGCGCGCACTGCCAAGGCGCGCAGGCTGGGTGTGGCGGCGCGACGTTCCCGGGCCAGCATGGCGGTGACCAGCGTGCGGGTCTGATCGTGCACCTGGAAGATCTGAGGTGCGGTGCGCTCGGCCGCCAGAAGGTGAAGCAGAGCTGACGGGTCGCCGCCCGGCTGCGTGGTGAACGCCGCAGCCAGGTCCAGGTGGACCTGAGCCCGTCGAAGCGGAGTGACGATGAACGAGCAGCGCCGCCAGATTCTGGAGATGCTGGCCGAAGGCAAGATCACCGCTGAGGAGGCCGAGCGGCTGATCGACGCCCTCGACCGAGAGCAGCCTGATGCGACGCCGGGGGGCGCATCCGGCCCGAAGGCCCGGCCGAAGTATCTGCGGGTGATGGCGGACTTCGCCGACGGACCCAGCGGCGACGAGCCGGGCCGGGTCAACGTCCGGGTCCCGTTGCAGCTGCTGCGCGCCGGGGTCCGGCTCACCAGCCTGATCCCGCCACAGGCGCTGACCCACGTCAACGCGGAGCTGGCCAAGTCGGGTGTGCCGATCGACCTGACCCAGCTCAAGCCGCAGCACATCGAGGAGCTGGTCGAGCAGCTCGACGATCTCACAGTCGACGTCGACCAGCCCGACGTCAAGGTGAAGGTCTTCTGCGAGTGACATCGCGACAGCTGCGGATGCCCGCCCGGACCACGGGGTCGGGCGGGCATCCGGGGGTCACCGCACCGTCGCCAGCATGACCGCCTGGTCGTCGCGTTCGGCGCCCCGGGCGCGACGGACCAGCCGGCACACCTCGCGCAGCCCGGCCGCCCGGGTGCAGCACCCGGGCGGCCTCGGCGAAGACGCGGCCCTGACCGGCCGGTGGCGCGTGGATCGTCGAGTACCACAGCAGTACACCCGCGAACCGGGAGTCCGGGAACGGAAGGTCGGCCAGCGAGCCGACGGCGAACGGCAGCCCTCGGTGGTCGCGGCGGGCCATGGCGATCATGCCTGGTGACAGGTCGACCCCGACCACTCGACAGTCCCGGTCGGCGAGATACCGGCTCATCCGACCCGCACCGCAGCCCGCGTCGAGCACCAGCGGGTCGACGCTGGAGCGGACCGCCTCGGCGAAGGTGTCGATCATGGCGAGATCCAGCGGTGCCTCAACGCGGGTGTCCGGCATGCGGGCCGCGTAGTCGCCGGCCACGGTGTCGTAGGCGACCCGGACCCCCCGCAAGTCGGGCCGGGCAGGTGAGGCGGACACTGGCGCGGTCAGGCCGTGCCGGCGAGGTACGCGGCGCGACGCTGCGGCTCGAACTTCTCGATCGCGTACCGCAGCATCACCCTCGGCATGTCGCGTTGGTGCCGGGTCAGGAACGTCTCGGCCACCGTACGGTCGCGGTTGCCGACCTCGCGCAGCATCCAGCCGACGGCCTTGTGGATTAGGTCGTGCGGGTCGTGCAGCAGCCGCTCGGCCAGCCGCAACGTCCAGTCGAAGTCCCCGACCCGGATGAAGGCGAACGTCGCGATGATCGCGATCCGCCGGTCCCAGACCAGCTCGGAGGCGGCCAGCCGGTCCAGCACCGTCCGGTCGGTGCCCAACAGCCACGGCCCGACGATGTACGGGGCGCACGAGTCGACCAGGTCCCAGTTGTCGATCCGGTCGGTGTGGGCCAGCACGGTGTCGAAGATGGCGGCCCGCTGCCGCTGCCTGCCCTTGTCGAACATCCGCACCAGGATGAAGATCGCCGTCAGCCGCTCCTCGTGTACCTCGCTGGTCAGCAGCAGGGTCGTCTCGGCCAACGACAGGTCACGCCAGTATCGACCGGCCACCCGGCGCTGGTCCGGCACCGGTACGCCGATCGTCCGGTCGCCCTCGCCGTACCCGCCGGGTCGGATCTGCAGGAACCGGCGTGCCTGCTCCGCGCGACGCGGGTCGGCGAGGGCGGCGAGCGCCCGGCGGACATCGTCACAGGTGGCCATCGACCGCCGAATCTACGCCTGCCACCGATCGGCACGTCGAGTCGCCCGGCGGACGTGTCCCCCGTGCGAGCTACCGGTAAGTGTCCACTGCGGGGTGAAGTGGGCTGTCCGTCGCAGCCATAGCGTTTTCGTCGTAGCCGCGGCACCCAGGTCGCGGCCTGGTGAAGGGAATCCTCGTGCGTCTGGTGAAACAGTTGGTGGCCGTCGGGGCAGTCGCCTTCGTCGGTGGCGGCAGCGCCGCTGCATTACAGGACAACGCCTGGCTCACCTTGCTCATCGGTGTCGTGACCTGCGTCGCCGTCGTCCTTGTCTACCGGTGGGTGGTGCGGCGCACCGAACAGCGCGCCCCCGTCGAGGTGGCTGCTTCCGGGGCAGTCGTCAGAACTGCCGTGGGGGTGCTGATCGGGGCCGGGATGTTCGGCGCCGTCATTGCCAACATCGCCCTCCTCGGCGGCTACCACGTGCACGGCCTGGGCTCGGTGAGCGGCGCCGCCGACCTGCTCGGTCTCATGGCGGCCGCCTCGGTGACGGAGGAGCTACTCTTCCGTGGCGTGTTGTTCCGGATCGTCGAGGAACGACTCGGCACCTGGTTCACCTTGGTGCTGACCGGGGTGCTGTTCGGTCTGTTCCATCTGGGCAATCCGGACGCCGGGCTGTGGGGCGCGGTCGCCATCGTGATCTCGGCCGGCTTCATGCTCGCCGCCTGCTATGCGGCCACCCGGAATCTGTGGGTGCCGATCGGGTTGCACTTTGGCTGGAACTTCGTCGCAGCCGGCATTTTCGGCACGGTGGTCTCCGGCAACGGAGAGCCGCATGGGCTGCTGGAAGCGACGACGTCGGGTCCGGATCTGCTGACCGGTGGCGATTTCGGGCCCGAGGGCAGCCTCTACACGGTCGGCGCCGGGGTGGCGCTGACCGTGTTCTTTCTGTGGCTCGCGCGTCGCCGCGGTCACATCGTCCCGTGTCGGGCCAGGACGAACGCTACAGTCGCCCGGTGATCGATCTCCGGGGCCTGCCGGAGCTGTGGCGGCGGTCCGACGTCGTGGTCCGAGATCTGCCGCTCGCGCTGCTGCTCGTGGTCGCGTCGCTGGTGCCCGCGCTGCACAGTCGTGGAACACAGCTCGGTGACCTGCCCAGTCGCCCGTTCGACGGGCTGACCGGCGTGGTGCTGGCGCTGGAGTGTCTGCCGCTCGTGGTGCGACGGCGCCTGCCGGCCCTCTGCCTCGGTCTGGTGGCGCTCGGCTTCGCGATCGATCAGCTGCGCTTCTACCACACGGTTGCCGGTATGGCCCTGCCGATCGCACTGCTGAGCGCGGGGCTGCACCTGGGCCGCCACCGACGCACAACTGTCGCGGTGGCCACGGTGGGGTACGTGGTGCTGGCCGTCGCGTTGCACCGGCACGGCTCGACCGAGGGAGTGATCGGGTTCGGGACCTTCTACCTGGCGTTGGCCTTCGCCTGGGGCGTCGGGTCGTGGCTGCGGATGTCGCGGGCCGCCGAGGCGGATCACCGGCGGCATGTCGCGGAGCGTACCCGGGCTGCGGAGCGTACCCGGATCGCCAGGGAGTTGCACGACGTGGTGACGCATCACGTGACCGCGATGGTGGTGCAGGCTGAGGCGGCACGATATCTGACCGCTGCCCCGGAGCGTCTCGACGAGAGCCTGACCGCGATCACCGACACCGGCCGGCGAGCCGTCGGGGACCTGCGGCACCTGCTTGACCTGCTCAATCCGGATCACGGAACCGGGGCGCGCACGTCGGCGGACGGCGACACCGGTCCGAACAGTTCCGTTGGCCCGCTCTACTCGCTCGCCTCGCTCGTTGAACAAACCCGGCAAGGCGGGCAGCCGGTGGAGTTCACGCAGCAGGGCAGGCCACCCGAGGTGGCCGGAAGCGCCGAGGCCGCAGCGTACCGGGTCGTCCAGGAGTCGTTGACGAACGCCTTGAAACACGACCACGGCGGCCGAACCGTGGTCCAGGTGCGCTACGACGTGCGGGAGGTCACTGTGGAAGTTCACACCGACGGCACAGGGTCGAACGCCGCGTCACCGGGTGGCAGCGGGCGTGGCCTCGCCGGTCTCCGTGAGCGGGTGGGTGCGCTCGGCGGAAAGTTCAGCGCCGGACGGCGGCCCGGCGGCGGGTTCGTGGTCCGCGCCCGGATCCCCGCAGGGGATCCGTCATGACGGTGCCGCTGCGGGTCCTGGTCTGCGACGACCAGGCGTTGGTCCGTACCGGGTTCGCCACGATCATCGGCGCGCAGCCCGACCTGCAGGTGGTGGGGGAGTGCGGCGACGGGCAGACGGCGGTTGACCTGGCTGGCCGGCTGCGCCCGGACGTGGTGGTGATGGACGTGCGGATGCCGGTCCTGAACGGCATCGCCGCCACCCGCATGCTGGCGGGCGCGGGGGTGGCGGCGCCGGTCAAAGTGCTCGTGGTGACCACGTTCAACCTCGACGAGTACGTGTACGAGGCGCTGCGCGCCGGGGCGAGCGGATTTCTGCTCAAGGACGCGCCCCCGGCCCAGCTGCTCCAGGGCATCCGCACGGTCGCCTCCGGCGCGGCGCTGCTCGCTCCGGAGGTGACCCGCGGTCTGGTGGGCCGGTACGCGGAACGGGTCCGCCCGGTCGCTGACCCGTCGGGTGAGGTCCCGCTGGCCCCGCGCGAACTGGAGGTGCTGCGGCTGATGGCCGACGGCCTGTCGAACAGCGAGATCGCCGCGGCCATGGTGATCAGCCAGGAGACCGTCAAGACGTACGTCTCGCGCATTCTTACCAAGCTGGATTTGCGTGACCGCGTCCAAGCAGTGATCTACGCCTATCGTCGTGGCCTGGTGGCCTGACGCAGGTCGGCACGGAGTCTCCTAGCCGGCTGCTAGCCGGCTGGCGGCCGGTCAGTTGCTGTCGAGGAGTTCGGCGAGTCGGGCCGCGTCGGCCGGCCGGCCGGGGGCGGTGAACATGCCGTCCGGGTCGAGGTAGGCGTGGTGGGCCGGCGTACCAGGGCCGAACCGGCGGTTGTCGGCGAGGGCGCCCGCGTCGTGGACGTCGTAGCCGATTGTGTCGATGAGGGCGGCGACGGTGGCCTTCGCGTTGTGGTCGTCACCGGCGATGGCGATGGCGCTGCGGTCGGCGGCGCCGGCGGGCCGGCCGAGCGTGGCCAGGTGTTTGAAGAAGATGTTGCTGAACGCCTTGACGACGAACGACTCGGGCAGGTGGGCCTGGAGCAGTTCGCCGGTGGTGGTCCGGCCGGCGTCGAGTTCGGGGAAGTGGCCGTCGCGTTCCGGGTAGTAGTTCATGGTGTCGATGACGACCGTGCCGCGCAGCGGCGCGATGGGGGACATCGAGGTAGGCCTTGAATGGGGTCGTCACCACGACGACGTCCCCGGCGCGGGCGGCCTCGCCGGGCGTGGCGGCGCGCGCCTGCGGTCCGAGCTGGGTGACCAGGTCCCGCAGGGTGTCCGGTCCCCCCGATCCGGGCGAGCCGGTCCGGCCACGACTCGGTGAAGCCGTGCCGGGCCTGGGCGCGGTCACCGACGATGGTGAAACTGCGCGACGGGCAGCGGCGCAGCAGCATCTGCCACTGCGCGTCGGTCAACTCCTGCGCCTCGTCGACCACGATGTGCGCGAACGGGCCGGCCAACGCGTCCGGGTCGGCGTCCGGCCCGGCCGTCTCGTCGATCAGCGTTTCCTGCAGATCCTGGTGGCGCAGCATCGCCAGGACGCCTTCGCCGTCGTCGTAGCTGTGCGCGTCGAGTAGGTCGTCGATCACCCGGGCCCGGTGGACCCGTTCGACGGCCACCGCCGCCCGGTGCCGCCGCTCGCGGTCGGACGCCTGCGCGTCACCGAGACGCAGCCGGGCCGCGTCCAGCAGCGGCAGGTCTTCGACTGTCCAGGCCCGAGGGTCGGCGCGTTGCAGCGTACGGATCTCGGCCGGGTCGAGCCACGGCGCGCACCGGCGCAGGTAGGCCGGGACCGACCACAGGTCGGCGACGATGTCGGCCGGGTCGAGCAGCGGCCAGGCCCGGTTGACCGCCGTACGCAGCGACCGGTTCTGGTCCAGTGCGGCGCGGACCTGGTCTTCCGGCTCGTCGCCGTCGTAGCGACCGACCAGAATGGTCAGCAGTTCGTCCATGATCTGCTCGCGGGCCTCGTTGTGCGGCACACCCGGCCCGGGTGCGGCGAACGCGTCGGCCCAGTCGCCGGGAGTGATGGTCAGCTCGGTCCAACCGGTGGCCACCGTCGTCGCGGTCTGCGGCGGCTCCTCGTAGAACCGGACGGCCGCCTCGACCGCCGCCTCCCACCGCGCCGACGACTTCAGCCGGGCCACCTCAGGGTCGGGTTCGGCCGCTGCGCCTGCACCCTCGGCGACCAGGCCGGCCAGGGTGCAGGTCTGCACGTCGTCCTCGCCGAGGTTGGGCAGGACGTCGGCGACGTACGCCAGATAGGGCTGGTGCGGTCCGACGAACAGCACCCCGCCGCGACGCTGGCCGAGTCGGGGGTCGTGGTAGCGCAGGTATGCGGTGCGGTGCAGGGCGACGACGGTCTTGCCCGGTCCCCGGTTCTAGCACATAGTTGGTGCATGGGCATTGATACTCCTCCAACGGTTGTGGATCTGTACCTTCGCTTGTCTGACCTGCGGGTCGAGGACTTGAACAGCGATGGTGAGAGCAAGGGGCTCGTGGAACACGAGCGGTTGTTGCGGGACCGTGCGGGTCAGCTCGGGTGGACGGTCGGTGAGGTCATTGTCGAGAACGACATGGCTAACGGCAAGCCTAAACCGGCGTCGGCGTTCAAACGGCGCAAGATCCGGCTGCCGGACGGGTCGACGGTGTTGCGGGTGATCCGGCCGGGGTTCACCCGGTTGTTGGACCGGGTGCGGCACCGCCGGTCGCAGGCGGTGTTGGCGGTGGACCTGGACCGGGCGGTGCGTGATCCTCGGGATCTGGAGGACATGATCGATGCTGTTCAGGAGACGGGTGCGAACGCGCAGTCGTTGTCGGGGTCGTTGCGGTTCACCGACGGTGGCACGGACTCGGAGATCACGCTGGCGAGGGTGATGGTGACGATGGCGAACAAGGCCAGCCGGGACACGGGGCGGCGGGTCCGTGGGGAGCGGTTGCGGCAGGCGATGCACGGTCAGTGGGGTGGGGGTCGGCGTCCGTTCGGGTTCTGCGGCGGTCCGCCGCCGGTCGGCGCTGGTGACCCTGGCCGGTACGTGTGTCCGTGGCACGGTGGCCGGGACTGCCAGAGCGGTGTCACGCGCATCGAGGTGGAGGCGGCGGTGATCGAGGACTGTTCGCAGCGGCTGCTGCAGGGGGCGTCCCTGCGGTCGTTGGCGGCGGAGTTGCGGGCGGGGTCGGTGTCGACGGTGAGTGGTGCGGCGTGGTCGGCTGAGGGGCTGCGGGACATTCTGCTGCGTCCGCGTAACGCCGGGTTCATGGTGTACGGCGGACAGATCCTGGAGGGGGTGGTCGCGCCGTGGAAGCCGATCGTCGATCCGGCGGTGTTCTTCGCCGTGCGGGATCTGTTGACCGATCCGTCCCGGCGGTCCGGGCCGGGGGCGGCGGCGCGGTGGGTGGGGTCGGGGATCTACCGGTGCGGGGTGTGTACCCCGCTGGGTGTGGAAGCGGGGCGTGCGGTGACTGTTCATGTCACCGTCGCGGGGCGTGCGCCTCGGTACACATGCAAGGCGCGCAACCATCTGGCCCGTAATCAGGCGCATGTGGACGCGGCGGTGTTCGCGCATGTGGTGTACGCGTTGACGCATCCGCGTGCGTTCGAGTTGCTGGCCGAGCCGGCCCCGCAGGTCGATGTGGAGGGGTTGCGGGCGCAGCGGGCCGCGATCCAGCAGCGTATGAAGCGGATTCTGGCGGATGAGTTGCGGGGGTTGGAGACCCGCGAGTACGCGCGGGAGGCCCGCCGTGAGGCCGCCGCGATGGTCGCGGAGATCGACGCCCAGTTGCACGCGGGTGTGGGTAGTGATCCGTTGTCGCCGTTGGTGAACGCCCCGGACCCGGTGACGGCGTGGCGGGACGCCCCTCTCGCTGACAAGCGGGTGGTGATCGACCGGCTGATGACGGTCACGATTCTGCCGTCCGGGCGGAAGGGACGCGGGTTCGACCCGACCACGGTGCGCATTGAGCCGAAACATGACCTCGGCACCTTGGCCGCCGTGTAGCCGCTGTGCCCTCTCTGGGCGCGCGCCCGCTATTGAGGTGGGGTGTGGGCTGCGCGTCGTGCGTGGACGCGTCGGCGGGTGGGGTTGGCGTAGGTGGCGACACCTGCGACGAGGATCGTGATGGCGGCGGCCCAGGACCTGGGGTCGGTGTCGTGGCGGGCTGGCCAGTCCAGCGGGGGCAGATCGATGCCGGCACCGGCGGTGACCAGGCCGGTGGTGAGCAGGGTGGTGGGGATGGTCCAGCCCATGGTGGTGTGGAAGAACGTTGTTCCGATCAGGGTGTATCCGAGTAGTCCGAGGTAGTTGCGGATGGCACCGGGTGCGGTGATGGTGCCGGTGACTGGTTGGGCGGCCCAGGCGACGAGCCCGACGCCGACGGCGGCTGCGGCGGTGAGGTAGAACAGGTCGTATCGGTCGACGCGGCGAACGGCGAGGTGTTCCTGCAGTGGCAGGGTGGACCAGATGGCGATGGTCGTGAGGTAGGCGGTGATCGCGGGAAGGACTGCGGCCCATGGCAGTGGGATCGGTGTGGTGGTGCCGATGATCAGGTGCTGGCCGGCGAGTTCCCGGGAGACGGCCGCGACGATGACGAGGGTGAGCAACAGGGGCACCGCTCGTCGCGATTTGGTCAGGAGCCGGTGACCGGTCATGTGAACGCGCCGGGGGTCACGGAACACTGACGGACGGCGTCGGCGTGGACGGTCAGCCACTGCTGTTGAGCGGTGAGTGGCAGGCGAAGGAAGCGGTTTTTGGCGTGCTGCTGCGCGGTGCCTCGTGGGATGAACAGGCTCTCGTTGCCCGCTGCCCATGCGACGAGTAGTTGGGCCATCGCGTGACCGCTGGTCTCGCGTCCCACGGCGCAGGAGTCAGCGCCGAGAGCTGCGATGGCGATGTCGATGCCTGCGCGGTCGTAATGGTCGGGGCTGGGGGCGTCGAGGGCGAAGGCGATCGCGCCGGGTGTGGGCTGACCGCCGACGCCTCGGGGGCGGTGCTCGACCCGGGTGATGGCGAACGGTGTGGATTCCAGTCGCTGGCCGATGGCCTGTGCTCGTTGTCTGATCGCCGAGATGCTGCTGGTAAAGGCGGGGTGGACGCAGACCTCGGGTGAGGAGCCAACGCAGGACCAGGTGATGTGGCGGTTCAGGGTGGTGAATCGGCCGTTCTCGCCGATCACGGTTGCGGTGCCGGCGACGACAAGTGCTGCCGACAGGGCAGCCGCTGGGATCACCGACCGCGCCGGGGAGCGGACCTTGATGGCGACCAGGGTGAGGGCCAGCAGACCGAGGCCAGTGAACCACAGGATCTGGCCTCGCATCGTCGGGGTGTGTGGCGTGTTGAACGGCAGGACGATCTCGACGGTGATCGGGAACAGCGCGTACGTGGTCCCGCTTTGCCCGAGGTTCAAGATGGTCGACAGGTAGGTGACCAGAGCCGCCACGAACGGGGTGAACCGGCCCGGCAGTAGGACACCAACGGCGTAGGCGACCGCGATCACGGCGGTGAACCCCATGCCGGCGGACGCCAGCCACCACCAGAATGGTCCACCCCACGTCGCTGAAGTTGCTGTGGGTAGCAGCGTTGCCGCCGTGACCAGGCCGTAGGCGGTGACGGCGCACGCCACCAGCACGCCGGCCTCGACCAGCGGAGCCTGCGCCGGATCCCGGCCTGCGAGAAGCCAGGCGTAGCGCGTGCCGCGACGCTGCGAACGCCCTCCCGCCCAGGCGGCGATGCCCGCACCCAGCGGAGCCATCAGTACCGGGGCGCTTGCCGCCGCGCCCGTGGCATACGACCAGACGGTGTCCGTGCTCAGCTGGGCGCGGGCCATGAACACGCCGACGGCCACCAGGACCGGAAGGGTCCACAAACCTGGTCCTCGGCGTAACTCGATACGGATCAGAGTCACACAGACACCACCCGCGAGCGATGCAGCGTGGCGAGGTAGCCGCGCTCCAGATCGCTGTCCCCGTCCCCTTCCGAACTGGCGAGGCTCTCCAGCCCTCCGACTGTTCCCGTGAACGCCACCGCACCACCGTGAAGAACCACGACGGTGTCCGCGACATGCCGGGCATCCTCCACCACGTGCGTACTGACCAGCACTGCCGCATCGCCGGCTAGCGTACGTAGAACGCGGCGCAATTCGATCCGTTGCTGTGGATCGAGACCAGCTGCCGGCTCGTCGAGGATGAGCAGCGCCGGCTCATGGACGATGGCGTGCGCGATACCCGCCCGGCGCAGCATGCCGCCCGACAGAATTCCCATACGGGAGCTGGCCTGATCGGTCAGGCCCATCAGCCCGACTGCCCGATCCACCTTCATGTCGAGATCCCGTCCCGAGACGCCCTTGAGCCATGCGGCGTAGGCAACGAATTCCCGGACGGTGTAGCCGGGATAGTGGGATACGACCTGCGGCAGGAACCCGACACGCGCCGCGACGGCCCGGAGACCGCCGCGACGCAGAACATCGCGACCGAGGACGTGGAGAGTTCCCGAATCTGGGCGTTTGAGGCCCACGATGGTGCTCAGCAGTGTCGTCTTGCCCGCGCCGTTTGGCCCGAGGAGGACCGTCACCCCGGCCGGAACGGTGACGTCAAGATCGTGAAAAACTTTACGTTTCCCGTATCGCTGCGTCAGTCCGCGCCCCACGACTGGGTCGTCCATCATGATCCCCGATCGGTTGGGTTCAGCAGGTGTTAACCAACAGGTTACCGGTGTCCACGTAGGTCGGGTGAGAGGTGAAGAACGAACGGCCGTAGTAGTTGGCGCTCCGTCCGCCGTCACAGCTACTCGTGCTGGCGATATAGAGGGTACCGGTATAGTAGTCGTCGTAGCTGGACACCACAGGGTCGGGCAACAGTGTCACGTTCCTCTTGATCTCGACGCGGAAGGTGCGAGTCGCCGACGAGGAGCACGAAGCGTTGTTCCACGCCGTCATATAGCCACCGCTCTGACTAAAGGCAGTGTTGCCCTGGGAGCAGCCCGGCGGGTCCGCCCATGCCGGACTAGCGACAATACCGTCAACTTAACGTGTCTGGCCTGGTCAGGACCCACAACCTGATCTTGGTGCGGGGTGGTAGGGGTTTCTTGTAGTCGTCTGTCTGGCGGGGGTAGCGGCGTCCGGGTTGGCGTTGTTGGCGGGCGAAGCTGCGGATGCGGGGCGTGGCCGGTAGGAGGTTGCGTTCGTCGGTGATCTCGTAGATGACGTCGGCGACCAGATCGGCCAGGTCGTCAGGGGGAAAAGGCCGCGTCGTCACTGACGTGACGCGCGGCTGCCTGCACGGTGCGGGTGAACGATATGCGGTCGGGGTCCAGGTCGGCGTGTTCGGCACCGGCGACGATCAGCGCGCGGATGGCCTGGTAGACGCAGAGCAATGCGTAGACCTCCTGGTAGACCAGGTCCGGGCGCCCGGACCGCGGGACGACCTCGGCGCCGCCGCGCAGCCGGGTCTCCACGTCACCGATCGCGGTCTCCAGGGTCCACCGCTCGTGGTAGAGCTCGGGGAAATCCCGCAGGGGGTAGGCGTCCGGGTCGAGCAGGGTGGTCACCAGGCAGAACAGTTCGCTGACCTCACGGTTGCCGTGCTCGTCCGGCTCGGATTCCACCGTGTACCCGATCACCCGGACGCTGATGCCGGGGATCTGCTCAGGGGGTACCTTCGTCTTGCGGCGGCGCAGCCGTCGTGCCTGTTGCGGGTCGGCGATCCTCGACACATACGAGCCGTCGGCCAGGACCTGCAGCACCGGCAGGTCCACCCCCGCCTTGACTCGCAGTACCGCGTGCGCGTTGGTGGCCACGATCGCGGTCAGGTCCTCGTACGACAGGAAGTTACGGTCGGCCACGACCACGTCCCCGGTTCCCAACCGTGGCCACAACGTGCGGGCCAGGTTCTGCTCCCCGGTGGCCAGCACGCCCACGGCGGCGCCTTGCAGGCAGCGGGTACCGACCTCGGCCAGCGCCACCACCCGGACCTGCGGATACCCCACCGGTCCGGCCGAGTTCGAGGGCATCCCGAAACGCGCCACGTTCTCCGGCGTCCGAGCCACATTCATGGTGAACCCGTCGGCGGCCAGCTTCCGCAACCCATGGAAGTACGCCCACGGCGCCGCGGCCGCGTCGGTCACCATCGGCCGCATCGAGGTCGCCAACACCCCCTGCATCGCCTCCGGCCCCAACCGCACCCTGGCCTTGGCCAGCGCCGCCGCCGACGGCTGCATCCCCACCTGCCGCCGCATCCGGTACCGCCGGGCCCACGACAGCCCACCCAGCAGCTTGTTCCACACCTCCACGTACGCGCTGTCGAGAAACAACACGCACGCCATCACGTAGTACGCCATCAACCGAGCCGGCAGCAGCCGATGCCGCTGCTCCCGCGCATCCCACTCCTCGATCGCCAGATCCACCGACTCCGGCGGGAACGCCGCCGTCAACACCCCGACCCCCACCAGATCCGGCAACCGAACCCGCGACCCCGCCTTGACCTGACCAGCCCTCGCCACGAGCAGAGATCATAGACCGCCCCACACTAAGTTAACGGCATTGGGACTAGCGACCGCCAGGACCGACAACCCCAGAGCTCCCGCCAAAACGGCTCCGACCAATCGCCTCATACGATTCTCCAAATCCTCGTTCCAGGATGACCAACGAACGCATCGACAGCGGCTAGCCGAATTCACTACACCACTCCCCAACGCCCAGGGTCAATGCGCCACCCCGTCACAGACAGTCATTCGGAGAACTCTCAACTCATCCAAATTCCGAATTTACTTACAGAAATCAGCAAGAAATTTCCGAATCGGACAAATTTCTTCGGCCGGACGCTCGACACCTGAAGAAATGATCTTCAGAGTAGTGACGGATTCCTGAATGGTTCCACCAGGGCGCAGGCTCCCACGCCGCACCCCGGCCGCCACGGCTGTCGCATTTTTACCTATTTTCGATGCGCAACGCGCACTGGGCAGCCCTCGACGGCGGCTCGGCTGCCGGGCGGGGCACTCCCGAAGGGATGCCCCGCCACACGCGCGTTGGTCTCTATCCGTTGCTGCGTCTCGTCTGCCGTCGACGTCGGCCGAGTAGCGCCGCCACGGTGGCGCGCTGCGCGTCTGCGAGCGGCGGCCACTGGTCGACGTTGGCGGTCACGTGGGCCATCAGTGCCTGGTCGCGGAGGATGGCGCGGAGTGCCGCGAGTTCGGGGTCGTCGGTGTCGCGGGGCGCGGCCATCGCGGCGAGGCGTGCCCGCATGATCGCTTTCACCTCGGACGGGTCGCTGTCCTGCTCGTGGTCGTGGTTGGGTGGGGTTGGCGGGTCCGGTCGGCTGATGCGGGCTGTTGTTCGGGTGCGGGGGTGGAGGGGTGGCCAGCGGTAACGCCCCCCTGGCGTTGGGCTGGCCGGTCGGGTGGTCGGCGGGGGTGGGGTCGCCGTCTTGGCCGGGAGAGGCCAGGTCCGGCGACCGGTCGCCTGGTGGGCGACGGCGTGGGTCAGGTGTCGTCTGGCTTGTGGCCATCGTCCTCCACGGTCGGTTCCGCTGGTTTCCGGTTCACTGCGGTCATCGCTTTTCGCCTTTCCTTCAGTTGAGAATGACGCGAGGGCGTTACCACCCGCGCTACCCGTAGCCCTCGGTGACAGCCGTTTCCGGCACGAGGCGACACGGGAAAACAAAGCCCGACACAGGCCGGGACAATAGGGTGTGACGAAATGCACAGATCAGTTGCGAGGCATTCGGGTCGAGGCGTTACCAGGTGCTCGTAGGCGTTACCGCCCCGGCTGGCGTTACGGGGCTACCGGTAGCGCCCGGACCGCCGGGGCGATGGGTGTTACCGGCACGCCGGCACCGGTCCCGCCTCCGTCGGAGCGGTCGGCGGCGCCCCTGCGACACGCTCGTGGTGCGTAAGTAGTCCCAAGTCTCGTGGGGTTGGGCGACGCGGTTTGTGGGCATGCTGATGGTCGGCGTGGCCGGGTGTGGCGTCGCCGTCGCGGTGGTCGGTGTGGGTGTCAGCCGGTCGGGGGTGGCTGGGCCCAGGTGTGCAGGTCGGCGGGGGACGCGGTCCAGGGCAGGAATCGTTGGAGGTCGGGGCCGGTCAGGGGTCTGCCGCCGTTGCGACCGCAGGCGTCGAGGTAGGCGGTGAGGTAGGTCAGGACGTTGAGGCCGGCCTGTTCGGCGGTGGCGGTGACGGTCCAGACGGTCGCGGCGAGGCGCGCGGCGTCGTCGGTGCGGGAGCCGTAGGCGTTCTTGCGGGTGATGACGGGCCGTCGCAGTGCCCGCTCGGACGTGTTGTTGTCCAGGCTGATCATCGGGTAGTCGCGGTGCGCGGTCAGGCCGTCCCACTCGCGGTCCAGGGTGGCCAGGGCCTTCTTCGCGGGTTGTTGCAGGCCGGGGCTGGCCATCTGGGCCTGCCGGGCGGTGTCGATCGCCTGCAGGGCGGTGTCCCAGGCGGTGTACGCGTCGTCCAGCCGGGTCGCCGCCGTCCCTGCGGCGGCCGTGGATGCGTTCCACGCGTCGGTCAGCTCGTCGTGGGCGTGGTACAGGGCCTTGATCCGGTCCAGCCAGTCTCGGGTCCAATACGCCAGTTGGGTCGGGTTCGCGTCCCCGGGAGCCTGTCCGAATTTCTGTGTAACGCCCTATCCTGTCCAACTATCGGGCATCGATGGGGATACGGTTCGGGAAGAACAGGTCCAACGCGTTGAGGGCCTGTTTCCAGCCGTGCACGCCGGCGCCTTCGACCAGCCGTGGCGGCGCGGTGCGGGAGTTCGCGGGTCTACCGGCCTCGGCGGCGCGTTGCCGGGCGCGTTTGTCCTCGATGTCGGCGATCGCGAGCCAGATCAGCTTGATCACGGCGTCGTCGGTGGGGAAATGCCCACGGTTCTTGATGATCTTCCGGATCTGGTAGTTGAAACTCTCGATCGCGTTGGTGGTGTAGATGATCCGGCGGACCTCGGGCGGGAACGCCAGGAACGGAGTGAACCGATCCCACGCCCGTTCCCAGACCGCGACCGCGGCCGGGTACCGCCTACCGAGCGGGCTGTCGGCGAAACCGAGCATCGCGGTCTCGGCCGCCTCCACCGTCGGAGCGGTGTAGATGTCCTTCAACGCGGCGGCCATCACCCTACGGTCCTTGTAGGACACGAACTTCGTCGCCGCCCGGATCAGATGCACCACACACGTCTGCACGGTGGTGTGCGGCCACACCGCCTCGATCGCCTCGGGCAGACCGGTCAACCCGTCACAGCAGGCGATCAGCACATCACGCACCCCACGGTTACGCAGCTCGGTGCAGACCTGCATCCAGAACTTCGCCCCCTCGGTCTGCTGCACCCAGATACCGAGGACGTGCTTGACCCCGTCGGTGTTGACCCCCACGACGAGGTAACAGGCCTTGTTACGGACCTGGGCGCCGTCGCGGACCTTCACCATCAACGCGTCGACGTAGACGATCGGGTACACCTCGTCCAACGGCCGGTGCTGCCACGCCTTCACCTCCTCCAGAACTTCGTCGGTGATGGTGGAGACCGTGTCGGGTGACACCTCGGTGCCGTAGACCCGCTGCAGGTGGTGACAGATGTCGCGGACCGTCATCCCACCCGCGTACAGGCTGATGATCACGTCCGACAGGCCACCGAGCCGGCGGGCGTTCTTCGGCACCAGCATCGGGGTGAACGTGCCCGCCCGGTCCCGGGGCACCTTCACATCGACCGGGCCGATCTCGGTCTGCACCGTCTTCGCGGTCGACCCGTTACGCGAGTTACCCGAGCCGTTACCCGACGCGTCACGACGGGCGTAGCCCAGATGCTCGGTCAACTCGGCCCGCAGCCCCCGTTCCAGAACGGCGCGTACCAGCTCGGACAGGAACCCGCCCGGCCCGGTCAGCCGCAACCCGTCACCCTTGACCTGGGCCAGCAACGCGTCCAGGGCCTGCTTGTCGATCAGATCCGCCACCGCCCGGCGGGCCGCCTCACGCGCCGCCGCCTCGTCCGGCACCGCCGCCGCCAGAGGCAGCCGCGGCCCGTCAGCGGCGATCCGCCGCGTCAACGCCGCGACCTCCGCGTCGGCATCGACGCCGGAGTCGTACTGCTCCACCGTTGAAAGTGTCATCGAAACTGGTCCTCACTGTGTCGACCGGCTACCCACCGGTCATAACGGACTTCTACTGACATCCGTTACACAGATCTCCCTACAGGCCCGTCCCCGGCGCGCACGAAGTACCGGCGGACATGGGCCCAGCAGTACAGGTTGGTCAGGCCGTCGGTCCTACGCCCGGCCGAGGCGTAGACGGTGTAGAAGTCGCTGGAGACGACCAGCCGCCGTGGCCCACCATCAGCGTGCGGGGTCAGCTGTCCGGTGGCGGTGTCGATCCCGGCGTGGCGGGCCAAAACAGCGCCGGCGCGGGTCGGGTCCATCACGAAACAGGTGGTGTCCGCGCCGATGAACACCCACAGCCACCAGCGGGCCGGCCCGTCACCACCATCGGGGGTGAACACGTGCCACGACGTCTCGTCGGCGTGCGGATGCCACGAATCACGGGACCGGGCGACAATCCGCTCCTCCAACGGCGCCAGCAACGTCCCGGCGGCCGCGCAGGTCCCGACCAACGTCGAGGAGCTGACCTCGGCGCCCTGGCGTGCCAGCCCGGCGATCAGGGAGTTCTGGGAGCGCCCGGCCACGAACCGTTCGACCAGCAGCATCGCGATGAACCCGTTACTGAACCGGCCCTTGCCGACCGCTTTCGGCGGGCCCGGCGCGGTCACCGTCCTCGCCCCGGCACACCGGCACCGCCGCCGGTACCGGCGCCGACGGTGCACCACCACCCGCACCGTCACCCGCCAATCGACCTGCTCGAAGGCGTGATCGTCGAACGCCTCGAACCGCGACGAACAGTCCGGGCAGCAGTACCCGCCCCCGGCGAAGTCCCACACCACCTCCACCCGCGGCAGATGCGAGTAATCCCTGCGACCGGCCCGCCCTCCCGGCCCCCGCCGCGGTGCCCTCTCCCGCTCACGCTCGCCAGGCTCACCGCCATACCCCGCCTGGCCGTCACCGTCGCCCGCCGTCGGCTGCGGCCGAACCCGCTCCGACGAACGCCCGAACACCAACCGCTGCAACACCGCCAACTCCGCCGACACCCGCTCCAACTCGGCCTCACGCCGCACATCACGTTCCCGCAACCGCTCGTTCTCCACCCGCAGCGCCGCGTTCTCCTCCCGCAACTGCCCGGCCAACCGCTCCCACCGCTCGTTGGCCTCCACCACCCGAGCCAGCGCAGACCTCAACCCCGCGTCAGCATCCGCCTCCACCGAAGCACCAACCGAGACCGTCACGGCCGCAAATCAACACCACCACGGCTGCCGGAGCACGCACCAACTGTCCGACTACACAAAGTCACCCACGGGAACTGGGACTACTTACGACGACCCGGGTCTTGCCGCAAGACCACCTATGCGCTATATGTTGATAGTGGCGGCAGTAAGGGAGCAAATTTAGTCCCCCTGGCCACCAAGCCCAACGGGTGCCGCTGACCCGTCGTCCGCTTCGATGGTGACGGCGCAAGGTTCCTACCGCTGGTAGCATTGGCCGTATGGCTGTCGAACCGCTCCCACCGGGCGCGGGCGACCCTGCGGATCGCCTGCGTCTGATGCTCCCGGAAGTCCTGGAGGCGATTCGTGACCCTGGGGCAGCGTCGCCCGACCTGCTGGCTGAGTTGGAAGCAGCCGTCGTGGGCGAGGCGTCCGGCGCTGGCCGCAGGCTCCGGCTGGTCGGCCGCGCACGCAAAGTGAGTGTGTCGATGCCAGAAGACTTGACTATCGCCGTGCAGCAGCGGGTGGGCCGGGGGGAGTTCAGCCAGTACGTGACTGAAGCGGTCGCTCGACAGCTTGAGTCGGATCTCATCGGGGAGCTTTCGGATCTCCTCCGCTCGGAGCACGGACCTGTGCCACCTGACGCGTTGGACGAGGCGAGGGCGTCATGGCCAGACGGGCGGTAGGAACAGGCGGCACGCTGGTACTCGACAGCGAAGGCCTGGTAAAGCTCGCACAGGGCGACAACAAGTCGAGGGCCTTCCTGGAGGCGGCCCGGGAACGCGGCGCCAGGGTCGTGGCGAGTGCTGTCACGCTGACGGAGGTCCTTCGAGGTGGGCCGCGTGATGCCCGCCTCCACAGGGTGCTGTCGAGGATCGTGGTGCAGCCGGTGAGCCCGCAGATCGGCAGGCGGGCAGGTGAACTTCTCGGAGCGACCGGGCTGTCGGGGCACCGTTGTGCCATCGACGCGGTGGTTGCCGTTACCGCTTTGGAGATGCCGCGTCCCGTCGTGCTGCTGACCAGCGACCCGGACGACATGAACCGCCTCGTCGAGGAGCTGGACCGGCCGAAGGAGCAGCGGGTCGTGGTGGTGCACGTCTGACGGCTCACGTCGCGCCGCAGATAGATCACCTGGGCTCCGCGCGCCGAGGCGTCACACCGGTGGCGAAGTCAGTGGGCCACGGTCAGGCCGGCGACGACCGCCGTCACGGTTGCGATGTCGTCCTGGTCAGGTTCGGGCCGGCGACCAGGCAGGCGATGCTGCCCAGCACGGCCACCCCGGCCAGCAGCAGCATCGCCGCGCGGGCCGCCCCGATGGTGACGACCTCGCCGATCTGATTGTGCAGCAGGGCACCGACGGCCGCGGCGCCCAGCATCGAACCGATCTGCAACGAGGTGATCAGCACCCCGGACGCGGCGCCGGCCTGCTGCTGTTCGACGTCGGACAACGCGACCACCGCCAGCGGGGTGAACAGGAAAGCGTTGCCGACACCGATGACGCACATCGGGGCGACGAACGCCGTCCACGTCGCACCGTCGCGCATCTCGACCGCGGCCCACGCCATGCCGGCGACGGTGGCCACCGCCCCGACCAGCAGCAGGTAGCGTCCCTGGACCCGGTCGGCGAGTTTGCCGGCCACCGGGTCGAGCAGGGTGGAGAACAGTGACGCCGGCACGATCATCAGCCCGGCGGCCCACGCGTCGAGGCCGAGCACCTGCTGGAAGTACAGCGACAGCACCAGCACCAGGCCGATGACGGTGCCGGAGGTGGTCAGCGAGAAGCCGTTCATCAGCGGGAAGTTGCGCTGCCGGAACAGGGTGAACGGCACCAGCGGCTCCCGGTCCTGGCGGCGGCGCTGCTGCGCGAGGAAGGCCGCCACGCACACCCCGGACACGCCGAGCGTCGCCCAGATACCGGCGTTCCAGCCGTACCGTTCGCCCTGGCTGATGCCGAACGCCAGGCAGAACAACACCGCCGAGGCCAGCACCACACCGGTCACGTCGAGCCGGCGGCGGACGCGTTGCGCGACCTCGGGCAGCACGAGCCGGCCGACCACGAGCATCAGCAACCCGAGCGGTAGGTTCAGCCAGAAGATCCACCGCCAGTCGAGGGTGCTGACCAGCACCCCGCCGGCGGCCGGTCCGCTGATCGCGGCGATCCCGCCGACCGCGCCCCGGATGCCGAACGCCGTGCCCCGGCGGTCCGGTGGGAAGGCCTCCATCAGCAGGGCGAGGGTCTGCGGGGTGAGTAGCGCCGCGCCGAGACCCTGCACCGCGCGGGCAGCGATCAGCTGGCCGGGCCCCTGGGCCAGGCCCGCCGCGACACTGGCGGCGGTGAAGACGGCGACCCCGATCAGGAAGATCCGCCGACGGCCGTAGAGGTCACCGAGCCGGCCGGCAGTGATCAGAGCCATCGCCAGCAGGAAGATGTAGGCGCTCAGCGACCACACCACCTGGTCGGCCGACGCGTCGAGGTCGGCCATGATGCTGGGTACCGCGACGGCGAGCACCGCCACGTCGAGCTGGGTGAGGAAGTACGCCAACGACAGGACGGCCAGCACCGCCCACGGGTTGCCGCGCAGTCTGGTCAACAGCTTCGGCTCGCTCACGGTCGTCATCCGGTCGGCTCCAGCCAGATCATCGGGGGGATCTTGTTGGTGCGGTCCACCCGGCGCAGCCGCGGCACCTGCTCGACGGCGACCGCCGTCGGGTGGTGCCGGGCGACGACGCCCAGATCGTAGAACTGGTGCAGCAGCCGGGTGCGTACCGCCGCCGGGTCGGCGTCCCCGGTGTAGTGCACGGTCACCGCGCTGACCGAGTGGCGTTCACCGGCGGCCCGCCGCAGCAGCAGCTGTGCGTCGCGTACCCCTGGTGCGGCGCGGACGATGTCCAGCACCGTACCGATGCCGACCAGCGCGCCGTGCAGCTTGATCGCGTCGTCGGCGCGGCCCAGCACCCGCAGCGCGTCCGGTCGGCCGCAGACACAGGTCGCCGCCGCGACCCGGTCGCCGAGCCGGTACCTTACGGTCGGCACCGTCCAGCCGTCACCCACTCTGGACAGCAGGGCGCCGGCGTCGTCGAGCTCGAGCACCTGGTCGGGCATCAGGTGTAGCACCGAGGGGTCGCAGGCCGGGGTGTTCGTGGCGATGACGTACGTTTCGACCGAGCCGTAGTTGCCCCATAGCTGGACCTGCGGGAACGCCTTCCGCACGATGGTCGCCTTCTCCTCGGTCCACGGCTCGGCCATCCAGATGATTTTTGCGATCGGGGTGGCCGCGCCCGCGTCGAGTACGCCCCGGGCCAGGTCGGCCAGGGCCGTCGGGGTGCCGGCGACCGCGTTGACGCCGAGCCGACGCAGGGTCGGCAGCCAGCCATCGACCTCCTCGGGGGTGATCGGACCGAACGGTGCCACGTCGGCGCCGCAGCGTCCGGCCAGCTCCTGCATGTAGTAGTGCGACGCCCACAGCCTTCCGGGGGTGAACAGGTTGAGCAGGAGGTCACCGCCGACCAGCGGTCGCCACTGCTGCAGCAGCCGGTCGATGGCCTGGTGGTACGCCACGTAGGTGAGCTTGGGCTGCCCGGTGGTGCCGCCGCTGGACAGCAGCAGTGCACCGGTCCGCCGGGTCACCGCGTGGGAGACGGCGAAGATCTCGTCCGGTCCGGTGACCGGCAGGTCGGCGAGTCCGGCGGCGGCGTCCGGCACGGCCGGGGCACCGGCGGCGGCGTTACGTCGGGCCTGGTCGCGCAGCGCGTCCCAGGGCACCGCGCCGATCATCCCTGCCGCCGACGCGGCTGGTCGTCGCCAGCGGCGTGCCACCGGGCGAATCCGGCCAGGTACGCCTCGAACCGGGCCCGCACGATCGCCCGGGCGGCGGCGTCCTGCTCGGGAATGCCGTTGAACGCGACCGCGCCGTCGAGTTCGATCTCCGACACCCAGTGCCGCTCGCCGTCGAAGAGGAAGTCCAGAGTGAAGTACGGCGTGGGCAGCCGTTCGGCGACGTAGGCGACGGTGTCGGCGAGTTCCGGCGGCAGAGCGGAGTAGCCGCGTTCGTGCCGACCGCCGCTGGCCTTGGTGACGGCCAGGCAGTAGCCGTCCTTGTAGCCGTACAGCACGGTGTGCGCCTGCCCGTCGACGACGTACACCCGCTGTTCGCGTACCACCTTGAGGTAGGGCTGGGCGACCAGCGCGGTGTCCGAGCCACCGGCGAGTCCGATAAGGCCTTTCAGGTCGTGCATGTTGTGCACCACTGAGATGCCCAGGCCCATGCCCCAGTAGGCGGGTTTGACGATCAACGGGAACGGCAGCGCGGCGAGCGCGGCGTCGCTGCGCCCGGCCATCGCCTCCCGGCCGCTGCCCACCCGGACCGTCGGCAGCAGCGGGATCGGACTGCCGGCCAGGTGCACCACGCTGGCCAGCTTGTCCTCGCCGATGTAGGACAGCGCCGGTGGGATCGGCAGGTAGAAGCCGAGCCGTTCCAGAATGGTGAACAGGAACACCTGGTTGCACACGTCCTGGGTCTGGTGCGGCAGGGAGTACAGCGAGGTGACGAAGATGGTGTCGGCCGGGGTGACCGGCGCACCGTTCAGGTAGACCTTGGGCTGGCCCGGGTCGGTCGCGTCGACCGCGACTTCTTCGGGCTTGTTCACCGTGAACTCCAGGCCCAGGTCGGCGGCGATCTCCTGGTACGGCCCCCAGACCGCATCCTGCTCGGCCTGCCGCAGCCAGGCGGTGCCCCGGTCGGGGTAGATCCAGCTCAGGCGCCGCGCCGTACCGGGCGCGGCCGGGTGGTCGGTCAATGCCCTCTCCCTTGCGGTGTGGTGCGGGTTCGCGTCGGCGGGTCCGGGCGGACGACGGTGCCCGGCGGATGATTCAGGTAGCCACCGGGTGGTCGACGAAGGCCGACACGAGGTCCACGAACCGGTCAGGTTCCTCGATGAACGGCAGGTGGCCGCTGCCGGGGAACACCTCCAGCCGGGACGCCGGTATCGCCGAGCGCAGCCACCCGCCGACCTCGCCGGGGTAGACCTGGCTGTGCGCTCCGTGGACGAGCAGCGTCGGTACGCTGATCCGGCGCAGCCGGTCACGCCAGTCCACGGTGAGCGCCTCGGCGAGTAGCGCCCGTACGGCGTCCGGGTCGCACCGGCGGGTCTGGTCGATGAGGTCGGCCAGCGTCGTCGGGTCGGGGTCGGTGCCGGCGGCGAACGAGCCGCGGACCAGTCCGGCGGCGAAGGCGGGGTAGTCGTCGGTCACGCTGGCCAGGACGGCGTCGGCTCCGGCGGCGTCGAGGCTGCCGAAGGCCCCGTACGGCCAGTCGTCGTCGCACAGCAGCCGTGGCGTCTGTTCGACCGACACCAGGGCCCGGATCCGCGCGGCCCCGAACCGCTCCAGGTAGCCGTAGGCCACGGTCGCGCCGAGCGACCAGCCCAGCAGGGTGACGCCGGCCAGGTCGAGCTCTTCGATGGTGGTGTGCAGGTCCTCGGCGGCGCGGGTGAGGCTGGCCGGTCGGTCGGCTGTGGCGTTGTCGCCGTGTCCGGGTAGTTCGACGACCACCACCCGGTGCCGGGTGGCGAGCCGGGCCACCGCGGCGGAGAAGAACTCGGCGGTGGCGGCCAGCCCGGGCACCATGACCAGGGCCGGTCCGTGACCGCCCGTGACCAGCGCCGGTCCGTGACCGCGGTCCAGGTGCCGGGTCATCGGCTGCCTCCGACCAGTCCGAGTCGCGTGCGGAGCAACGGTTTGTCGATTTTGCCGACCGGGGTACGGGGCATCGCGGCGACGGCGTGCGCCGAACCGGTCAGCCCGTGCCCGGAGAGCAGTTCCTCGACGGCCTTGACGGCCTCGTCGCCGGAGTGCCCGTCGGCGGCGACGACCGCCACGGCGACCGCGTCGCGGTAGTCGCCGGGGTGCACGGCCAGACTGACGGCCTGCGCCACCGCCTCGGCCGTGGCGAGTTGCTCGTCGAGCACCGGTGCCAGCATCGGCCCGTCCCGGGTGGCCAGCGTCTCGGACACCCGGCCCAGGATTCGGTAGCCGCCCTGCGGGGTGCGTTCGGCCACGTCCCCGGTCCAGAACTCGGGCGTGCGGAAGGTACGGGCGTTTGCCTGTGGCGCGTCGACGTACCCTTCGCTGGTGCAGTCCGAATAGAGCACCAGCTCCCCGACGTCGGGGTGACCGGGCACGAAGGTTTCCAGCCGGGTGCCGACGCCACGGACCGGGACCATGGCGGTGTCGGTCTGCGGTACGTCGTCCATGTTGCCCAGCGCCAGGCCGAACTCGGTCGAGCCGTAGATTTGCCGGATGTGTATGCCGAGTACGTCGGCGGCGTCCCGGACGATCGTCGGGCTGAGATAGGCACCACCGCACAGCGGGCGGCGCAGCGCCGACAGCGGGAACCGGCCCTGGTGCCGGGCGGCGGCGACCAGATCGGCGTAGTGCTGCGGCAGGGCGCTGGTCACGGTCGCCTGGTGGGCGGCCAGTTGGGCCAGCAGCGTGCCGTCCGGTGCGTGCGGGTCGGCGAGCACCAGTTGTGCGCCGGACAGCAGCGCCGCGAACACGTGCAGGTCGGTGGCGTGTGCCACGTCGAGGGTGTGGCGGCAGAAGAAGACGTCGTCGGGGCGGATCCCGGTGTCGGCCAGCCAGCGGCGTCGTTCGGTGACGAAGCGGTCCTGCCGCCAGGCCATCATCTTCGGGAAGCCGGTCGAGCCAGAGGTCCACAGTAGTCGGAAGACGGTAGCCGCTGCGGCGGTGGAGTCTGCGGTGTTGCCCGCGGTGGGCTCCGGCCAGGGTGTCGCGGCGGTCAGTGTGTCGAGGTCGACCGTGGCCGGTCCGTCGGCAGGGATCCGGCGGTGTCCGTCGGTGACCAGCAGTGCGGGACGGGCCCGGTCGAGAGCCGTCCGTACCCCGGCGTCGTCGAAGTTCGCCATCAGCGGTACGTAGCGGGCACCGAGCCGAGCCACCGCCAGGATCAGGCAGACGTAGCCGATGCCGTTGCGCAGCACCACGGCGACGGTGTCGCCGGCCGCCACGCCGCGGGTGGCGAGTCCGGCGGCGACCCGGTCGGTCATCTCGACGAGCTCGCGGTATGTCACGGCCGCGTCGTCGGTGGTGCACACCGCCACGGCGTCGGGTCGACGGCCGGCCATGTCACGGACGGCCTGGTAGAGCCCGGCAGCGGTCACGGCGCCAGCCATCCGGCGTAGGTGGCGAACCGCCAGTCCTTGGCCAGGCAGTCCACGGTGTCGAAGCCGGCGTCGCGCAGCCAGCCGAGTTGGGTTTCGACATCGATGCAGATGTCGTGCTTCATCCGTTCGCGGCCTGCCGCCCATTCGTCGGCGGGTGTTCCGGCGGCGTGTACGTGGCTTTCGTGTTGCCGGTCGTACATTTCCTCCAGTCGCGGCGCGGGCGCGAGGACCTGCTCGACGTTGACGAAGATCCCACCCGACCGCAGAATGGCGGGAAGGCGACCGAACAGCGCTTGTTTATCGTGGTGCTCGAGGTGGTGGATCGCCAGGCCGGAAACGACTGCGTCGTACGGTCCTGTCGGCAACGGATCCATCAGTCCCTGAACCGCGAAACTGGCTCGGCCGTCGCCGTCAAACCGTTGTCTGGCCTGCGCGAGCATCCGTTCCGAATGGTCGATGAGAGTGATGGTCGCATCCGGGATGCGGGCGAGTAGGGCGGCGCTGAGTAGCCCGGTTCCCGCGCCCAGGTCCAGGATCTGTGGCCGGCTCGGCACCGACATCTGCACGGCACTGGATGCGCTGCCGTACAACAGGTCGAACGACGGGATGAGTTGGCGCCGCAGCGCATCGTAGGTGGCTGGATTCCACAGCTCGAAAGACACGATGATCCCCCGTGGTTCACCAGGCGGCGCTTTTGTGGCGCTGGCGTCGGATGCTGGGCAAACTGTGGTTTGCTGAGCCGGCACATTGTCAGATGCTGATTCCGGTGGTGTCCGCATCTGCGTGAGGTGTCCGCATCTGCGTGCCGTCATCTGCTATTCAGAAGGTATCAAGGAGTGGCAGGGCAATGAAGAGAGCTGTCGATATCGAGGTGTGATGCTGGTCACATGGTCGATCATTCTGTCCGTTATTGACAAACTGTCGATCGTGTCAGGAATTGGCGTTTGTCAGGCTCTTTGGGCCACGATCAGGTCCCGGACGATCGCCTGGTCGACCCGGTGGGCGAAGCTGCCGTACCCCGGACCGTCGGCCACTTCCAGGCCCGCCTTGACCAGCAGCGCGGCCAGGTCGTCGCGGGCGGCGACCAGGGTGTTCCAGGAGATGCCGAGCGCCCCACCGGGGCGCAGCAGCGCCACCCAACCCGGCAGCGCCTCAGCCAGCAGACCCAGCGGATCGCGGGTCAACCGGTCCGCCTGACCGCGGGTGCCGTGCTGCACCCCGTACGGCGCGTCGGTGACGATGGCGTCGAAGCTGCCGGCCCGGAACACCTCCCGGCTGCGGCGGGTGTCGGCGTGCACCATCGTCAGGTCGACGGTCCGCCCGGCCCGGTGGTCGTCCTTGCTGGCCGCCAGGGTGACCGCCAGCCGCCGGCCCAGCACGGCCCGGTTGCGCCGCACCAGTGCGATCTCGGCCGAGTGCTTGAGCCGCTTGTGCTTCAACCAGGTACGGATGAAGTTGGCGTACACCTCGAAGTCCTTGCCGTCGATCTCCACCCCGGCGGCGTGCCAGCCGTACATCATCGCCTGGTTGAGCGTGGTGCCCCGGCCGCACATCGGATCGAGGACCCGCAGCGGCGGCGAGTCCGGGCCGAGCGGCCCGGCCGCCGCCCCGGCGGCAACGGCGGTCCCGCCGGTGCCGATGGTCCCAGCCGTGCCGACCCGGTCAGCGGTGGCCAGCACGGTCACGTTCAGCAGCAGCTTGGTGAACTGCTCGTTGGTCTTGCCGGCGTACTTCGGGATGGTGATCAGATCGCTGTCGAAACGGTCCCGGCCGGTCACCTCCAGTGGCCGCAGCAGGTCGCCGTCGCGGGCGAAGAACGCGTACCTGGCGGACAGGTTCGCCAGTACCGACAGGTCCCGGTCGGTCAGGTCGACGCCGGTGAAGGTGACGTACGGCAGCCCGCCGATCGTGGTGACCGCGACGTCGTCCACCCGGCCGCCGAGTGCCCGGTCGGCGAAGACACCCAGCTCGGCGGCGGCCAGCCCGACCGCCGACTCGGCGTACACCCGGTTCGCCGACGGGTGGATCAGCAGGGCGTACGAGGTCATCGGTGGTCCGTTCGGGTCGGTGGCCGCGCCGTCACGGCGCGGTGGGACCCACGAGTGTTACCACACCGGCGGCCTGCGTAAGGTCACCGGCATGGCACGGCAGCGGGGGAGGCGTCTGCCGCTGGCGGACCGCCCCCTCACCGAACCGCATCCGGCGCGGCTGCCAGCCGACCACCCGCACCGGGCGGCGGTGCTGGCCGCACACGCGGCGGCGCTCGACGCCGACCAGGCCGGCTACCTTGACCCGGACACTGGGCTGTTCGTGCTGACCGCGGCGTTCCTGGCCCGTCGGGGCACCTGCTGTGACCAGGGTTGCCGGCACTGCCCGTATCTGCGGTGATGCCGAGGATCTCCTACGCGGCGCGGCCGGCGCGGGTGGCGGGCTTTCGCGGCGGCGGCGGAAGCCGTACGGTGTGCGACGAACAATCCGCCTTTTTCGACCGGCCTGACCGTGGGAGGTCACTGTGGGCGTTCGGCTGCGTCTGTCCGGCGCCGGGCTGATCCTGCTGCTGCTCGCCGCCGGGTGCTCCGGCCGAGCGGTGGCCACCGAGAACCCCGCCCCGGACGACCCGGCCCAGGCCAGTCCGTCGCCGAGCCCGGTCGAGCCGTACCCGGAGGTGCCCCGTCCGCCGGCCGCCGAGTCCGGCGGGGCATGCACGGTGCTCGACTTCGACGCGGTCGAGCAGACCGTCGGGTTCCGGTTCGAGGTGGCGGCGGCCAACAAGCACGACAAGACGCAGTCGTGTGTGCTGCGGCCGGCCGAGGAGCCGCTGCCCGACCTGATGGTCTCCATCTCGGACACCAAGGCGAGCGCGTCGGTCTTCGCCGACGACGTCGCCCCGGTCGGTGCCAAGGAGATCAAGGATCTCGGCAAGGCCGCCTACTGGATCCCGGTCAAGCCGGACCCGGACACCGGGTACGGGGCGGCACTGGAGGTCAACTGGATCACCGGGGACCCGAAGCTGATCAGCCTGCGCTGGACGTTCGCTCCCGGTGACGACGAACTGTCCGCCGTGGAGCTGGCGCCCAAGATGGTCGAGCTGGCCCGGGTGGTGCACGACAACCGCAAGAAGTGACCGGCCGCAGGACGAAGTGACCGGCCGGGGGTGCGTGGCGCACCGCCGGCCGGTTGGTGCTCAGGCGGCCGCGGGTTGGTGCTCAGGCCGCGGGTTGGTGCTCAGGCGGCCGCGCCGGCCAGTGTCCGTCCGTGGTCGGCGGCCGCGACGAACACCCGGGACGCGACCTCGCGCGGCAGGTGGATCTTGTCGCCGGACCGGTCGATGGTCACCCCGTCGCGTTCCTGCGCCACGGTGACCGTCGCCCCCGGATCCACCCCGGCGGCGTGCAACTGGCGCAGCACGTCGGCGTTGGTCTGCACGCTCTCGCAGATCCGCCGGACCACGACCGTGCCGGTCAGGCCGGGGAACGCCAGGTTTCGCTCGGTGTCCGGGCTGATGTCCGGATTCGCCAGCTCCGTCGGGCCGTCACCCAGCGCGTCCAGGCCGGGGATCGGGTTGCCGTACGGCGACCGGGTCGGCCGGTTGAGCAGGTCGTAGACCTTCTTCTCGACCGCGTCGCTCATCACGTGCTCCCAACGGCAGGCCTCCTCGTGGGCCTCCTCGTAGGGCATGCCGATGACGTTGACCAGTAGCAGCTCGGCGAGCCGGTGCTTGCGCATCACCGAGACCGCCTGGGCCCGGCCCAGCTCGGTGAGTCGCAGGTTACGGTCGTCCTCGATGGTGAGCAGCCCGTCGCGCTCCATCCGGGCGACCGTCTGGCTGACGGTGGGGCCGCTCTGGTGCAGCCGCTCGGCGATCCTGGCACGCAGCGGCGGCACCGACTCTTCCTCGAGCTCAAGTATGGTGCGCAGATACATCTCTGTGGTATCGACAAGATCATTCACGGTCAGCTGCCCTCCAGCGTTCAATCCTACCTTGCAGCGCCGATAACCAGCCGGAACGGACGATCGGCAGGGGACAGGTGCAGCCCCGCATGGTGTTGACTGGGATGGTGTTCGATACCGCAGACCCTACCGTCGCCGTCACCGGGCTCGCCGCCGCGCTGGCCGGTGGGCGCCCGCCGACCCTGCTGGACGTGCGCTGGCGGCTCGTCGGCCCGCCGGGCCGTGACGACTACGTCGCCGCCCACCTGCCCGGCGCGGTCTTCGTCGACCTGGACGCCGAGCTGTGCGGCCCACCGGGCACCGGTGGCCGGCACCCGCTGCCCGACCCGGAGACGCTGCAGCGGGCGCTGCGCCGGGCCGGGGTACGCACCGGGCACCCGGTCGTCGTCTACGACGGTGGCGACGGTCTCGCCGCCGCCCGCGCCTGGTGGACGCTGCGCTGGGCCGGGCACCGGCCGACCTGGGCGCTCGACGGCGGCTACCCCGCCTGGCTGGCGGCGGCCGGCCAGCCGGTCACCGCCGACGTGCCGGTACCGCCGCCCGGCGACGTCACGGTACGCCCGGGAGGTCTGCCGGTGCTCGACGCGGACGCCGCCGGCCGGCTGCCCCGGCAGGGCGGGCTGCTGATCGATGTCCGCGCCGACGCCCGGTACCGGGGCGAGCACGAGCCGGTCGACCCGGTGGCCGGGCACATCCCCGGCGCCGTGAATCTGCCGACCACGCTGCACCTCGACGACGCCGGGCTGCTGCACGACGCCGGCACGCTGCGGGACCGTTTCACCGGTGCCGGGCTGCGGCCGCAGGCCCCGGTCGCGGCGTACTGCGGGTCGGGGGTGACCGCCGCGCACACGGTGCTCGCCCTGCACCGCGTCGGCCGCACCGACGCGGCGCTGTACCCGGGATCGTGGAGCGAGTGGATCACCGACCCGGCCCGACCGGTCGCCACCGGGCCAGAGCCCGGCTGACCCGCGGCCGCTACCGGCCGGGCTGTCCATCAGGCCCAGGGCGGCCGGGTGCGTGCGACGATGGCCAGATGTCGGACGGGACGAGTCAGATGCCGGACGGGACGAGTCAGCAACCGGCGGTGGGCGGTACCGACGCGACGCTGGTGGTCTGGGACGAGCGCCTGCTGGCGTACGACCTCGGTGACCACCCGCTGGACCCGGTACGGGTCGAGCTGACCATCGCGTTGGCCCGCGAGTACGGCCTGCTGGACCGCCCCGGGGTGCGGCTGCTCGCCCCGGAGCCGGCCGACGACGTGGCGCTCACCCGGGTGCACCGGGCCGACTACCTCGACGCCGTCCGGGTCGCCCACGACGACCCGTTTTTCTCTGGGTACGGCCTCGGCACCCCGGACAATCCGACGTTCGCCGGGATGCACGACGCCAGCGCGTTGGTGGCCGGCGCCACGATGGCCGCTGCCGAGGCGGTCTGGCGCGGCGACGTACGGCGGGCGGTCAACGTCTCCGGAGGGCTGCACCACGCGATGCCCGGCCGGGCCGCCGGGTTCTGCGTGTACAACGACCCGGCGGTGGCCATCGCCCGGCTGCTCGACCTCGGTGCCGAACGGATCGCGTACGTCGACATCGACGTGCACCACGGCGACGGGGTGCAGGAGATGTTCTACGACGACCCGCGGGTGCTCACCGTCAGCCTGCACGAGACGCCGCTGTCGCTGTTCCCCGGCACCGGTTTCCCCGACGAGGTGGGTGGCCCCGGCGCGCAGGGCAGCGCGGTGAACGTCGCGTTGCCGTCCGGCACCGCCGACCGGGGCTGGCTGCGCGCGTTCCACGCCGTGGTGCCGTCGCTGCTGCGGGCCTTCCAGCCGCAGCTGCTCGTCACCCAGTGCGGGGCGGACGCGCACCGGCTCGACCCGCTGGCCGACCTGGGGCTCAGCGTCGACGGCCAGCGGGCCGCGTACCTGGCGCTGCGGGCCCTCGCCGACGAGCACTGCGGCGGCCGCTGGGTCGCCACCGGTGGTGGCGGGTACGCCCTGGTCGAGGTGGTGCCCCGGGCCTGGACCCATCTGCTGGCGATCGCCACCGGCGCGCCGATCGACCCGGCCACGCTGACTCCACCCCGGTGGCGAAAGCTGGCCGCCGCCCGCTGTCCCGGCCGGCAGGTCCCGCTGCGGATGACCGACGAGGCCGACCTGGACTTCCAGCCGTGGCAGCCGGCCGGTGACCCGGACTCGATCGACCGGGCGATCATGGCGACCCGCCGGGCGGTCTTCCCACTGCACGGACTCGATCCGCACGACCCCCGGGACTGACCATGGACCGATCGGCTGACGTGCTGCTGCGCGACGGCACCACCGTCCACCTGCGGCAGATCCGCCCGGACGACGGCGACGCGATCGTCGCGATGCACGCCCGGTTCTCCGACCGCACCCGCTACCTGCGGTACTTCTCCCCGTACCCGCGGATCCCCGACCGCGACCTGGCGCGCTTCGTCAACGTCGACCACCACGACCGGGAGGCGTTCGTGGTGGTCTCCGGTGACCGGATCTTCGCGGTCGGCCGCTACGACCGGATGGGTCCGGGCTCGCCCGAAGCCGAGGTCGCGTTCGTCGTCGAGGACGCCCATCAGGGCCGGGGCGTCGGCTCGGTGCTGCTGGAGCACCTTGCCGCCGCAGCCCGATCCGAAGGCGTCACCTCCTTCGTCGCCGAGGTGCTGCCGGTCAACGCGCCGATGCTGCGGGTCTTCGCCGACGCCGGTTTCCAGGTCCGCCGCCGGTACGCCGACGGTGTGGTCCACCTGAGCTTCCCGATCGCCCCGACGGAGGCGTCCCTGCAGGTGCAGTGGAGCCGCGAACACAGCGCCGAGGCCCGGTCGATCGCCCGGCTGCTGACCCCCCGGGGGGTCGCCGTCTACGGTGCCAGCGCCACCGGCCAGGGGGTCGGCGCGGCGGTCCTCGGTCACCTGCGCGACGGCGGGTTCACCGGGGACGTGGTCCCGGTGCATCCGGCGGTCGACCGCATCGGCGGGCTGCCCGCGTACCGTCGGGCGGCCGACGCCGGCCACCCGGTCGACCTGGCGGTCGTCGCGGTGGCGCCGGACGCGGTGCCGGCCGTGGTCGCCGACGCCGCCGCGGCCGGTGCCCACGGCGTCGTGGTCATCTCGGCCGGGTTCGCCGAGTCCGGCCCGGCCGGCGCCGCCGCCCAGCGGGAACTGATCCGTACCGCACACGTGGCCGGGCTGCGGGTGGTCGGCCCGAACTGTCTCGGTGTGGCCAACACCGACCAGCGGATCCGGCTCAACGCGACGCTGGCGCCGCAGCTTCCGCCGGCTGGCCGGGTCGGCTTCTTCAGCCAGTCCGGTGCGCTCGGCGTGGCGCTGCTCGCCGAGGCGGACCGGCGTGGGCTCGGGTTGTCGACGTTCGTGTCGGCCGGCAACCGGGCCGACGTCTCCGGCAACGACCTGCTGCAGTACTGGCAGGACGACCCCGGCACCGACGTGATCCTGCTGTACCTGGAGACGTTCGGCAATCCCCGCAAGTTCGCCCGGCTGACCCGCCGGATCGGGCGCACCAAACCGGTGGTGGCGTTGGCCTCCGGCGCCGGCTCGACGGCACCCGTCGAGCAGGGCCCGGACGCCGCAGCGGTGACCCGGCTGTTCGCCCGGTCCGGGGTGATCCGGGTCGACACGGTCGCGGAGATGTTCGACGTCGGCACCCTGCTGGCCAACCAGCCGCTGCCGGTGGGCCGGCGGGTGGCCGTGGTCGGCAACTCGTCGGCGTTGACCACGCTGGCCGCGGCGGCCTGCCGGGCGCAGCGGCTCACCGTGGCGGCCGACTACCCGCGTACCGTCGCGCCCGAAGCCGGCGCGCACGAGTTCGCCGACGCGCTCGCCGACGCCGCCGTCGATGCCGCCGTGGACGCCCTGGTGGTGGTGTTCGCGCCGCCGCTGCCCAACCAGTTGGCGGACGAGGACGCCGACTTCACCTCGGCGTTGGCCAGCGTCGCACTCGCCGGTGACAAGCCGACGGTCGCGACGCTGCTGGTCGGCCAGCCGCCGGCCGGGGTGCCCACCTACCCGTCGGTGGAGGAGTCGGTCCGGGCGCTGGCCCGGGTCGCCGACTACGCCGACTGGCTGCGCGAGCCACCCGGTACGGTGCCGGACCCGGCCGGGATCGATCCGGCTGCGGCCGGTGCCGCGCTGACCGTCGACCCGGTCGACCCGGTCGGGCTGCTCGCCGGGTACGGCATCGAGGTGGTCGACTCGATCCCGGCCGCCTCGGTCGACCAGGCGGTGGCCGCCGCGCGGCGGCTCGGCCTGCCGGTCGTGCTCAAGGCCGCGGCGGACGGGCTGCGACACCGGTTGGACCTCGGCGCGGTACGGCTGGACCTGGCCACCGTGGACGCGGTGCAACGGGCGTACCGCGACGTCACGACCCAGTTCGGCGCGCAGGTGCTGATCCAACGGATGGTGCCGCCCGGCGTCGCCTGCGTGGTCGAGTCGACCACCGACCCGACCTTCGGCCCGGTGGTCGGTTTCGGGCTTGGCGGCGTGGCGACCGATCTGCTGGGTGACCGGGCCTGGCGGGCCGCGCCGCTGACCGACCGGGACGCGGCCGGGCTGGTCGACGAACCCCGGGCGGCGCCGCTGCTGTCCGGCTACCGGGGAGCCGGCCCGGTGGACCGGGCCGCCCTGGTCGATCTGCTGCTGCGGGTGGGGCGGCTCGCCGACGAGCAGCCGCAGGTCCACCGGTTACGGCTCAACCCGGTCCTGGCCCGACCGGGCGGGCTGACGGTGCTGCACGCCAGCGTCGTGATCGGGTCGCCGGACGCCCGTCCGGACACCGGCCCGCGCCGGCTCTGACCGTACCGGCCCGCGCCCGGCCGCCGACCGCCCTGACGTCGCGCGGCCGGTCGGAGCAGGAGCTCCGACCGGCCGCCGCCCCCGATGGACCGGCTGTCCCCCTGGTCAGCCGGCGTACGTCTCCAGCCGCTGCGCCCGCGACGGGTGCCGCAGCTTGAGCAGCGTGACCTTCTCGATCTGCCGGATCCGCTCCCGGGACAGGCCGAACTCCCGGCCCACCTCGTCGAGGGTGCGCTGCCGGCCGTCGTCCAGCCCGAACCGCAGCCGGATCACCGCCTGCTCCCGCTGGGACAGGGTGGACAGGACAATCTCCACCTCGTTGCGCAGCTTGCCCTCGGACGCGGACTCCCCGCCCTGCTCGCGCGGGTCGACGGCGGCGACGAAATCGCCGAGGGCGCTCTCGCCGTCCTCGCCGACGGTCTGGTCCAGGCTGACCGGCTCCCGGTCGTAGGAGATGAGCTCGATCACCTGGAACTCGGGCACCGACATGGCGGCGGCGATCTCGCCGATCGTCGGCTCCCGCCCCAGCGTCGCCGACAGGTCACGACGGGCCCGTACCATCCGGTTGACCTGCTCGACCATGTGTACCGGGATCCGGATGGTGCGGGCCTGGTCGGCCATGGCACGGGTGATGGCCTGGCGGATCCACCAGGTCGCGTAGGTGGAGAACTTGTAGCCCTTGGCGTAGTCGAACTTCTCGACGGCGCGGATCAGGCCGAGGTTGCCCTCCTGGATCAGGTCGAGGAAGGCCATCCCCCGACCGGTGTACCGCTTCGCGATGCTGACCACCAGCCGCAGGTTCGCCTCCAGCAGGTGGTCCTTGGCGGCGCGGCCCTCGGCGGCGACGACGCCCAGGTCGGCGCGCAGCTGCGCGGACAGCCGGCCGGGCCCGGCGAGCTTCTCCTCGGCGAACAGCCCGGCCTCGATCCGCTTGGCCAGCAGCACCTCCTGCACGGCGGTGAGCAGCTTGGTGCGTCCGATCCCGTTCAAGTATGCGCGGACCAGATCGGCCGAAGCGCCGCGGTCGTCGGTGGCGTCAAGGTCGTGCTGACCGTCGGTGGTGACCTGGACGGTGGTGTCGATGTCGTCTTCGATGGTACGTGTGACCACTCTCAGTCGCCTCCCCGCGTCGACAAGTGGTGAGCCAGCAGCGGACTGCCGCTGGTGACAACCAGCTTGCCGGGTAGGGCGTGAAGTCACGGTTAGCCGGGGACCAGGTGGCATGAATTCGGGACCTGACCGTTGCCGTACACCGGCTGGCGGTTGCTGACAGTGACGTCACAGTTCCAGAAGGATGGTCTGCGGTCCGATGTTGACGCTCTCCACCTGCATGTGCGCCCGGAACCGTCCGGTGCGTACTGTCGCGCCCCGCGCGGCCAGTGCCTCGACCACCGCCGTCACCAGTGGCTCGGCCAGCTCCGCCGGGGCGGCGGCGGACCAGCTCGGCCGTCGCCCCCGGCGCGCGTCGCCATACAAGGTGAACTGGCTGACCACCAGGACCGGCGCGGCCAGCTGCGCGGCGGAACGCTCGGCGGAGCCCTCACCGTGCGGATCAGGCGGGAAGATCCGCAGCTCGTAGATCTTGCGGGCCAGCTCGGCGGCGGTCGTGACCGTGTCGGTGTGGGTCACCCCGAGCAGCACCAGCAGACCGGGGCCGATCGCCGAGACCACTTCGCCGTCGACCGTCACCGAGGCCCGACCGACCGTCTGCACCACCGCCCGCACACCGGCCAGCCTGCCACACCGGCCACCCGGCTGGTCGCGTCGGCCGGCTGGTCGCGTCGGCCGGCCGATTACACCGCCGCCGGTCACTCCGGCAACAGGATGCCGCGTTCGACCAGCCGGGCCAGGACCGGCACGGCGGCCTCGGCAAGCTCGTGCTCGGGCACGTCGTGCGCGAGCGCCAGCAGCGACAACTGCTCGCGCATCGGCAACCGACCGGTGCACCCGCCGACCACCGCCAGCACCAGCGGATCGATCTCCTCGGTCCAGCGCAGCCCACCGGTCAACGTGACGGTCTGCCGGTCGACCGCCCAGCCGTCGTCCCCGATGCCGGCCTCCTGCTGCAGTCGCAGCCCGTCGGCGGCCCGGTAGCGGGCGTCGAGCAGACCGGCGGCGTCGCGGGCGCGCAGCCAGTCCTGCCGGGCGAACCACTCGTCGACCCGGTCGCCCAGCGGCGGTGCCACCTGCTGGCGCAGCTCCTCGACCCGGACCACCGGGTCTGCGTGTCCGCTACGGCGCAGGGTGACCAGACCGAAGCCGACCGCCTCGACCTTCTGCGCGTCGAACCAGTCGAGCCAGGCGGCCGCCCGGTGTGCGTCCGGGCCCTCGCTGGCGTCGGCCAGCCACAGATTGACGTAGGAGACCGGGTCGGCGACCTCCCGCTGGATCACCCAGCCGTCCAGCCCGGAACCGGCCAGCCAGCCCGCGACCCGTTCGGTCCAGTCCTCCCCGGCGACGTGCATCCAGTTCGCCAGGTAGTGCATGGTGCCGCCGTCGGCGAGCAGATCCGGGGCGGCGGCGGCGAGTTCGGCACAGACTCCGTCGCCGATCCGGCCAGAGTCGCGGTACGTGTGGGTGGCGGTGCCCGGCCCGACCACGAACGGCGGGTTGCTGACCACGAGGTCGAACCGGCGACCGGCGACCGGCGCGGTCAGGTCACCGTGCAGCAGCTCCCACCGTTGGCCGTTGAGCGCGGCGGTGGTGGCGGCGAACCGCAGCGCCCGGGCCGACAGGTCGGTCGCGGTGACGCTGTCGGCGTGGCCGGCCAGGTGCAGCGCCTGTACGCCGCAGCCGGTGCCGAGATCCAGCGCCGCGCCGACCGGCCGCCGGTGCACCGCACCGGCCAGGGTGGTCGACGAGCCACCGATGCCGAGGACATGATCGGCGGCGAGCGGGTGGCCCGCCCGCAGGTGCGACGGCACGTCCGAGATCACCCACCAGGCGTCACCGTACGGCTCCAGGTCGACGCCCTGCCGCAGCCCGGGTCCGTCCGGTGACTGCTCCACCAGTCCGGCGGCGAGCGCGTCGGCAAGCGGCAGCGGCGCCAGCGCGGCGGCGACGGTGTCGGCCGGCTCGGTCTGGGCGCAGACGAACAGGCGGATCAGGGTGGCGAGCGGATCACCGTCGGCGGTGCGTCGTAGCGCTTCCCGGTGGTCGTTGCGGGCCACGGCGGAGGTGGCCTGTGGCCCCAGCCGCTCGGCGATCCCGGTGGAGGTGAACCGGGCCGCGGTGAGCGCGGTTCGCAACTGGTCGATCCCGGCCGCGTGGAGCAGCGCGGGATAATCGGTCATGTCGTCGGTCACGTTGCCATCCTGCCCGGTCGCCTGACTAATCCTGGCCCATCCTGCCCGGCGGGGCGGGTCGTCGCCGGACGATCTGCTCCGATCGGGCAGGATACGCGGATGAGCCTTTCGCTGCCCATCGACGCGGACGCCAACGAGTTGCTGCGGCGCAGCCCGCTGGCGCTGGTCGTCGCGATGGTCCTGGATCAGCAGGTGCCGCTGGAGCGCGCCTTCTCCGCGCCTTACGACCTGGGTCTGCGGCTGGGGCACCAGCCGGACGCCCGCGAACTCGCCGAGTACGACCCTGAGGAGCTGATCGCGGTCTTCGCACAGCGGCCAGCGCTGCACCGGTTCCCGAAGGCGATGGCCGCACGGGTGCAGCAGGTCTGCCGGATCGTCGTCGACCGGTACGACAACGACCCGGCCCGGATCTGGACCGACGCCCCGGACGGGGCGACCGCGTTGGCCCGGATCAGCGAGCTGCCCGGCTTCGGCAAGCAGAAGGCGCAGATTTTCCTGGCGCTGCTCGGCAAGCGGTTCGGCGTACAGCCGGCGGGCTGGCGGGAAGCGGCCGGCGAGTTCGGCCGGGACGGGGCGCACGTCTCGGTGGCCGACATCGTCGACGAGGACTCCCTGGTCCGGGTCCGGGAACACAAGCAGCAGATGAAGGCGGCGGCGAAGGCGGCCAAGGGCTGACCGACCGGCCACCGCCGGTCACGTCCGTCGGCTGGTGGGTCGGTCACATCTGCGGCTGGGCGTTCGGCGACCTGCGCCGGCAGGTGCGACGATTGGCGGTACGCGACAGGAGGAGGCACGGTGCGACGGACCGCTGGGCAACCCACCGTGATCACCGACGCCGAACCGAGCCCGGGAGACCAACTGCGCGGCCGGCAACGTCGGTACGTGCTGATGATGTCGATCCGGGGCATCTGTCTGATCGTCGGCGCGGTCCTGGTGACCAGCGAGGCGCCGCTGCTCTGGCTCTGGCTGCCGATCTGCGCGGTCGGCATGATCCTGGTGCCGTGGCTGGCCGTGCTGCTCGCCAACGACCGGCCGCCGAAGGACCGGCACCGGATGCGCAACCAGCGGCGCCAACCCACTCCACGGGGCGGCCCGGCGCAGGTCGGCGCGGTGCCGACCACGCCGTCACCGGCCCGCGTCATCGACGTCGAGCCCTGACCCGACGCGGCGAACCGGCCGGGCACCGACCACCCCCACCGCGGTCGCGCCCGCCCGCCCACCGGCGGCCAGCGCGGTCACCGGGTCATCGCCGGTGAGCCAGGCGGCGAGTAGCCCTGCGGCGAAGGCGTCACCGGCGCCGGTCGGGTCGACCACCGGCACGGTCGTCGCCACCGCCTCCGACACGACCACCGCCGCCTCCGATACCGCCGTCGACGGCTCGTGCCAGACGGCTCCACCGGAGCCCCGCTTGACCACCAGCCGCCGGACCGGCGCCGGTTCCGGCAGCCCGTCGGCCAGCCCCAGCGCCGTGGCCTCGTCGAGGTTGGCCAGCAGCAGGTCGGTCCCGCGTACCCAGTCGAGGAACCTCGCCGGTCCGGCGGCCAGCAGCGGAGCCGCCGACGCCGCGTCGACGCTGGTCGACATGCCGCGCGACCGGGCGGCGACCAGCGCGTGCCGGCCCGCCTCCCGGCTGCCCGGGTGCAGCAGCGGGTAGCCGGACAGGTGCAGGTGTGTCGCGTCGGGAAACAGCGACACGGCGGCGTCGACGTCACCGGCCCGCAGCGACAGGTTGGCACCCCGGTCGGCGACCATCGAGCGCTGCTCACCGTGGGCGAGCACGATCACCGTGCCGGTCGCCGTGTCCGGACAGCGCCGTACCGCGAGGTCGACCCCGGCCGCGGCCAGCTCGGCCAGCCGGATGTCCCCGAGGGCGTCGTCGCCGGCCGCCGCCACCAACGTCACCGGTACGCCGTGCGCGGCCAGCCAGGCCGCGGTGTTGGCGGCCTGGCCGCCGCCGGTGAACCGGATCCCGCCCGCCGTGTCCGAACCGGCCGCCAACGGAGCGGTGAGCACGGCCACCACGTCGGTGACCAGGTCGCCGACGACCAGGACCCGGCCGGGGCGCGGCCGACTGAGGGCCATCGCGTCGCCGGTCAGCCTGCGGCCGGTCACCCCGCCGTGCCGGTCGGCTCTGCGGCACCGGCGAACTCCGCCGCGTGGGCGGCCTCCGCCTCCGCCGCCGCCACGGCGATCCGCCCGGCGAGGTCGGCGTTGCGCAGGATGATCCGGATGTTCACCGCCAGGCTGGCACCCGCGGTGGCCGAGTGGAAGTGCGCCAGTAGGAACGGGGTGACCTCTTTGCCGGTGACGCCTGCCTCGGCCATCCGGGCCAGCCCGGTGGCCAGGGTGGTGTCGTGCAGGCCCGGATCCAGTTGCTCCTGCGGCGGCAGCGGATGCGCCACCACCAGCGCGCCCCCGCCGAAGCCGTGCCGACGCCGGGCCCGGATCACCTCGGCGACGTGCTCCGGCGAGTCGAGCGACCAGTGCAGGTCGTGGCCGCTGTCGGTGACGAAGAAGCCGGGGAACCGCCGGCTGCGGTAGCCGGCGACCGCCACACCGAGGGTCTCCAGCCGCTCCAGGGTGGCCGCCACGTCCAGGATCGACTTCACCCCGGCGCAGACCACGGTGATCGGCGTACCGGCCAGGGTGACCAGGTCAGCCGACTCGTCGAAGGTCTGCGCCGCCTCCCGGTGCACCCCGCCGAGCCCGCCGGTGGCGAACACGCCGATCCCGGCCGCCGCCGCGACCACACTGGTGGCGGCGACCGTCGTCGCCCCGTCCACGCCGCTCGCCGCGGCCAGCGCCAGGTCCCGGGCGGAGAGCTTGGCGACGGTGTCGGAGCCGGCCAGCCGGGTGAGCTCGGCGTCGTCCAGCCCGACCACCAGCCGCCCGCCGAGCATGCCGATGGTCGCCGGCACCGCGCCGGTGGCCCGTACCGCGGCCTCGATCTCGCGGGCGACCCGCAGATTGTCGGGTCGCGGCAGGCCGTGTGCGATGATGGTGCTTTCCAGGGCGACGATGGCCCGTCCGTCCCGGCGGGCGTCGGCCACCTCGGCGCCGTACTGGATGTCGTAGTGCAACGGCCCGGTGCGGCCTGCGGATTCTGCCATGATCACCACGGTACGGGGCGGGGGTCGTGCCGGACGTTGGACCCGTACGCCACAAACTGCCAGACTCTCAGCCTGGAGGTGGGAGACGACGTGACTACCGAGGTTCTTGAGCGTCCCGAGGTCAAGGATGCCGACGCCGACAACGGCCCGGAGATGTTCCACTACGTCCGCAAGGACAAGATCGCCGAGAGCGCCGTCATGGGCACCTTCGTGATCGCACTGTGCGGCGAGCGTTTCCCGGTGACCCGTACGCCGAAACCCGGATCACCCGTCTGTCCCCGGTGCAAGGAGATCTACGAGTCGATGACCGGCTGAGCCGGACTCCGATCGGCCTTCGCGTCCACCGGCCGCGAGGGCCTTTTCGTGGCCGTCGACCGCACTCCGGTCACGGCCGCCGGACGAGCGGGTAGACGGTTCCGTGATCGCCGGCTGGTCCGGGTCCGATCACGGGGGAAAGGGGTTCGCGTGCCGACCACCATGCCGACGGTCGACACGTTCCCGGCGCTGCGCGGTTGGCAGCGCCGGGCACTGGTGGAGTATCTGCGCCGGCGCAGCGAGGACTTCCTCGCCGTCGCCACGCCGGGTGCCGGTAAGACCACGTTCGCGCTGCGGATCGCGGCCGAGTTGCTGGCCGACGGCACCGTCGAGGCGGTCACCGTGGTCGCACCGACCGAGCACCTGAAGACCCAGTGGGCGGCGGCGGCCGGCCGGGTCGGCATCCAGCTCGACGCCGCGTTCCGCAACGCCGACCTGCACTCGGCCGCCGATTTTCACGGCGCGGTGGTCACCTATGCCCAGGTCGGGATGGCTCCCCAGGTGCATCGGCGGCGCACGATGACCCGGCGGACGCTGGTCATCCTCGACGAGATCCACCACGCGGGTGATTCCCGGTCCTGGGGCGACGGGATCAAGGCCGCGTTCGAGCCGGCGGTCCGCCGGCTGATGCTCACCGGTACGCCGTTCCGCTCGGACGACAACCCGATCCCGTTCGTGCGTTACGAAGCGGGCGGCGACGGCCTGCCGAGGTCCCGGGCGGACAGCATCTACGGCTACTCCGACGCGTTGCGCGACGGGGTGGTCCGGCCGGTACTGTTCCTGGCCTATTCGGGGGAGACCCGGTGGCGGACCAGCGCCGGGGACGAGCTCGCCGCCCGGCTGGGCGAGCCGATGACCCAGGACCTCGTCGCCCAGGCTTGGCGGACCGCCTTGGATCCGGCCGGCGACTGGATGCCGGCGGTGCTGCGCGCGGCCGACGCCCGGCTCACCTTCCTGCGCGACGGTGGCATGTCCGACGCCGGCGGTCTGGTCATCGCCAGCGATCAGGCGGCGGCCCGCTCGTACGCCCGGCTGCTGGAGCGGCTCACCGGGGAGAAGGCCGCGGTGGTGCTCTCCGACGACGCCGGCGCGTCGGCCCGGATCGCCGCGTTCGCCCGGTCCGAGCAGCGCTGGATGGTGGCGGTCCGGATGGTCTCCGAAGGGGTGGACATCCCCCGGCTGGCCGTCGGGGTCTATGCGACCAGCGCCTCGACGCCGCTGTACTTCGCCCAGGCGATCGGCCGGTTCGTCCGGGCCCGCCGGCCGGGGGAGTCGGCGACGGTGTTCCTGCCCAGCGTCCCGCACCTGCTCGGGCTGGCCAGCGAGATGGAGGCCGAGCGGGACCATGTGATCGGGGCGGCCAAGAAGCGGGAGGGCTTCGACGACGACCTGCTGGAGCGCGCCCAGCGCAACGAGCAGGCCAGCGGGGAGCTGGAGAAGCGGTTCGAGGCGCTGTCCGCCACCGCCGAGCTGGACCAGGTGATCTTCGACGGCGCCTCGTTCGGCACCGGCGCCCAGGCCGGCACCGCCGAGGAGGAGGAGTACCTCGGCCTGCCCGGCCTGCTCACCCCCGATCAGGTCACGGTGCTGCTGAACCGTAGGCAGGCCGAGCAGATCGCCGCGCAGCGGCGGGCCCGGTCGACGGATCAACCGGTACCCGCCGCCCGGCCGGCGGAACGTGCACCGACGGCCGGGGAGCGGCGGATCACCCTGCGCCGTCAGCTGAACGCCCTGGTCGCCGCGCACCACCACCGCACCGGACTGCCGCACGGCAAGATCCACGCCGAGTTGCGGCGGCGGTGCGGCGGCCCGCCGAGTGCGCAGGCCACCATCGAGCAGCTGGAGGAGCGGATCGCGACGGTGCAGACGCTGTGATCCGGGCAGGTGCCGGTCAGCCGGTCGCCAGCAGGTGGTCCAGCTTCTCGTACCCCTCGCGGACGCCGTGCTCCATCCCGCTGGCCAGCATCTGGTCGCGGGCGACCAGGTTTTCGACCAGCGACAGTACGGTGACCCGAGTGCCGCCATCGGGCAGGTCCTCGAAGGTGGCGGTGTCCAGGCTGACCCCGTCAGGCACCCCGTCGTAGGTGAAGGTCTGCACCAGCCGCTCGTCGGGGCGTACCTCGTGGAAGGAACCGTAGAATCCGGCGATCTGTTCGCCGTCGCGCCAGTTCGTGTAGCGGTAGCTGCCGCCGGTGCGGCCGTCCCAGTGTTCGATCCGCAGCTCCAGGTCCTTCGGGCCGAGCCACTGGGTGACCAGGTCGGGGTCGATCCAGGCGCGGAACACCCGGGCCCGGGGCGCGGCGAAGTCGCGGACGATCTGGATCGAGGGCAGGTCGGGGTGCGCCTCGATACGGGTACGGGTGGTCGGGTCGCCGGTCGTGGTCGTGGCTTTCACGCTGCTCCTTGCTGTTTTGGGTCGATTCCGTGGGTGCTTTGACGGTCGGTGGTCGGCTGGTCGTCGTCCAGCGCCGCCAGAACGGCGTCCAGCCGGCTGAACCGCTCCTCCGCCCGTTGGCGGTACCGGTCGAGCCACCGGGACATCAGGTCGAAGACCTCGGCTTCCAGGTGGCAGGGCCGCCGCTGGGCGTCCCGGCTGCGACTGACCAGGCCGGCGTCCTCAAGCACCTTGATGTGCCGGGAGACCGCCTGCACCGAGATGTCGTAGGGCGCGGCCAGTTGATTGACGGTGGCGTCGCCGTCGGTCAGCCGGGTGACGATGTCCCGGCGGGTCGGGTCGGCCAGCGCCGCGAACACCAGCGACAACCGGTCCTCGCTCACCCGGCACCTCCCTCTTGTTCAACGTTCTGGTTGAACAAGAGGTTATGCTGATCCCGGGCAGCTTCGCAACAAATTGGTTGAATAAGCAGCTGGCGCAGGCAAAAAGAAGGGCTGGGCCCCACCGTCCGGTGGGGCCCAGCCATCGCTGTCCAGTGGTCTCGTCGTGTCAGTTGGCCATCAGATCGGCGCCACGCCAAGTGAACTCAGGGTCGGCCTTGAACTGCACCGCGATCTTGACGAGATCGTCGGCGTACTTGTTGGCGTGGTGTCCGCAGAACACCAGCTCGCTGCCGCCCGCCAAAGTCACCCGTAGTTTGCCGGCCGCGTTGCACCGGTCGCACCGTTCATCGGCGCCTACTGCATCCACCGTCTCCGGAGGCGTGAGAGTCGGGGTCATCGCCTTCCTCCTCTGGTCGTCACCGATGAACACACTCTTCGGTCTGTCACCCATCGTCCAACACCGGCGGGGGTCCCCGCCTTCCCGATGTGCCCCCGGGGGACCGGGCTCACACCTGGTAGGCACAGTGTGCCGTGAACCAAGGGTGCCACGTCAACGATCACCGCCGGGTAACGCCGTGATGACCTGGGTTTGGTAGACGCCAAGTGACCAAAGTTACACATTGGGTTGCCCTGAACTGGTCAGTCCAAGTAGTCCCGGAGCACCTGCGAACGTGACGGGTGTCGCAACTTGGACATCGTCTTGGACTCGATCTGGCGGATCCGCTCCCGGGTGACCCCGTAGACCTGTCCGATCTCGTCCAGCGTCCGCGGCTGCCCGTCGGTGAGACCGAACCGCAACCTGACCACCCCGGCCTCGCGTTCCGACAGGGTCTGCAGCACCTGCTGCAGCTGGTCCTGCAGCAACGAGAAGGAGACTGCGTCCACCGCTACCACGGCTTCGGAGTCCTCGATGAAGTCACCGAGCTGGCTGTCGCCCTCGTCGCCGATGGTCTGGTCCAGCGAGATGGGCTCCCGGGCGTACTGCTGGATCTCCAGCACCTTTTCCGGTGTGATGTCCATCTCCTTGGCCAGCTCCTCCGGCGTGGGCTCACGGCCCAAGTCCTGCAGCAGCTCGCGTTGGATACGACCCAGCTTGTTGATCACCTCGACCATGTGCACCGGGATCCGGATGGTGCGCGCCTGGTCGGCCATGGCACGGGTGATGGCCTGGCGGATCCACCAGGTCGCGTAGGTGGAGAACTTGTAGCCCTTGGTGTAGTCGAACTTCTCGACGGCGCGGATCAGGCCGAGGTTGCCCTCCTGGATCAGGTCGAGAAAGGCCATCCCCCGACCGGTGTACCGCTTGGCCAGCGAGACGACCAGCCGCAGGTTTGCCTCCAGCAGGTGGTTCTTGGCCCGCTCCCCGTCCCGGGAGATCCAGCCCAGGTCCCGGGTCAGCTGGGTGGGCATCTTCTGGTCGCTCTCGTCGGCGGCCCGCAGCCGCTCCGCCGCGTACAGCCCGGCCTCGATCCGCTTGGCCAGCTCGACTTCCTGCTCGGCGTTGAGCAGCGGCACCTTGCCGATCTGCTTCAGGTACGCCCGGACCGAGTCGGCCGAGGCGGTCAGCTCGGCGTCCCGGCGGGCCTGCTTGAGCGCCTCGGACTCCTCGTCATCCCACTCGAAGTCGTTGTCCCGGGTAGCGTCGGCCTCGGCCGCCTGGGCGAGCTCGGCCGGCTCCTCCACCACGACGTCCTCGATCTCTGCCGCCAGTGTCTCCGGATCGATCTCCTCGTCCGGCGTGTCCGGGTTGCTGCCGTCCTTCGCGGTGGCCTTGCCCGCCTTGGCCGGGGCCTTGCCGGCCGGCGTGGCGCCGGCGGCCTTGGCCGGGGCGGCACCACCGGCTGCCTTGGCGGCCCGGGTCCGGGTGCCCTTCGGCGCGGGCTTCGCGGCGGGCTTGGCCGCCGGCTCCTCGGCCGGGGTGCCGTTCTGCGCTGCGGCCGGCACCGCCGCCGTGGTGGCCTTGCGGGTGGTGGCCTTCTTCGCCGGCACGGCCACGGCCGGGGCCGGCTCGTCGGGACCCGGCGCCTGTTTCGGGGCGGTCGGGGCCCGACGGGTGGTCTTGGCCGTGGTGGCCTTGGACGCCGGGGTGGCGGACCGGGCCGCGGCGACCCGGCGCCGAGTGCTGGCCGAGCCGTCCACCACGACCGTGACGCCGGCGTCGGCGAGCGCGCGGAGAATCTTCTTGGCTTGGGCCGGAGTCACTTCGGCGGACTCAACCGTCCGTGCGACCTCGGCCGACGTTAGCTGACCACCGGCCTGTTCGGCATGGGCGATCAGGGTGTCGGTTAGCGAGCGTACGTCGGCGCCGGTGTGGCGGAGTTCTGTCACGAATGACCTTCCGGAGGCGATGAACGAGCACGGCCGGACCGGCCACCGCAGCGCGGAGCGACGTGCCGGTTGTGATTGTGTCCCCCCGCGACCGCTCCACCGGCCGGACCGGCTGACCGTGACACGAGGGCAGGCGTGAATTGTAACGCCGTTTGTGGGGATCATCCCGCCACGCGCGAGCCAGCCGCCGGTCGGGGGCCACCGACATGGGACGAACGTGGACTTTGACAGGATGTTACCCCTGCCGTACGGGTGATTGTCGTTGACCACCCGGCCGAGGTGGCCACCGGTCCCCGGCCACCCTGGCGAAGGCGGCGGAGAACCGGGCGTACGGCGAAGAAGGGGAGACGATGGCGGAGCGGACACCCGAACCGGACCACCTGTTGGAGATCGCGGTCGACGTCGCGCGGGCGGCGGCGCGCACCGCGGCCGAGATGCGCCGGGCCGGGGTCTCCGGGCTGGCCACCAAGAGCACCGCGACCGACGTGGTGACCGCCGCGGACCGGGCGGTCGAACGTCAGGCCGTCGCGGCCCTGCGCGAGCGGCGCCCGACCGACTCCGTGCTGGGCGAGGAGTACGGCGACTCCGCTCCGTCCGGGTCGGCCCGGGTGCGCTGGATCCTCGACCCGATCGACGGCACGGTGAACTACCTGTACGGGCTGCCGAACTACGCCGTGTCGCTCGCCGCAGAGGTCGACGGCCAGGTGGTCGCGGGAGTGGTGCGCAACGCGGCCACCGGGGCCGAATGGACCGCCGTGCGGGGCGGTGGTGCCTACCGCGACGGGCGACGGCTGGCCGGCTCCGATCAGTCGGAGCTGGCCCAGGCCCTGGTCGCCACCGGGTTCGGCTACGACTCGGCGCGCCGGGTGCACCAGGCGCAGGTGCTCGTCGGCCTGATGCCGCATGTGCGGGACATCCGCCGGTTCGGCGCGGCGGCGATCGACCTGTGCCTGGCCGCCGAGGGCCAGGTCGACGCGTACTTCGAGAAGGGCCTCAACCCCTGGGACCAGGCGGCGGGGGGACTGGTGGCGGCGGAAGCGGGCCTGCTGGTCGCCGGACTGGCCGGGGCACCGGCCGGACCGCAGATGGTGGTGGCCGCTCCACCGGCGTTGTTCCCGGCGCTGGAGGGGCACCTGAACCGGCTGGACGCCGCCAGCGGGCCGTGAGGGCAGGGTCGGTCAGTCCTCGGGCGCGGCGCAGGTCTGTGGCGGCAGCACCGGCTTGCCCAGCGCCGCCAGCGACTGGTTCACCTCGGTGGTGGTCGCCAGTTGCCGGAACGCGTTGCCAATGACCACGTCCACGATGTCGTCCTCGCGGGCCGGGTCGTACTCGGTCCTGGCCTGGTCGAGGAAGTACGCGCGCATCAGGTGGGCCGAGCCGACCGCCTCGGGGCCGTACCGCAGCACGGCCACGTCGTCGATCCGCCGACCCTCCGGGTCGTTGGCCGCCTCCTCGATCTGGAAGTTGCGGTTGCTCAGATCGTCGGCGATGTTGGTGGCGAGCCCGCTGGTGTCGGTCGCATTGTAGACATTGAGCCGGACGTCCTTGGCCTCCCGCAGTTGGACGTCGGCCAGTGCCCAGCCGTCCGGGCAGGTGGTCGCGGTGGCCTCGCCCCCCTGGCTGTCGCGGACCATCGCGACGATGACGAAGACCAGGGCGAACACGACAAGTCCGCCGATGACAACGAGCGCTCGCACGCGCGCAAAGCTCATGGATCTGGCCCCCTGCGAGGTGTGGCGGTGCCGGGTGTCGGCCCGCCGCACCGGTGAGTACCGAGTATGCCCGCCGAGGTTAGCGGTTGTCCGGACGGCACGGTAAACAGCTCGCCGTCCGGCCGGCGTGCCGGCGCCGATCGGCCGGCGGGTACCCCTATCTTCGTGTCGCCTGAGTCACACTGGGAACAACTTCCGGTGTCTGGGCGTACATCAGTCCCACAAGGGCGGTATACATGCGTCGGCCAGAGAGGGGTAAGGTACCGCGCTCGCGGGGGGAGTTTCCTGCGGCAACCGCAAAACGGCGCAAAACGGTACGTTTCGCCGGGATGCGGTCTCATCAGGGCCCGCACGGGAACCGAAATACCGTCGTCCGGCGTTATCACCGGAAGCGACTGAACGATACGGGAGAGTGAACCGATGGCCACCGACTACGACGCTCCGCGTCGCGACGAGGTCGACCTCGGCGAGGACAGCCTGGAGGAGCTCAAGGCACGGCGCGTCGACTCACAGTCGGGCGCCGTCGATGTGGACGAAGCCGAGGTGGCCGAGAGCTTCGAGCTGCCCGGTGCCGACCTGGCGGACGAGGAACTGACGGTGAAGGTGCTGCCGATGCAGTCGGACGAGTTCCGCTGCGCGCGCTGCTTCCTGGTCCACCACCGCAGTCAACTCGCCGTCGAGCGCAACAACGAGCTGATCTGTCGCGAGTGCACCTGACGACACACCGGGGGAAGAGGGGGACACGCGGCGACCTCGACACGAGGTCGCCGCAGTCGCCGTGACCGTGTCCGGCCGCCGGCCCTGGAGGCAGCATGACCGATCCTGACCGCTCCGCGCAGGACGGCGACCGGGCCGGGACCGACCGGTTCGCCGCCACAGTGGCCGAACTGACCGGGGACGCGACCCCGCCGGTCGCCCGGCGACGCCTGCTCGGGCGGCTCGTCGAACAACTGCGTCGGCGCGGCGTGACCGAGCTGTTCAAGCCGGCGGCGGCGGGCCGGTGGCTGGTCCAGGCGGTGGCCGACGTCGCCCCGTACCTCCCGGTCCGCGATCTGGCCACGTTGCGCCAGCACCATCCGGGCCTCGACGACGAGGAGCTGGCCGAGCGGCTGATCCGCAACGCCAGCCGGGTCAGCGCCGGGATCGGCGCGGCGGGTGGCGGCGTCTCGGCGGTCCAGTGGACCGTCACCCCGACCCTGCTGTCCGCGCCGGTACTGCTGGCGGCCGAGACGGTCGCCGTCGTGGCCGTGGAGCTCAAGCTGGTCGGCGAGCTGCACCAGGTGTACGGCGTACCGGTGCCCGGTACCGGCACGGAGCGTGCCGTCAACATGATCCACGCCTGGGCCAACCAGCGGGGCGTCAACCCGATGGTGCCCGGTGTCGGAGTGGGCGCGGTGCTCGGCACCGCCGCCCGTCGCGAGCTGGGCGAGCTCCTGCTTCGCCGATTCGGCCGCAACCTCACCACCCTCGGCCCGTTCCTGACCGGCGCGGCGGTGGCCAGCTATCTCAACCGTCGGGCGACCCGGGCACTCGCCGACCGCGTCCGCGCCGACCTGGGTAGCCAGCGGCGGGCGCTCGGTCTGATGCATCCGCCGGCTCCACCGGCGATCGGGGGCGTGCGCCCACAGCCCGAATGATCCGGCCTCAGCGTGCCGGCGGCTCGCCGGTGGCGCCGCCAGCCGTCGGGCGGTCACCGGTCGGGCCGGCTGCCTGGCCCTGCCGGGCGGCGCGGATCTCGCCGGCCAACCGGACCGGGTCCCGGGTGCTCACCACCCAGTACGGCGTGGGGTCCGCCGGATCGTTCAGCACGACCTGTACGGCGCCGGCGATCCACGGCCGTTGGATGACGAACGCCAGCGGATCGGCGCCTACTCCGAGCAGTTCCCGGCGGCCGTCGCCGTCCAGGGCGACGACCTCGGCGACGTACCGCAGGGGCAGTCGGGCATCGTCGACCTGGAGCTCGTCCGAGGTGACCCGGATCGGGATTCGACCCAGCCACCACAGGCCGGCGACGGTCGACGGCAGCAGCACGCTGAACGGCAGCCAGGCCCGGACCCCGGAGGTGCCCATCCAGACCTCGGTGGCCAGGAAGGCGGCGAGCGCCGATCCGCCCACCCAGAGCCACCACGGCAGGCGGAGTCGCTCCCGGTAGTGCACCACGGCCCGGTACGGTGTGTCGGGTTCGGCGGAAGCGGATGCCACGTCGTCCGAGGGTACGGGTTCAGCAGCGGGGTGTGTTCGGCGGCCTGTGGTGCGCGGGAGTCGTCCCGGTCGGCGGTGGCGGAGAGGTGGGGTTCATGTCTGACACGGTGCGGGTGGCGGTGTGTCGGCTCGATCCGGGTCTGCCGGTGCCGGGCTACGCCCATCCCGACGACGCCGGGGCTGACCTGTTCGCCGCCGAGGACGCCGAGTTGGCTCCCGGCGCGCGGGCACTGGTGCGTACCGGGGTGGCGGTCGCACTGCCGGCCGGGTACGTCGGGCTGGTCCACCCCCGCTCCGGCCTCGCCGCGCGGCTGGGCGTCACCGTGCTGAACGCCCCCGGTACGGTCGACGCGGGCTACCGCGGTGAGATCCTGGTGAACCTGATCAACCACGATCCGTCCCGGCCGGCCCGGATATGCCGAGGTGACCGGATAGCCCAACTTGTGATACAACGCGTCGAAACAGCAGAGTTCTCTGTCGTCGACGAGCTGCCCGACTCGGCGCGAGGTTCCGCCGGACACGGCTCGACCGGCGGCCATGCCGGCCTGTCCGTCGTGGTCCAGCCGACCCCGGCCGAACCGGCAGCCCGCTGACCAGCGACAGCGCATACGGAAGGTTGGCATCGTGGTCTTCTCCCGCGGCCGCGGGCGCGGCCGGCACGCCCAGGACGGACTCGTCGGTCCCGAGACCGACGACCTGGCGCCAGGCAACCCCACGCAGGGCCCGTACGACGTGACCGAGGCCCCGACCGGCGTCCGCCGGCTCGACCTGGGCAGCCTGCAGATCCCCGCGATCGAAGGGGTGGAGGTCCGGGTCCAGGCCAACCCGGACGGGGCGATCCAGCAGGTGGTGCTCGCCAACCGGGGCAGTGCGCTGCAGCTCGGGGTCTTCGCCGCACCGCGTACCGAGGGCATCTGGGACGAGGTGCGCGTCGAGATCACCGAGTCGCTGCGCCGCGACGGGGCGACCGTCCGGGAAGCCGTCGGCGAGTACGGACCTGAGCTGGTGGCCCAGGTGCGTACCCCGGACGGCGGCACCGACCTGCGGTTCGTCGGCATCGACGGACCACGCTGGATGGTGCGGGCGCTGTTCCAGGGCCCGGCCGCCGTGGACCCGTCGGCCGCCGCGACGCTCATCGAGGTGCTGCACGGTCTGGTCGTCAACCGCGGCCAGGAGGCCAAGCCGGTACGCGAACCGTTGCCGCTGCGACTGCCCCGCGAGCTCGCCGAGCAGGCGCGGCAGTCGCCGCCGGCCACGCCGTAGCGCGCCGCCGCCCCCGCCGCCCGCCGTGGCGGCACCGGCGGGCCGGGCCCACCGATCGGCCGGGCGCACCGGCCAGTTGGCCGGTGCCGGTCGCGGCGTACCCTGGTGGGGCGGTCCGCGCCCGACGTGGATCCGCGCCGCACCGGCGACGCCGAGGAGGGGCAGACGGTCATGGCGATCGATGAACGCCGTCCGTCGCTGCGCCGGTTCCTGCGCCGGCTCGCCGCCACCGAAGCCGAGCTTGACGCCGAACAGCTACAGCGGGAGAGCGCCGAGTGCGGAGCTACCCCCGCCGGGCAGTGTCACCGCGGCGAGGTTGTCTCGGTCTCCGGTCGGCTCCGTACGGTGGTCTACTGCCCTCGGACCAACCTGCCGAGCCTGGAGGCCGACCTCTACGACGGTAGCGACGTCGTCACCCTGGTCTGGCTGGGCCGGCGACGGATCGCCGGTATCGAACCAGGCCGCCAGCTCACCGCCCGCGGCCGGGTCGCGGTCCGCGACGACCGTAAGGTGATCTACAACCCGCACTACGAGTTGGAATCCCCCCGGTGAGCCGGCCGGTCCCGTCCGGCGCCGCCACCGACGAAGGAAGGCGGTGCCGATGACCTCTGGACAGCACCCCCCGGCAGCCGGCAATGACGACGAGGAACGCCTGCCGAGCATCACCGAGCAGATGGCCGAGCAGCTCGGCGGCTGGCGCGGGCTCGTCGAGTCGAGCGTGCCGATCGCCGTCTTCGTTGTCTGCAACGTCATCTGGGAACTGTCGGTGGCGCTGATCGCCGCGGTGAGTGTCGCGGTCGGTATCGCGGTGGTCCGGCTGCTGCAGCGTCGTCCGATCCGGCACGCGGTCAACGGGCTGTTCGGCATCGGCATCGGTGCCCTGCTCGCCTGGCGGACCGGCGAGGAACGCGACTTCTACCTGCCCGGCATCCTGTACGGCATCGGCTACGGACTGGCTCTGCTCGGCTCGGTGGTGATCCGCCAGCCGCTGGTCGGCTGGATCTGGTCGGTGCTCGCGGCAGGCGGCCGCTCCGAGTGGCGCGCCGACCCCGTGCTGATCCGCACCTTCAACCGGCTGACCGTGCTCTGGGGCGTCGTCTGGCTGCTCAAGGTCGGTGTACAGGCCGGCTTCTACGTCGCGTCGATGGAGACCGCGCTGGGCGTCTCCCGGCTGCTGCTCGGCTATCCGCCGTACGCGGTGCTGCTGGCGATCACCATCTGGGTCGTCCGTCGGGTCAACCGTGAGCGCCACGGCGCCGGACCGGTGCTGGCCGCCTCGAACTGACAGCCGCCCGTCCGCTGGCCGGCCGGGGTTCAGTCCTGCGGTGGCGGTTGCTCGTTGCGGACCGGCGCTGGCGGCTGCTCGCCGCGCCGGGTGCGGGCCACGCTGTCCGCCCCGAGGACGACCGCTCGGACGTCGTCCTCCACCTCAGCGGTGCAGACGAAGACGAGTTCGTCACCGGGTTCGAGCGGGTCGTCCGGGCCGGGGGTCAGTACCCGCTTGCCCCGGACGATCGCCACCAGGGCGGAGTCGCGGGGCAGCGGCACGGTGCGCACGGCGTGCCCGACGTACGGGGCGTCGGTCGGCAGGGTGATCTCCACCAGGTTCGCCTCACCCTGGCGGAAGGTCATCAGTCGGACCAGGTCGCCGACCGTCACCGCCTCCTCGACCAGTGCCGCCATCACCCGTGGCTTGCTGACCGCCACGTCGACGCCCCACTGCTCGGTGAACAGCCACTCGTTCTCGGCCCGGTTCACCCGTGCCACCACCCGGAGGACGCTGAACTCCGTCTTGGCCAGCAGCGAGACCACCAGGTTCACCTTGTCGTCCCCGGTGGCCGCGACGACCACGTCGTACGTGCTCAGCTCGACGTCCTCCAGGCTGGCCACCTCGCATGCGTCGGCCAACACCCAGTCGGCCTCCGGCACCCGGTCCGGCAGGAACAGCGCGGGATTGCGTTCGATGAGGGTCACCTGATGGCCGTTGCCGATCAGTTCCTGGGCGATGGAGCGGCCGACGTTGCCGGCACCCGCGATGGCCACCCGCATCACCGCGCTCCTTCCGGCAGGCTGCCGGCGGTCAACGTGACGGCGTCGGCAATGTCGTCGGTGACCAGCATGAAGACCTGGTCACCTTCCTGCAGCACGGTTGACGGGGTCGGCAGCGTGCCGATTCCGAACCGCATCAGGTAGGCCGCCCGGGTGCCGGCCGCCCGCTCCAGCGCCTGCAGCGGCCGCCCGATCCACTCCCGGTGCAGCGGCACCTCGACGATCGACACCGTGCTGGTCGGGTCCCGGAAGATCTCCACGTGCCCTTCGGGGACCAGGTGCCGCAGCATCCGGTCGGCGGTCCACCGTACGGTCGCCACCGTCGGGATGCCGAGCCGTTCGTAGACCTCGGCCCGCCGCTGGTCGTAGATGCGGGCGGCGACCCGGGACACGCCGAACGTCTCGCGGGCCAGCCGGGCCGAGATGATGTTGGAGTTGTCGCCACTGGAGACGGCGGCGAAGGCGTCGGCCTGCTCGATCCCGGCCGACTGCAGCACGTCGCGGTCGTAGCCGGAGCCGGTGACCCGGGTGCCGGCGAAGTCGTTGGGCAGCCGACGGAACGCGTTGGCGTCCTTGTCGATCACCGCGACCGAGTGGCCGCGGTCCTCCAGGTTGTGTGCCAGGGTCGAGCCGACCCGGCCGCAACCCATGATCACGACGTGCACCTGGGCCCTCCCGCAGGGCGATCCGTCGAACGCGTGCCGGAGCGGACCCACGTTCACCTGCCAGCCTGCCACGCGGCGGCCGGATGACGCGCCGACCGTACCGTGCCGGCGGGCAGGCCGCGTGATCAGCCACCCGGATTCGTCGGGAGCCGGACGGCCGTACCCTTAGCGCTTGTGGCCAGTCCGACCTCCCTGATCAAACGGCTGCTGCTGGGCCGGCCGTTCCGGTCCGACCGGCTCCAGCACACCCTGCTGCCCAAGCGGGTGGCGCTGCCGGTCTTCTCGTCCGACGCGCTCTCCTCGGTGGCGTACGCGCCGGACGAGATCCTGCTGACCCTGTCCATCGCCGGGGCGGCCGCGTTCGTCTACTCGCCGTGGGTCACTCTGGCGGTGGCGGTGGTGATGGTCACGGTGGTGGCCAGCTACCGGCAGAACGTGCACGCCTACCCGTCCGGTGGCGGCGACTACGAGGTGGCCAGCGTCAACCTCGGTCCTCGGTTCGGCGTCGGGGTGGCCAGCGCCCTGCTGATCGACTACGTACTGACCGTCGCCGTCTCGGTCGCCTCCGGGGTGGCCAACCTCGGCTCGGTGCTGCCGTTCGTGGCCGAGCACAAGGTGCCGGTGGCGGTGGCGGCCATCGTGGCGCTCACCGCCCTCAACCTGCGCGGGGTGCGGGAGTCCGGGCGGATGTTCGCCGTACCGACGTACGGCTTCGTCATCGTGATCACCGCGGTAATCGCCACCGGCCTGATCCGGATCTTCATCCTCGGGCACGACCTGCGCGCGCCCAGCGCGGACCTGGTCATCGCCGCCGAGTGGGTCGACCTGACCGGCTTCGCGATGGCGTTCCTGCTGCTGCGGGCCTTCTCGTCGGGCTGCGCGGCGTTGACCGGGGTGGAGGCGATCTCCAACGGCGTGCCGGCGTTTCGCCCACCGAAGAGCCGCAACGCCGCCACCACCCTGGTGCTGCTCGGCGCGCTGTCGGTGGCCATGATCGCCGGGATCATCTGGCTGGCCCAGCTCACCGGGCTGCAGTTCGTGGAGAACCCGGCGCTGCAGATCGAGTCCGGCCCGGACGGCTACGTGCAGAAGACGGTGGTGGCCCAGCTGGCCGAGACCGTCTTCGGCTCCGGTGTGCTGCTCTTCGTCGCCGCCGGGGTGACCGCGCTGATCCTGTTCCTCGCCGCGAACACCGCGTTCAGCGGATTCCCGGTGCTCGGCTCGATCCTCGCCCAGGACCGGTACCTGCCCCGCCAGCTGCACACCCGGGGCGACCGGCTGGCGTTCAGCAACGGCATCCTGTTCCTCGCCGGCTTCGCGATCGTGCTGACCGTGGTGCTTCAGGCCGAGGTGACCCGGCTGATCCAGCTCTACATCGTCGGGGTGTTCGTCTCGTTCACCCTGTCCCAGGCCGGCATGCTGCGGCACTGGAACCGGCGACTGCGTACCGAGCGGGACCCGGCGGTACGCCGTCGGATGCACCGGGCGCGGGCGATCAACGGGTTCGGCATGACGCTGACCGGCGCCGTCCTGGTCGTCGTGCTGGTCACCAAGTTCGCCCTCGGCGCGTGGATCGCGATCGCCGCGATGGCCGGCGTGTACGCGCTGATGCTGGGCATCCGCCGGCACTACGACACGGTGGCCCGGGAACTCACCCCGGCCGAGGGCCGGCCGGTGCTGCCCGCCCGCAACCACGCCGTGGTGCTGGTCAGCAAGGTCCACCTGCCGACGCTGCGGGCGGTCGCGTACGCCCAGGCCACCCGCCCGGACTCGCTGGCCGCGCTCACCGTACGGGTGGACGACGCGGACACCCGCGCGGTGCAGGCCGAGTGGGACCGCCGCGAGCTGCCGGTGCCGCTGACCGTGGTCGACTCGCCGTACCGGGAGATCACCCGGCCGATCATCGACTACGTCAAGTCGGTGCGTCGCGACGCGCCACGCGACGTGGTCACCGTGTTCATCCCCGAGTACGTGGTCGGCCACTGGTGGGAGAACCTGCTGCACAACCAGAGCGCGCTTCGGCTGAAGGGCCGGCTGCTGTTCGAACCGGGGGTGATGGTGACCAGCGTCCCATGGCAGTTGGCGTCGAGCGTCGGCCGGGACCTGAGCCGGTACGACGAGGCGCTCAGCCGCGGTCCGGCGCGTGGTCCGCGCCCGATGCCCACTGATCCGATCGACCCGGTCGACCCGGACGATCTGGCTGTCGCGTCCGATTCGGCCGGGCCGACGGTGCCGGCGGATCCGGCGGGGTCGGGCGGCCAACGGCCGGCGTCGGAGGGGCAGGTACGCGGTGACCGGTGACACCGGAAATTCCGCACGGGCCGACCTGGCGGAAGGCGACCGGACGACGGTACGGGTGGGCACCGTGGCACACGGCGGCCACTGCGTCGCCCGGGTCGACGGCCAGGTGGTCTTCGTCCGGCACGCCCTGCCGGGCGAACTGGTCACCGTCGAGATCACCGAGACGCACCGGGGCTACCTGCGCGGTGACGCGGTGACCGTGCACGAACCGGCTCCGGACCGGGTCGAGCCACCCTGCCGGTACGCCGGCCCCGGCCGCTGCGGCGGCTGCGACCTGCAGCACGTCACCGTGGCCGGTCAGCTGGCCTGGAAGGAGGCGGTGGTCCGGGAGCAACTGCTGCGACTCGGTGGGCTGACCGGGGCCGAGGTCGACGGGTTGGCGCCGCAGGTCCGGCCGCTGCCGGGCGGACCGCTCGGCTGGCGGACCCGGGTGCGCTACACCGTCGACGCCGCAGACCGGGCCGGCCTGCTCAAGCACCGGTCACACGAGGTGGTGCCGGTGGACCGTTGCCTGATCGCCCACCCGGCCGTGCAGGCGGCGCCGGTGGTGCCGGCCGCCGGACGTCGGTGGCCGGGTGTCGACGCGGTCGAGGTGGTCGCCTCGGCCGCCGGCGAGGTCGTCGTCACCCCGGTCGGCGGGTCGGCACCCCGGTCGGCGGGGACGTCCGGCGCTGGGTCCGGTGCGCAGTCGGACCTGCCCGGCGCGGTGTCCGATGCGCTACCCGGTTCGGTGACGCAGGTCACTGAGTCCGCCGCCGGCCGCCACTGGCGGCTGCCGGCCGGGGCGTTCTGGCAGGTGCATCCGGCGGCCGCCGACACCCTGATCACCTCGGTGCTGGACCTGCTGCGTCCCCGTCCCGGCGAGTCGGCGTGGGACCTGTACGGCGGTGCTGGTCTGTTCGCCGCCGCGGTGGCCGGCCGGACCGGGCCGCACGGGCGGGTCACGATGGTCGAATCGTCGTCCGCCGGGGTGGCTGCGGCCCGACTCAACCTGGCCGACCTGCCCCGGATCGAGGTGGTCGCGGCCCGGGTGGAGACGGCGCTGACCCGCCGCCGGATCACCGGACCGGTCGACCTGGTGGTGCTCGATCCGCCCCGGGCCGGTGCGGGCGCCCGCGTGGTCGCCGGGATCGCAGCGGCCACCCGGCGGGCCATCGCCTACGTTGCCTGCGACCCGGCCGCGCTCGCCCGGGACGTGCGTACCTTCCGCGACCTCGGCTGGTCGCTGACGGCGTTGCACGGCTACGACTGCTTCCCGATGACCCGGCACGTCGAGTGCGTCGCCCTGCTCACCCCGGCCGCCGGTCGATGACCCCGGTCGGACGGACCCGCGGGCAGGCCGCACATCGGCCCGCCAGCAGGCCGCACGTCGACCGGTCGGCGGCGCTGCGCAGCGGCGCGATCCCGATAGACTCTGCGGTCATGGGCGGACGCCGTACGCGGGCCGGAGCGTACGCCGCCGCCGGGTAGCCGCCCAGCGCCGCACATCGGCGCGCGCCGGGCAGTTGGGAGCGAAATTGAGCCAGGTAGAGGCAGGATCCGACGGCCGATTGCTGGCCACCGTCCGCACACCTCAGGACGTCAAGCGGCTCTCCGCCGACGAGCTGGCGGTGCTGTCCGCCGAGATCCGTGACTTCCTGGTCGCCAAGGTGTCCCGCACCGGCGGGCACCTGGGACCCAACCTCGGTGTGGTGGAGTTGACCATCGCCATGCACCGGGTCTTCGACTCACCTCGGGACCGGTTCCTGTTCGACACCGGTCACCAGGCGTACGTGCACAAGATCCTGACCGGCCGGCAGGCCGCCTTCGACCAGCTCCGCCAACGAGGTGGCCTGTCCGGCTATCCGAGCCAGGCCGAGAGCGAGCACGACCTGATCGAGAACTCGCACGCCTCCACCGCACTGTCCTATGCGGATGGTCTGGCCAAGGCGTACGCGTTGCGCGGCGAGGCGCGCAGCGTGGTCGCCGTCGTCGGTGACGGGGCGTTGACCGGCGGCATGTGCTGGGAGGCGCTCAACAACATAGCCGGTGCCCGCAACCCGCTGGTCATCGTGGTCAACGACAACGGCCGGTCGTACGCGCCGACCATCGGTGGTCTGGCCGACCACCTGGCGGCCCTACGGCTGAACCCCGGCTACGAGAAGGTCCTCGACCTGGTCAAGGACACCCTCGGCGCCACCCCGATGGTCGGCCGGCCGATGTACGAGGTGCTGCACGCGGTCAAGAAGGGCATCAAGGACGCGGTCGCGCCGCAGACCATGTTCGAGGACCTCGGCATCAAGTACGTCGGCCCGATCGACGGCCACGACCTGGCCGCCGTCGAGTCGGCGTTGCAGCGGGCCAAGGGCTTCGGCGGGCCGGTGATCGTGCACGTGGTGACCCGAAAGGGGTACGGCTACCGGCCGGCCGAGGAGGACGAGGCCGACTGCCTGCACGGTCCGAGCAGCGCTTTCGATGTGGAGACCGGCAAGCTGCTGGCCGCGCCGGCGGTGAAGTGGACCCACGTCTTCGCCGACGAGCTGGTGGCGGTCGCCGACGAGCGGCCCGACGTCGTCGGGATCACCGCGGCGATGGCCGAGCCGACCGGCATCGCGTCGCTGGCCCGCAAGTACCCGCACCGGGTGTACGACGTCGGTATCGCCGAGCAGCACGCCACCACCTCGGCCGCCGGCCTGGCGATGGGCGGGCTGCACCCGGTGGTCGCGGTCTACGCGACGTTCCTCAACCGGGCGTTCGACCAGGTGCTGCTGGACGTGGCGATGCACCGGTTGCCGGTGACCTTCGTGCTGGACCGGGCCGGGGTGACCGGCCCGGACGGGCCCAGCCACTACGGCATCTGGGACATGTCGGTCTTCGGGGTGGTGCCAGGGCTGCGGATCGCCGCCCCCCGGGACGCGGCGACTCTGCGTGAGGAGCTGCGCGAGGCGGTGGCGGTCGACGACGGCCCGACCCTGGTGCGCTTCCCGACCGGTTCGGTCGCCGCCGACCTGCCGGCGGTGCGTCGGGTCGGGGGGGTGGACGTGCTGGTCGAGTCCGACCGGCGCGACGTGCTGCTGATCGCCGTCGGCGCGTTCGGACACCTCGGCGTCGACGTGGCGGCCCGGGTCGCCGAGCAGGGCTACGGGGTGACCGTGGTCGACCCGCGCTGGGTCCGTCCAGTCGCCGCCGAGCTGGTCGAGCTCGCCGCCGCACACCGGCTGGTGGTCACCGTCGAGGACGGGGTACGCACCGGCGGTGTCGGGGACGCCGTTGCCAAGGCGCTGCGCGATGCCGATGTGCCGGTGCCGCTGCGTGATCTCGGCGTACCGGCCGACTGGCATCCGCACGGCAGCCGGGCGCAGATCCTTGCCGATCTGCGGCTGACCGCGCAGGACGTGGCGCGCGACGTGACCGGCTGGATCTCCGGGCTGGATGATCCGGACAACGACCCGCCGGCCGGCACGGGCTTCGTCGGTGACGTTTCCGGTGACCGGGCCACCACCCGACGTGGTGCCGGCCGGCGCAGCTGAGCGTCGAGTCAGTCGCTCGCGCACCGGTTCCCGCGAGCTCTGCGGACGGCCGTCGTTCGGGGTTGATCCACTCTGCCTCATCGACACGCCGTCGCCGAGTCATCGCAAGCTTTCCGTGTTGCCGAGGTGCGCCGCCGACATCCGGTCCCGGGACTGCAAGGCGGGCCCGGCGTGGTGCCGGGCCCGCCGCGTCGTGGTGTGGTGTGGGTTTCGGTCAGCGTTGGAGGGTGAGGACGCCGGGGCGGTAGGCTACGGCACCGCCGAGCAGGTCCGCGAGCAGCGCCAACGCGCCCTCGACGCCGCCCACGCCGCCCATCCGGACCGGTTCACCCGCCGGCCACGCGCACCACGGCTACCCGACCAGGCCTGGATCAACCAGCCAACCCAGCAGGCACAAACCGTCTCAATTTGACTTGACAACTACCGTTTGGTGCCGGGGTCGGCGGCGCGGGCGGCGCGGAAGGCGGCTTCGATCCAGTCGTTGCCGGTGCGTTGGAGGTTGGAGTTGCGGCGGGCGCCGGAGTTGCCGTGGTTGAGCATGGCCTGGCGGAGGGCGTTGCCTTCCATCTGTTGCATCCAGCCGGGTTGCTGGGAGTGCCAGGCGAGGGTGTGGCCGCGGACGGCCATGCCGCGGGAGATGGCGTGGTTGACGATCCGGTCGCCGTTGGTGAAGGTGAACTGGTTCTGTTGTGGTTCGGTGGCGTCGAGTTTCAACTCGTTCTCGGCGGTGACACTGTTGAACTCCCGGTTGAGGATGTTCACGTACGTCGAGTCGCCGAGTTTGTTGGCAGCGACGGCGGTGCCGAAGTAGCGGCCGGACTGGGCGGCGGCCGCCCCCAGGGTGCTTTCGGCCGCGCTGGCGAGATTCGGCATCAACGACACGGTCAGGACTACGACAAGTGCGGCGATGCCGGATGCCCAGAGCGTTCGAAACCGACGTCGGGCAGGACGGGTCTGGGAGATCATGCTGATCCTCCGACAGGGAAGTAGGACAATCTGTCACTCTTCAGGTGAGAGCTGCCCAGCGGCGATGCGTATCCGTGGTCAGCAGGGACGGTTGATGACGCTCAGTTGGACGGTCGGCCACCCAGGTGGCGACGGAGAGTGTCGATCTCTGTCTGCGTCGGGCACCTGAGCAAGTTGGCGAGTCGGCGCGGGCGTTCGGGCACCTGGTGCTGAGGCGCCAAGTTGATGAATCGGGCATATCGGCATTCTTTATGAACATGTCCTCCAAGAGCAGTTGGTGTTGGCATTAACGCATCGATCGACTCATATCGATATTCAGAAAACTTGCGGTTGGCGAGCGGTAGTTTCCGGCCATGACTGCTCGTGGTCGCGGTGGACGGTCGGCGGCCGTTTGAGGTGGCGGCGGGGTGGCCGGCTCATCTCGCGGCCCTGTTGTCGCCGCTATGTCCCGACCCACCGTCGTCTCGCGGGTCCGATGCGCCTTGACGAACCCACTCGAGTTCCCGGAAATGTTGCGGACAGCTCTTCAATGGTGACCGGTGGGGTCGTGGGTGCCGGTATCGGTGCCCAGCGTCAACGGGGTACGACTCGACTAGTTTGTGATTCATACCCGCCGCTTCACGCAGGCTTAACGCGGGCCTGCGCAGGGTGGGACCGGACGGGTGAAGGAGGTCGCGGTGCGGGTACTGGTGGTCGAGGACGAGCGCAACCTCGCCGACGCTATCGTCCGTGGGCTGCGTCGACAGGGCATGGCGGTCGACGTGGCGTACGACG